>NZ_KE992834.1:37582-58823 GCF_000466485.1 [Clostridium] symbiosum ATCC 14940 | reverse complement strand
CGGGCGGTTCCTCAAAAATTTCACCTTCTTTCATGCATTAAAAAAGCGCCTATCAATCGATAAACGCCCCACTACTTTTGTCAACTGGTTATACTTATTCTCACAAGCGGAACATCCGGAATCGAACCGGAGACCTGGCAGCCATCAGACGCCTGCGCTACCACTGCGCCATGCTCCACATAGCACGGCCCGCCATCTCTGACGGGCATTGTCAATCTCTCTGAGGCGTTGCGCTCACTCTCAGTTCATCCGGTAGCGAACCGGCCTCTTCGGAATGGCAGGGTTCGAACCTGCACCTTGCGGTGGCCACCGCTACTCTGCCGTTTAAGCTACATTCCGATTACCGGGTCGTCCCCGGTATGCACCAGCTCTGCGCGGCTGGCTGACGGGTATCTTTCGGGCCGCACAGCAGCCAACTGGCATGATACCAACCAAGGGCCCTTTCGTGTCACCTAAACGCCGTTTTCTATCCGATTTGCGAAGCCATGAAGAAAGCAGTAAGAACGTCGGCTTCTAATCGGCCACCAGGCTGTTGCACGCTGGCGGCCGTACGGAGGTCCCGGCCGCTCTAATTATTTTCAAACGGCCGGAATAATGATGAATGAAGCGAACCAGGCTTCTATCCCTAATTCGCTATCTACACTATAACATGGGTTAATAGAAAAAGTCTTGCGGTTAGTTGCGGTGTTTCAAAAAGCGGTCATCAAATTCCAGTAATGCCCTGCCATGTAGATGACAGGCCCAGTAATAATCATATTTCATCTCGGACGCTACCTCGGTCATTGACTGATATTGTACATACAGACGGAACAGGATATCAGAATATTCCTCTCTTGATAAACTCTGTATTTGATTAATGGCCTTATGTCTCATATCATGGTACTCATCTATCTCGGTATTAATTTCTCGCTGCAAGTCGATAAGTCTATCTGATATACTGGTAAATCCTTCCCCGTCGGAACTCATCTGCACCCTGTCTGCCGAGTAATCCATTCCGCTTATGTATGTCCTGCGCTTCTTTAAAGTCTCAAACTCATACTGCTTTCTGTCGATATCGTGATCCAGTTTTCTAATCCTCTTCAAATATTCCTTAGCTGTCATTAATCCTCCTGCCTATGCGTAACAATATTTGTTGTTTGCCTCCCGGACTGTCTCTGTGGCAATCCGCGCATAACATGTCAGTGTCGTATTGATATTGCTGTGTCCAAGTTTACGCTGTACCAGTTCCGCCGGTGCGCCGTGATTTATCATATCAGTACCGCATGTCCGCCGGAAGGTGTGCGGTGATATCTGTAAGCCCTTCAGACGTTCATCCCTGGACTGTATATTTTTTATAATCCACCGAATACCGTCTTTTGTTAACCGATTATAAGGTTTCTTCGTGGATACAAACAGAGCCTCATTATCATCCTTCCTGCCGGCAAGATACTGCGTGACGTGTACGAATGCCTGCGGCGAAAAATATATCTCTCTTTCCTTTCTGCCCTTGCCATAGATAACCGCCCGGCGGTTCACCAGGTCTATCTGATTGCGGTTAAGCTGGCGAATTTCGGAGATTCGGCCGCCAGAACTGTATAAAAAATCTATCAGGGACAGCTCTCTTTCGGTCCGGCAGCAGCAGCGGAAAATCTCCCTCTGCTCCGGTGTCAGGATGGAACCAATCCGAAAATCTTCTTTCGTCTCCTTTATTCTTCTCATGGGATTTTCTACAATGATGTCGTAATCAGTGGCCCAATTAAAAAACTGCCTGAGACATCTAACCTTCCCGTTGTACGTCTTGTCTTTCCACTTCCTGTATACCTTACCGTGTGCGAGATAGCTCCGGATATGATTCTCCCGTATCTCTGCGATTCCAAGCCCGGTAAACTCGATTAATTTTCGCATCGCAAACAGGTACTGCGTAATCGTTCCTGCGGTCTTCCCTTCCACGATTAATTGGTCCCTCCAATTCCTTAAAACCCCAAAGGTAATATCAGAGTTTTCAATTAGTTCGTTCGATGTATCATTTTGAACGAAAGTAAAATTACATAGGTTCATGTATAAGACCATTTTCAGGTCTTCGAAATGTTTGTCTTTTATATAATCACTGGACTGAACCAGAATATTGTTGATTACTGCGTTTGCACTCATCATAATTGTTACCTCCTTGTGTATCTCCAAAAACTCTTAGCTATGTATCTCCGTTTCCTCCATTTTCTTCTACAATCTTTATCCGGTTCAAGCCTCTATACTTCCGAAGCTCTTCTGTTATCAGGTTCCACCGGATTACAAATTCATCTTGCCAGGTTTTTTCCCCTCTGGCCGAAATTTGATATATCCCCTTGTAAATGGAATAGTTTTGTGCATATAGATAGACATGTTTGGCCGATAATCCTATCTTGTCCTGCACCTCGTTCCGTGACAGCCCGGTAAAAAGTATTTTATCTGTTCTTACATCGGTTACATCATACAGGTTTCTGCTCATTTTTTTGCTCCTCTCTCCTTGCTTCTGTTGTCCAGTTCAACCACCAGTTCAGTCACCATGTCTTTACATAGTTTTGAATTATGTCGCTCCATTATCGCCGCGCCGTCCAGTATTACCAGATCCCACATATCCGCATCCGGCGTCAGGGGCTTGTCTCTCCACTTTATCCAGAATTCGTTATATACTTGATTGAAAATATCCATTATTTCATGATTCGTCATTTGTCTCATCCTTTCTGCGCTGTTTACTCAAGGATCGCAATTTCTTAAAAAAGATCGCAAGAGATCGCGTGATTTTCCCTTATGCGATCTCTTGAATCCATTGATATTACTAGGTTTTTTGAAAAAAGATCGCAAGATCGCATTTTTTTCGTTTTTTAAAGCACTATATATTTATCACTCACTGTTCCCTATATATAAAAAATATATATCTCTCTGTAAACAATATCTATGCGATCTTGCGATCTCTATAGAAAGAAACCTTTTATTTATAAGGGTTTTCTCGAGATCGCAAAATTTATTTTCACGCGATCTCTTGCGATCCTTTTTAGAAAAATGCGATCTCTTTCTACCTGAAGGGGGGTGTCTTATCAGGGCAGTCCTCTAAATCGTCAAAGATAAAAGAGGTCGGCAAAGAGATTTTTATATACCTGGCTCTCGTACCTTTGGTTCCTATTGTCGTCACAAAGGCAAGTCTTCCATCTTTTGCACGCTTCAGGTATCCGGATTTTACCCAATCCTTTTTTACTGCGTTAAAGTCAAACCCGTTTTCTTCCAGCACTTTTTGCAACTCTGTCTGATTGAACATACAGCTATCTTTTTCGAGTTTCCCAACAATCCTCACACTGAAATTCGGGTCAAACAGGTTTTCATTTATTGCAATCCAGTCCACAATGAACTGATAAGCCCTTTCCGATTGGGAAACCTCGTCCTCACGCTTCAGCAGGCCGGCCACCGCCGCCGGGTCAAGAGTTGCCTCTCCTGTGAAGATACATTCCCTCGCCAGCTCATCCGCTAGGAGGATGCAGGCCAACGCCTGGATCTGCTTTCCTGTGCTTTCCGCGACGATGGAGAGTTTTTGGCACCATTCCTTGTGCCGCTGTATCAGTACAGAATCTTTAATACTCTGCACATGTGCCACAAATACCTCCCCGGCATGTCCGTTATTTTCCCGGACTATCTCGAGAACATGGGCGAAGTCCGTAAAAAGCGGCTTATCCACTTCCAGGTCGATAATACGGTTGATGGCTCCGGCACCGGACTGCTCCCCGACAATCGGCCGTTCCCCGTTGAAAAAAGAGACATTCTCCCACGTCTTTTGATTCTTTTCCTTGCTGTCCCGGCCCAGGCGGCCACGGGTCTTCCCTTCCGTCATTGCGTAAATCAGCTTTTCAAGGCTTCCCCGGGAAAGCTGCGTCTCGTCCACGAATACCGGCAGACTCTTCAGCAGCGCGGCGCGGCTGGTACAGTAATTAATAGTTGAATCTACCGACAAGATTAATTCATCCGGCAGGCCCCATATAGAGGCAGCCACGAGAAAAGCCACGGTCTTACCTGTTCCGGTCCCGCCCCACAGGTGGACGACAAAGCACAGACATTTTAATTTACTGATAAGCACTGAGGCAAGGCTTGCATCCATCAGAAGCCGTACAATCAGACTCTTTCGATATTCCGTGCATTCTTTGCGCCACTGTTCGGCGGAACCGTGTCCCTTTATCGCCTGAACCGTCTTCTCCTGGGCGTTGTCTCCGTCAAATACAATCCCATTGACATAGGGGAAAAATTCTTTTCCAATCCATCCCAGGTGAGAAATAGCTTTCGTCACCGGAAGTTCGTCCTCGTTGATACGGTACATATCAGCTATATAATTAACAAGGTTCTTCGCCTTTTGGTCAGTCACCACCATGCCCAGGTTGGCAAGTGTAACAATTTTAGTCTTTGAACAGCAGATAGCCGGTTCCACCTTGATATCTTTCCATATGTACCGGCCATTCCGCCGGACGCTGAAGGCGATTGTATATTTCTGTTCGCCTGTTTCAATATTCTCGGTTATGCCAACGGGGAGGATTTGTTGGTGGGTTGCGACAATCAAGATAGGCGGATCTGTCTCCCTTTTTCCCGGAATCCATTTATACACCCCGTCTTTATTGCAAATCCAGTCTCCACATTTTAATTGAACCGGCGCGTCGATGAATTGAGTCACTCCATCCGTTGACGGAAGAACCTTTCCGGAATATGGAGAACTGGACTTCTGGTATTTCAGCGCACTTTCAACCTTCTGCACCACTTCTTTATCTGTAAGCGGCGGTACACACCTTGTTTCATTTTCCACCTGTACTGCCGCCAGTATTGCGTCATCCGATAATCCTTTTGCCTGTAAACTGCATGCCAGCTTAAACAGCATATTATCTCGACTGCCCTCCGGGATTATCTCCGGAACAGAGAAAGACTCTTTCAGCTTCTTTTCAGGCCGTACAAAATCTATAAACTGATAGACTAAGTCATTCGCTTGCTCGATGACAAATTCATCCGGTGCCTGCTCCCACTCATATGCATGTCCGTTTTCATGTATACTGGGCGGTGCCACAATGTAACCGCCATCGCCGCGGATGTCTACTGCTTTTTCTTCATTTATACTGCAAGGCACCTCTCTGTCAGTTTTGTAAAGCAGATGATAACCTCCGCGGCCGGTAATCGTCCGGCAGGTATCCAGAAGCGTACCGTGTTCCAGCTCCCACTCACGCAGCGTCTCATCGCCGTATTTTCCTTTGTCTTTATCAATGTCCAGGTCAATTACAATAAGCCCTCCGCTCATCTGACCTGTTGCAATTCCAATGTTAAAATTCGGATTTCTCTTCCACCAGCTATTGATGATAGCCGGATCGGTGCTTGCCTTATGGAATCCCTGTTCCATAACAGGCCGTTTGGAACGGGGCGCTAAAGGGAAAACGGCCATTCCCATTTTCGCATAGGCAAGTGCATACTGCCTTAAACTATATTTCTCAGACACTTCGGCCTCCATTCTGTATTTGTGTGTGGAGAGAGGCAGTCAACCTCTCTCCGAAGGTTCACTCAAGTGGCATTCAATATTTTCGTGATATATTAACCAGAGAATGAACGGTCAACGAGTTACTATGTAAAGAGCCGTGGCCCGATACATCGCATGAGCTATTACTCCAATATCATTTCCTATTTACGCTCATAATTATATGTGCTATAATACATCACCAAGAGGTGAGGAAATGTTAGATGCAAATACAATAATGAATTTTGGTTTCCCCGACAATTTGAAATATTTAAATCTTGAATTCTGTTTTAATGATACGCTTGCTGATAGTAGTCTTGTCGGCTGTGGCTGCCATTGTAAAACTGATACTGTGAAATTTTTCTTGTACAATAGTTTAGAAAAAAAATGTGTTTTTACTATGCATTTTTTTATTGAAGAAAAATTTAATAACATTTTTAGTAAACTTAAAATATCTGAGCGCCACGTTTATCTGCAGCACATAGCAACCAACAGCCTGTATAGAAAACAGGGCATTGCATCTTTTTATCTCAATAAATTGATCGGCTTTTGTGCAAACAATGATATTCATATCATTGTTCTCGATGCGTGTCCTGATTCCAGTGATGAAACAAATGCCCTGAATAGGAGCGAACTCACTAATTTTTATAACAATTTTTCTACGGATGAAGTCAAGATACAAATTATTTAGTTTTACCGCCGTTCCAGCCCTTTGCAGAATACCGCCGGCAGCCAATGGTCTGTTTTGTACTGCATGCCACGCTTCACCAAAGGGAGCTGCAGTGTTTTTCCATCTATCAGATAGGTGAGAAACGGCGTTGGCTTCCGATGCGCCTTTCCTTCGCTGATAAGTTCGCCCAGCATGTCATATGCCTCTTTCTTCCAGCCTGTCCAAAAAACCACATGCTCACACCGCTCTGATAATGCGTCCAGGTTCCCCTTATAGTCATAATCGTTCTGCTCAAACAGCCATTCCAGTTCTGCATAGCTCACATGGTCATTCTGCTCTATGTACTCTAATACTTTTTCTTTCATCTCGTCTTTTTTCATTGGATACCTCCTCTAAATCATTGCCAGCAACTCCATTGCTTCCAAGAAACGACACTTGCTGATAAGCAGGATCGCTTCATTTTCGATTATAGTTCTGCGGTCAAGCTCCGCTTGCATTGCAGAAACCTCCTTTACAAGTTTCCCTGTTGTATTTACTGCCTTATCATAACTCTCCAGCATCCGGTCATAACGCTCTTCTGGTATCATTACCATTTTCCGTATCTCTGCTATCTTCATAATGCTCCCTTTCTGTTGCGATATCGCAACTCTCCGGCCTTAATCTTCATGACAAGCTCTTCATTCGTCATGGTATTTTATTCTCCTTTTTGGCAAGATTTATCCCGATCCGGACCCCTTCTTCTTTTCCCACATTATAGGCGCGGTTGATTGTGCTGACGATCGCTTCGGCAAGCGCCACATCACCCTCGTCCGGCTTTTCAAGCACCTTCATCCAGCTTTCAACAAAGTCCTGTTCATTAATTGGATATGTCATCCTACTACCCCTTTCCTTCTGCGCTCTTCATTCCCAATTCATAGCCGTACATAAACACCTCCCGGAACTGGTACTCCTCCAACGCACACAAATAGTCTTCTTGTGCCTTGCTTATAGCTGTATATGCTTCGCTGACAGCCTCCGGCGCCGGCTCACAGTTCCGATCCAAAAAACCGCTATACAAAGCTTTCAGTTCTTCTTCTGTAAAATCATCTTTTTTCATGCTGATTCCCCCTTTCTTAAGTTCCAACGTTCTATTGCCGCTTTAACACATTCATCTAGCGAAACATACCTGGACGGCTTACCAACAAATCCGACAGTATGGCCTTCCATCAATATAGGGGATGTGCAATGACATCTCTTGCAAGTTATACGGGCCGTCATGTGTCCGAATGGATTCTCCTGTGTCCGAAGTTCTGCTTCGCCTCCGCAGAACGGACATGGTTTTAAGTTATTCACTTCTATGATCTGTGTCATATCGCTGCCCTCTCTTTCCTAAGTCCGCTCCGATACAGTCTGCGTCGGATTCTAATAATTCTGTTTAACACCTGTTCTATGCCCAATATAAATTCTCCGGCTCTCCCATCTGGTACACTATCCATAATCTCTTTCCTGACATAATCATCAAGCGATAAATAGCCTTCCACTATTTCCGATACATCTTTAAAAATAGAGCTACTTTCACTTAGTACAATTGCGTCGTGTTTCGGCCAGTAAAAAACAAGAGTATGTCCATGTAAATCATCTGGTATATCTTCCTGGGGAACTGATAAAATCCGATGTTCACTATTTAAAATTTTAAAATTCATCTTAAATCCTCCTTAAGCTAAATCATGTCGCTCAAATCGTCCGATATTCGGTCTAAATGGCACGATATTCCGAAGAGTGCTTTTCCCAACGAATCTCCTGTCAGCGAATTTGTTTTATTATTATCCAGTTGGTTGATTAACCCTGTAATCGCCAATGATATTCCTTCAACTTCAATTGATAAATCTGATAAATCTTTTTTCATCCAAAATCCTCCTTTAACTTTCGCCGGAACCGTGGTATTATGTATTTGTGTTATAATCTATCGGCTCCGGCCGGTTGCCCTTTTCTGATTGCCGTCAGTTAAGGGCTTTCTCTTTTTCTTCGGCAGCAGGCGTTTCGCCGGCAACGTGTGTAATCAGCGTGTCAAGGTTAATCAGGATTCTTCGGCCAGCGCGATATACCGGTATTTCACCCTGATTTACCATCTGACGGATTCTCCACTCACCGAGGCCGCTATCCGGGTCTTGCTCTTTAAAGTAGGCAGCACACTGTTTAATTGTCCGCATTCTCGGTATTTCTGCCATTATGGTCCCTTCCTTTCTTTAACATCAAATCATGGAACCGATCCGATGGGCCGTTTTTATTGCAGTAAATTTTCAAGTCATCAACGGCATTCAGCCACTGTAAAAGCATAATTTCCAGATCCGTATTCTGATAATCCCACAGGAGACAGGCCACTTCCTGGGCGGTTCCGATGGGCTTATCAGGCGGCCACTGTTTCAGCTTATCCATCGTATAAAAATAGTCCTTGCAGTCCCATCGCTCCCCGTCGTATTCTTTCGTCACCGGATATAACTGTAAAAGTTTTTGAGGTGTCAATCTCCCGATGGCATCCAGCACCATTTTAATTTCTTTGTACCGGTTCTCAATTTCCAGACAGGATTTATTCTTAATGTGATTGATTTCTTTCCATTTCTCTTTCCTGTAAGCCTTTACTTCCAGATAGATATATTTAGCCAGGTCATCCCCCTGTAACCGATGCACTTTGGATGCACCGCCGCGTGAAGCCAAGAATCTCCACAGGGCATTGCTATACGTCCCGTTCCCTGTCTCATGTCTTCCGTCATTCTCCCACATGTCCCAGGCTCCCTTTGCAAAGGGAATTAGTATATTGGCCGGTCCTCTGTATTCTGCCAACAGGCAGCAGGTGAAGAATAGTCGTTCTGCGAAAGGGCGAAGATTACAAGGGAAACGCCGGTATCTCAGTGTAGTCCTGAATATATCAGCTATGTCGTTATAATCTTCCGACGAAGCCTTATAGCCAAATGCCTCTGGCTCAGCCTTCAACAAGCTCTTTTTGTCCATCCGGTTGAGAGCATAAAGCATATTGTTAATATTTATAATCCAAGAACTATGAGCCTGCGTCGCTTCTTCTATCTCGTCCAGATATTCCGGTTGTAAATACGCTTCCAGTACAGCCCTGCAAAGCTTCAGGCCGTAGGCATCAACTCCTAACCCCCAGGATGCAGGTTTCATTCTAAAAACATGAACTCCGTCTCTCAAACCACCCTCTTCAATTCTGTCGCAACAGGACTTTGCAAACAGTTCCATGTCCCCACCCTTCATAATTTTGCATATACTGAAGATGGGTTCTGAGACATACTTCCCCTTCTTTATGTGCTTTAATAAAAGCTCTTTGCTCTCTGTGTCCATTTCTATCTATTCAACCTCTTTCTGTGTCATGATTTGTCCATCGTGAAAAACATACAGACGTTTTACTTTAAATTCTTCTGTTCCTTCGAGGCCGATATCATTGCAATACATGTGATTGACTCCGATTTTCTCATCATTATCGTCATACACATCTAAGTCACAATATCCTTTCATTTCTGAGATTTCTTTTAAATCTTTTTCCGAAACAGGGCGCAACAGAAATGATGAACTATCTTCTGAATGAGCTACTGTTCTGATATGTTCTCCGTCGAAGCAAATGTCATCAAAGTACAACGCTACGCTTCTTTCTTCGTTCTCAAGCCATATAATGACATTTGCATCTATGTCATTAGAGCTAACCTCCCTGATCGTCATACCAACAAAATCTCTTAAATCCTGACCACAATAAACTTCATCACCATATTTCATACCGCGCTCATAGTTTTCTTTTCTAACAGTCTTATTCATTTTACTTCTCCTCCTCTTTTATCCTAAGATTCTTTCAAGTTCTGGAATTACGCTTTCAAAATACACCCAGGTATCAACTTCTTTTACCGAATGTTCGCTCTTGCTCCGCCGGTATTCTCCATATTTCTCCGTCTTAAGATGGCATTCGTTTGCAATCCGGCCAACCTTATTTGTTGAAATTCCAAACAATTCCCCTATCTCGCTTGCCGAATACACTTTTCTTTCCGACTTCGGCAGAGGCAGAATCGGCTCTCCGGCTAATGTCTCGGCGGCCTTCGCGGTTAGGATTGTTTTATATGTACCTGAGAGCGTATCTACCTGGGCCAGCTTAAGATATGTCTGCGCCATCCGGGAACGGGCATTCATTTCCATGATGCGGGTACGGTCTTGCGTATCGGCTTTTTCTTTCTGAGGAATACCCTCCCGGATGGTATTCTCCATGTCGTGAAAACGGTTGATATAGCGGGCCGTAAATTCCGTTCCTTTAATTCCAGTCAGCTTGTGGGCTGTAAACTCGCAACCCTTCTTTGTAATTTTGAAGCAAGGATATTCTTTTCCTCTTTTTATGTATTTACTTTCCTGAAAGAAATCTGACGGCTCAATCTTGAGCCGTGAATCTGACTCCTCATTTTGGAGGAGTGAAAGTTCTTCAACGTATGAGCGAATATCTCTTACTAAATTCTTGTGTTCTTTGCCTAACATCTCCGCTACTTCGCGGCTGTCTAATGTCTGTTCAATTTGTTTATTCATGCTTCCTTCTCCTTTCTTTTGTAGATTTTTAATCTACTTTTTTCATAAAAAAAATTTCTTCTTTTTTTTCAAGACTATTAATCCCTAATAATTCGCACAACACAGCAACTTCACTTGTCTTAAACTCACTTTTGTTATTGAGTTTAAGAGAAAGCGCGGCTCTAGTTATACCTAATTTTGATGCGACATACTGCATCTTAAAACCACTTTCAGAGATTAACTGTTTGATTTTATCAGTATCAGTCAATCCTTTTTCCTCCTTTCCTCTGTAGATTTTAAATCTACTCAAAATTCTAGCACTGGGTTGATTTTTTGTCAACTATTTTTTTGAATTTTGCTAAAAAAAGTTGATTTTTAATGTACAGTGTGCTATCATATTCTTGTAGGAGGTGCTTACATGACTACCGTTGGAAACAATATAAGAAAGCGACGTGAAGAACTTGGAATGACTCAGGAAGAATTAGCAAAAAAACTAAATTATAAATCCAAGTCAACTATAAACAAAATTGAAGCAGGAATAAATGATATAACACAGTCTAAGGTCGTCGCATTCGCTGATGCACTTGAAACAACCGTTGCCTATCTTATGGGATGGGAGGAGGAGAAGCCACAACTTCCCAAAAAAGATGAGCGTGAAATTGGTGACGAACTTAATAAAATCATGAAAGAGTTCGAGAATGGGAAAGGCCCTCTGTTCTATAATGGAGAACCTTTAGACAGCAAACATATGGAACTTTTAAAAAGCACTTTAGAACTTACCATTGCAGAAGTTAAACGTCGCAACAAAGTTACTCCTCTTCCAAAAGAACATATAATGCCCCAGGCCGCCCACGAACGCACTGACATTGAAGTAACTGACGATATGAGAAAACATGACAATGACATTATGGACGACGACGCTTTTTGGAATAAATAGGGGTTGATGGATTGACTTATGATGAATTACTGATTGAAGCCGACGGAGCAGGGCTGATAGTGAAAGAAGCCCCACTCCTGTCCGGTGATGGCCGTTGCAAGGGCTGCCGCATTGCGATCCGGAAGGACATACCGACTTTGCAAAAAAAAGCGGATACTTTGGCAGAAGAAATGGGCCATTTCTATACCACCGTTGGTAACATTCTGGAACAAGATACAGTTAATAGCTGCAAACAGGAACGCTCAGCCCGGTTATGGGCTTATAATAAACAGATCGGACTACAAGGAATTATATGGGCCTATCAGCATCAGTGCCGAAATCCGTTCGAGGCAGCCGAATATCTTAACGTATCAGAGGAAACCTTTACGGAGGCCATAGAGTTTTACCGGAAAATATACGGGCATGGTATTATGATAGATAACTATTTCATACAATTTGAACCTAATCTTCAAGTGTATGAGTATTTCCAGATATAAGGAGGACACCGCATGAAATTCGGAATGAGAAAAGTAAGCCCCATGAAGTCCTTTAAGGCCAGAACCACCGGCCGGGCCAAAAGGGCGATTAAAAAAGCGATTATCCCAGGATACGGTAAGAAGGGCATGGGCTGGCTGAAGAACCCGAAGAAGGCTGCCTATAACAAAATCTACAAAAAGACTACTTTCAGCCTTTTTGATTTATTTAAATAATATACAAAGGAGGATTTTATTATGGCATTTGGAATGAAAAACATTTTACAGGGAGGATTTGCTGCGAACTACAGCGAAGCGTCCGTTGAAGAACTCAACAAAGAATACGGAATGTATCTGATGGATGGAGAACAGATTACAATGGGATTCAAACTGGTGCGTGATGCTCTGATTTTTACTGATAAGCGCATTGTTTTGACAGATAAGCAAGGCGCTACAGGCACGAAAATGAGTGTTACATCCATAAATCTGTTTTCCATTGTTGAAGTAAAGATGGAGACATCCGGTTTCGGTTTTGATGACAGTGAACTGACCTTTACATATATCAACTCCCCGGAACTGAAAGGCCACCATGTTACATATGCATCGCATAAGCTGGAATTTCCTAAAAAGTACAATGTTCAGTCTTTGTACAAAATTCTACAGGAATTGGCATATGAAAACTGTCTGCGCATAAACGGGTTAGACAAATAAGTAGCAAAAAGCCCCTGTGCGACAAACACAAGAGCTTTTCACATAGATTCTCTTGCCGGATTGCTCCGGAAAGATATACTTTATTCTGAACAAATAAATTATATCATCCTTAGGGCGTCCTGGCAAGAGGGCGTTATTTTTATACTCAAAAATAGTTGCGATATCGCAACTTTCAGAAAGGATGATACTATGGCAAGCATAACCCCACGCAAAAACAAGCAAGGCGAAATCATTTCATATCAAATTGAGGTGTTCCGAGGCCGGGACAGTTCCGGAAAGAAACTCAAACCATTTTCTATGAGTTGGAAGGTCCCGCAGGGCTGGAAAGAGCGGTCCATCCAAAAAGAACTGGATAAGGTAGCAAACGAATTTGAGCTTAACTGCAAAGCTGGACGTATATCAATCGAAAAGAAGACATTCGAACAGTATGCTGCTTATGTAATGACGTTGAAAGAACGAGACAACAAGCACAAGACTGTATTCCGGTACAAGCAGCTCCTAAACCGTATCAATGCTGAAATCGGCCATATTACCGTTTCAAAGCTCACCAGTGCGGAACTGAACAGCTTTTATCTAAAGATGGGTAAAAAGGGGCAAAATAAGCGAACTGGTGGAGGGTTATCTCCGCAGACAATCCTGCATCATCATCGCCTGATACATGCGATATTGGAACAAGCCGTAAAGGAAGGTATAATCCAGTTTAATCCGGCCGATGGAGCCACACCACCAAAACAGCCAAAGCATGAGGCCGATTTTTTTGAAATAGCGGATGTAATAAGAATCCGTGAAGTGCTGCTGAAGGAACCGTTAAAATGGAGAGTGATTGTTTACTTGCTGATTGATACGGGGGCCAGGCGCGGTGAAATAATGGGGTTGAAATGGTCTTCTATCGACTTCGGAGCTAATCAGATCGTAATAGAAAACAATCTTTTATATTCTCCTGATATCGGTGTTTACAACGACACTCCAAAGACGCATAAAAAAAGGACAATCAATATAGCACCTGAAATATGCAGTTTGCTGAAATTATATAGAAAAGAACGACTTAAGCATAAAATGAGTATGGGGGATCTCTGGACAGATACCGGCTTCTGCTTTACCCAGGATAACGGCCTTCCTATGTATCCTGATTCATTGAATACTTATCTATATCAATTGCAGGACGAATACGATCTACCTCCGATACACCCACATAAATTCAGACACACCCATGCAAGCATATTGTACGAACTCGGTGAAAATCCTGTCGCAATATCTAAGCGTCTCGGACATGATCAGGTTAGCACCACTCAAAACATGTACAGCCACGTTTTGAAGGAAAGTGATAAAAAAGTCAGTAACGATGTAGCGGAACTCCTTTACAGAAACACTAACAAGAAAAGGGGGAAGACAGCAAAATAAAGTCAGTCCGTATTTAGTCCGTATATTTTTTTAAGACGAGATAATATTGAATCTACACCTTTTCAATTCAAAATATTAAAAAAGCTCAGATTCCCTTTAAAATCAAAGGTTTCTGAGCTTTTTTAAATTCCCTATTCATTAGCAGGGGAAGAGGGATTCGAACCCCCATTAACGGTTTTGGAGACCGTTGCTCTGCCATTGAACTATTCCCCTAAAATTGCCTGCCCAAGTATAATACCACAGGACAGGCAGTATGTCAATCGGTTTTTTCCAAATTGCAAATAAATTGTTTTAATTAATGAAATTATTGTAATTGTTTCGCTCAACGTAACAATATTGCTTCTTAACCACTGTCCTGGGGTTAAATCAGGTTGATTGCCTCTCTTACATTGCTTACCCCCGCCAGCTCAATATCGTTTCTTTTTTTCAGCTTTTCAAAGCTTACGAGCGGCATGATGCAGCGTGTGAAGCCCAGCTTCACCGCTTCGTTCACTCTCTGTTCGGCCATTGATACGGCCCTTACTTCCCCGGATAGACCGACTTCGCCGAATATGACGGTCTTTTCATCGACCGGTCTGTCTTTATAGCTGGAAATCAGTGCCATCACGATGGCCAGATCCAGCGCCGGTTCATTCATTTTCATACCGCCCGCAATGTTGACATAGGCATCGAATTGGGACAATTCATACCGGCATCTTTTTTCGAGTACCGCCATCAGGAGATTCACCCGGTTATAATCAGTTCCCGCCGCTGTTCTTCTGGGCATTCCGAAGTTCGTCTTTGTCACCAGCGCCTGTACCTCCAGCATAATCGGCCTGGTTCCTTCCAATGAACAGGCGGCAACGGCACCCGAGGCTCCTGCGGGCCTGCCGTCCAGCATGAATTCCGATGGATTCTTTACTTCTGCCAGTCCCTCCTCCCTCATCTCGAACACACCGATTTCATTCGTGGAGCCAAAACGGTTCTTAATCCCTCTTAATATCCGGTAGGAAGCATGGCGGTCACCTTCAAAATAGAGCACCGTGTCCACCATATGTTCCAGTACCCTGGGTCCGGCCACAACCCCCTCCTTTGTCACATGGCCAATAATAAATACCATAACGCCCAGACCCTTGGCAATCTGCATCAAAATATTGGTGCATTCCCTCACCTGGCTGACACTGCCGGGAGCCGAAGTAACTTCCTCCATATACATGGTCTGTATGGAATCAATCACAACCGCATCCGGCATTGTCCGTTTAATCACCTCTTCTATGGTCCCCAGGTTTGTTTCACACAGGAAAGAAAGGGGGCCTGTCACCGTCCCGATTCTGTTCGCCCGCAGCTTTATCTGTTTCAGGGATTCCTCTCCCGATATGTAAAGTATTTTCTGGTTCTGTCCCGCCAGATTACGGCAAACCTGCAGAAGAAGCGTGGACTTACCGATGCCCGGATCTCCTCCAACCAATACAAGGGAGCCCCTTACGATCCCCGAGCCTAAAACGCGATCCAGCTCATCAAAGCCGGTCCGTATCCGATCCTCCTCGTCCAGCACAATCTCCGACAGCATGACAGGCCTGGCCGTATCGGCGGATACCTTCCGGGCAGAGCCAGTCCCGCCTTTACCAACGGTTTTTATCTGGGAGACCGGCTCCTCCACCATCGTATTCCACGACTTGCATGCCGGGCACTGTCCGGTCCATTTCGCCGACTCATAGCCGCAATCACTGCAAAAATAAGCTGTTGATTTCCCTTTTGCCATTCTCTCCTCCGTAAATAAATAGTCGCCGACATCAGAATGGAGGCAAATCTTTCGACCGCCTCCATCCTGTAATTCTGCTTATCTCTATCTTCCTGCAATTCTTATCTCTGTTCTTACGCCCTCGTTCAGTTCCACGCTTAAAACAAGTTTTCCGCTTACGTTGGTCGTCATGCCTCCTACGGCAATCCCATCAATGAAAACTTCATATTCACGATCATCTTCAAGCTGAACTGTGATCTGAGCATCCTGGTTTCCTTCTACAGCAAAGGTTACCTCGGAATCATCAACAGCAAAATGGTTAACTGCCGTTCCCGGTACGGACTCATAAACAAACATTCCGTTCCTCTCCAGTTTTGTTATCTCATGAAAGGTTTTTACTTTGTATAAATCTCCTTTGTATTCAAAATCCTGAAGTTTGGACTTTGTCGCTAATTCATAATTGCCAAAACTGATTGTACCGTCATCCTCGATGCGGATTAACTCGCTAACTACTGGCATAAATCTATCCTCCTGGTATTCTTCTGTGTGTTTCCCTGTGTAGGATTATTCTATCACAGTTTCTTTTACTTGACCAGTATTTTATTCTCTTTGGAAGAGTCCCTGACGGTAAATTTAAGGCCCTCCCCGTCTCTGGTTACAAGCACTTCATCGTCCTTTTTAATATGGCCCTCCAGCAGTTCTTCTGAGAGCTTATCCTCTATCTGGTTCTGGATTGTCCGCCGCAGCGGCCTTGCGCCGTATTTCTCATCGTATCCCTTCTCAGCCAGGTATGCAACCGCCCCGTCATCGACAGTCAGGCTCATGCCGACCTGGGCTTTGGTTCTTCTGATAATTGTTTTAAGCATAATTCCGGCAATCTCTTCGATATTCTTCTTATTGAGCGGATGGAATACCATGATTTCATCAATTCGGTTTAAAAATTCCGGTTTAAACATCCTTTTCACTTCATCCATGACACGGTTTTTCATAAACTCGTAATCCGTCTTCGCATCTGAATCGGAAGAGAATCCCAGACGCTTCGGTGAAATGATATTCTCGGCTCCGGCATTGGATGTCATGATGAGCACAGTATTTTTAAAATCGATCTTTCTTCCCTGGGCATCCGTGATATGACCGTCATCCAGTATCTGAAGCAGGATATTGAATACATCGGGATGGGCTTTCTCGATCTCATCAAACAGAATGACGGAATACGGGTTGCGGCGCACCTTCTCGCTGAGCTGGCCGCCCTCCTCATATCCCACATAACCAGGAGGTGAGCCAATCATCTTGGAGACACTGTGCTTCTCCATATACTCCGACATATCTACCCGGATCATCGCATTCTCCGTACCGAACATTGCCTCGGACAGCGCCTTTGACAGCTCGGTTTTGCCGACTCCGGTGGGCCCCAGGAACAGGAAAGAACCAATCGGGCGCTTAGGATCCTTTAAGCCCACGCGGCCCCTGCGGATCGCCTTAGAAACAGCGGTTACCGCTTCTTCCTGGCCCACCACTCTTTCATGCAGGATCGATTCCAGTTTTAAGAGTCTCTCCGACTCCTCCTGTGCCAGCTTTCGGACCGGAATTCTGGTCCAGTCGGATACAATATCCGCAATCTCATTGTCACCGACCACCAGCTTCCGTGAATTTTTTTCCTTCTGCCACTTATCGCGGATTTTTTCTATCTTTTCTCGTTTTTTATCCTGTTTCTTTTTTATGTCTCCCGCCTTTTCATAAGCTTCCGCCTTGATGGCGTCTTCCTTCTGGCGTTCGAGCTTCTTAATATCCTCTTCGAGGACTTTAATCTCTTCCGGCTCCGTGTAAACGGTCAGACGCAGCTTGGAGGATGCCTCGTCAATCAGGTCAATCGCCTTATCCGGCAGAAAACGGTCGTTGATATACCGGGCCGCCAGCTTGACTGCCGCCTCTAGCGCCTCATTTGTGATCGTCACCTTGTGATGCTCCTCATACCGGCTTCTCAGTCCCCTGAGAATCTCGATTGAATCCTCCTCCGAAGGTTCCTCTACCATAACCGGCTGGAAACGGCGCTCAAGAGCCGCGTCTTTCTCTATATATTTGCGGTATTCTTCCACTGTAGTGGCTCCAATCAGCTGTATTTCTCCTCTGGCCAGCGACGGTTTCAGGATATTCGAAGCGTCAATGGCCCCTTCCGCCCCTCCGGCTCCGATGATGGTATGAATCTCATCGATGAAGAGCAGGATATCACCGTCCTCCTTTACCTCGGACAAGACTTTCTTGATACGTTCCTCAAATTCACCTCTGTACTTGGAACCTGCCACCATACCCGACAAATCGAGGCTGACAACTCTCTTCTTTGCGATTGTCTCAGGAACATTGCCCGATATTATGAGCTGCGCCAGCCCCTCCACAACCGCCGTCTTTCCGACTCCCGGTTCGCCGATCAGACAGGGATTATTCTTTCCTCTTCTGCTGAGAATCTGGATTACTCTTTTCATCTCTGTCTCGCGTCCAATCACCGGATCCAGTTTTCCTTCTTTGGCAAGCTCCGTCAAATCCCGGCTGAAGCTGTCGAGATTAGGAGTATTACCTTTTTCTTTTCTGAGTCTGCCGGCCGCTTCCTCCCGGCCCGCAGGGACATCGTCCCCCATGGCAGCCATCAGATCCACGTATAATTTTTGAATATTTACATTCATTGTATTGAGAAGGCGTGATGCCGTGCATTTCCCTTCTTTAATCATGGCAATGAGTATATGCTCCGTCCCTATAAGAGGAGCTTTAAAGAAAACGGCTTCCTCATAACTTGCCTGCAGCACTGCTCTGGCTCCCGGTGTATACTCCGCCTGATCTGCTGTTCTCGTTGGCACGGCCGGTGAAATCAGGCGTTCCATCAGCTCCAGAATCTTATCTTCCGTCACATCATACCGCTCCAGAATGGCAGCAGCCACACCGCTTCCTTCCTTTATCAGTCCAAGAAGCAGATGCTCTGTTCCCACATAGCCGTGCTCCAGCTCCTCTGCTGTCTCCACAGCCAGGCGGATTGCCTCTCTGGCTTTCTGCGTAAAACGGTCTATCATAAAATGTTCCTCCTGCATATTCATTACTGCTGTTCTCTATCAGTTACTGTTCAAACGGGAGTATTCCTCGTGTTATTGATCGCACCATACTGCTTTTGGGCGTAGTGCGAACAGCAACCTTCATCATTTAAGCTCCGGCAGGTGTTCCCTGAGATATCCGCCCCTAGCCACTTCAAGCTCATCTTTGCCGAGAGGCTGTCTGGAATACTTCTGAAGATTTGCCGGCTGAATTCCTATCATCAGGTTATAAATGCCTGCGAACTCCTTCGTCTCAACCAGGCCGTCCGCTATCCCGGCCCTGAGATGGGACAGGAAGGTCATAGCCTCCTTCATGGAAAGCTTTCTTGCGTATTTCAGGACTCCGTACGATTTATATACTTCATCTTCGCGCAAAAGACGGTGCTTTGACAGGGAAGCCTCCCTTATCTCCCGTTCCTGCTGGGAAAGCTGTACGGCTACACTGCTGACAAGCTCGATGATTTCCTGTTCATTCATCCCCAGCGTTTTCTGATTGTAAATTTCATAGAGATCTCCATAATTCTCCGTTCCGCGGCCGTAGACTCCCCTGACCGTCGTCCCGAATCGGCTCATATCTCCCAGAAGATCCTGAAACCGCTTGCTGGTAGAAAGAGAAGGCAGATGTACTACTACCGATGCCTTCATTCCGGTCCCCACATTGGTGGGATAGGCCGTCAGATACCCATATTTGCTGCTGAACGCATATGGAAATTTTGCATTAAGATAATCATCCAGTTTATCAGCTTCATCATAGCAGGACTTAAGCTCCAGTCCCGGAGCCAGGATCTGCAGACGGATATGATCGTCGCCGTTCAGTACGAGACTTACCGCTTCGTCATCCGAACAGATAATACTTCCGGGAGTTTTCTTCTCCACCAGCGTCTTATTCAGCAGGCGGCGCTCCCTCAGGGCGACGCGGTCCAGTTCTTCCATCTTATCCAAAGCCCTGAACTCATACCGGCGGCCGTCCTTTCCCTGGATATCTCTCAATTCCTGCATCATCCGCCCTACCATGTACCTGGCCTCATTGTCCTCAAGCCTGGAGGGGAATTTATACTCTTCCCAGTTTCTTGAAAGACGCACCCGGCTGGATACAATATTTGACGGATCATTCTTTACATCTTCAAACCATCTCGTCATTCTTTTCATTCTCCTCTTTTAAGGCCTTTATTCTGTCACGGCAGACTGCCGCTTCCTCATATTCCTCAGCTTTAATCGCAGACTTAAGCCTTCTCTCCAGCTGCTTAAGCTGCTCCTCTGTGGAAAATTCCATGACACCGCCGCTGGTAACGGCTGCCGTCCCTCCTGCCGGCCGAATCTTCGGCTGTTTACCCGTATGGCTTGCGCTCTCCTGTAATTTCTTAATCTTCTCTCCTATCAGCAGATCAAAGACATGATAGCAGTCGGCGCAGCCAAAACGGCTGTTCTCGACAAACTCCTCGTAAGTGGTCTTGCAGGTGGGACAGGCCACCTCATCCATCTTCTGCTGCCGCGCGGCAGACGGCTGCAGCCCCAGCAGGCTTGACAGCAGCTTGCCGAGTGGAAATTCTCCTTCAATTATAGCGGAATAGGGGCCGAAATCCATCTCCTGCGCACACTGTGAACACAGATTATGCTCTGTCTTCACTCCATTCATTACCTCTGTATATTTGATATTTGCTTCACGAATTCTGCATTTCTCACATAACATCTTCTTATCCTCCATGAAAAAATGCCAGCCTTTACCCGGAAAAAGCGTCAAAAATAGAATCTACCAGCCGATGAACCTCTTCACGGCTCACATTCTTGCAGGCTCCCCTGGCAAGAATAACGCTTAAATCACGCTCCATCTCACGGATTGCCCTGATTTTATCGGCATCCAGAGATATGACTGCGCCTCTCCGTCGATCCAGCTTGACAAAACCTTCCTGCTTTAATACAGAATATGCTTTATTCACCGTATGCATGTTAATCCCGATGTCATCGGCCAGTTGACGCACGGAAGGCAGCGTCTCCCCTTCGCGGAGACGTTCTGTTGCTATGCCTATTATAATCTGATTTCTAAGCTGAATGTAAATCGCTTCATCACTGTTAAAGTCGATCTCTACAATCATAATCCACCATCTTTCGTCAATTTGTTATAGTGATTATATAACAAAGCAAACATGAAGTCAACCTGTAAAATCCTTGTAAATGCTCATGCCGTTTGAACAGTTTGTTTTGTTAATCAGGTGAGGACGCCGCCGGGACGAAAGACTCAGCCAGCCCCCTCA
>NZ_KE992834.1:0-37482 GCF_000466485.1 [Clostridium] symbiosum ATCC 14940 | reverse complement strand
ACGAAAGACTCAGCCAGCCCCCTCACCACACCGGCCCCGGTCCGTTTCGGACGCATCCTCCGTCCTCAAACAAACTATTACTAAACAGAGGCAAACCGGACATAAACGGTTCGGCTTTTTCCGCCCCACCGCATGTCCGGTTCTCCTCTTTTGTCTTAATTCAAATCAAGAAACTCAAAATCATCATTGTCCGGCCTGGAGGACCTTCTTCCTGTATCTCCCGCTTTTGCGGCACGGGCCCGTCTCTCGTCTTCAAGGCGCTCCCGTTCCAGGCGTTCTCTTGTTTTTCTGGCCCTCTCCGCCCGTTCCAGCTCTCTCAGCCTGATAGCCTCTTCCATACCTGCATCCTGGCTTCTCACAGGTTTCTCCGGATAGCGCTGAACCGAACGGCCCTGGTCGGCACTTCTCCTCTCAGGATAGCCCTGTCCGGCTCGGCCCGGCTCGGCGCTCCTTCTCTCAGGATAGCCCTGCACGGCTCGGCCCGGTTCTGCATTCCTTCTCTCAGGATAGCCCTGCACGGCCCGGCCCGGCTCGGCGCTCCTTCTCTCAGGATAACCCTGCGCGGCTCGGCCCGGCTCGGCATTCCTTCTCTCGGGATAACCCTGCGCGGTTCGGCCCGGCTCGGCGCTTCTTCTCTCAGGATAGCCCTGGGACATGCGGCTCTGGTCTGATGTCCTTCTGTCCTGATACCTCTGCTCCTGGTGTGCCGTCTGTGTATATCTTCCCGCCGGGGTTCTCTCATCCTGGTATCTTTCCTGGTGCCTTTGTTCCGGACGGCCCTGCTCACCATATCTTTGTTCCGGCCTCCGCTGGACCGGACGGCCCTGTTCCGTTCCTCTCTGTTCCGGGCGTCTCTGCGGCGGATATCCCTGCTCCGCCGTTCCGGCCATCCTGCGGACTGCGGCATCCTGATAACCGGACGCCTGGCCGTATCTGTCGTTTCTCACCGTTTCGCTGCTCATTCTGCGTTCCTGTGACCGGGGATAATCGTCTCCGGCAGGCCGCTTTCTTGGTCCTGAACCTTCATTGGACGCTTTCCCTGTCCGGGACTGCGCAGACTGCCGCCTTTTGCTTTCTTCCTCCTGCATGGCCCGGCGTTTCACAGGTGTCGGAGCCTCTTCCCGCTCCGGTCTGCCCGAATACTCTCTTCTGCGCATCAGGAGATTAATGACCATAAAGAATAGAATCAGGCAGACTACAATCAGTACTACAATTACAATAAACCGCAGATCGTAATCCTTGCAAAGCGCATTATAATCCTCATACAGCTTCGTTACCTTCTCTTCATCGTAAGGACTTTCAAGTGCCGGATCCTCAAAATACCGCTGGAATGTCTTTTCAGCTATATCGTAACGGTAAAGACCTTTTTCACCGTTCTCATTCATACCATATACAACGCAGTATTTTTGCTCTTCATCCGTCTTCCACACCCATCCTTTGACTTTAGAATCGCCATTCAACTGGATTGCAGTCTGGGCAAAACCGGCAGGAACTTCGATTGAGTCATCAATCGGCAGAACCAGAATCGATCTCGCCACGCTGTCTATTGTAACATAGGGCGATAATGCTCCTGTCTCCGGCATGTAAATATAGAAGGAACCTTTTCCATCACTTCCCTGTAAATAAATCAGGTTAAGGCCATTTCCGGCCCCCGACATAATCTCAGTTCCGTTATATGTGACTGTAGACTGTGTATATCCCTCCGGCAGGCCCGCAGGATCAAAGGATGTGGCAACACTGTATTCCACTCCGTCAATATCCGCTTTCAGCTCACCGACAACCGCCCCGCCCGTGACAGCCGCCTCATTAGCATCACCGGCCGGCACTTCTGAGGATTCCGACTTGTTGACTGTTATCGTATAAGATTTAACCGTCTGGCCGTCTTCTGCCGTAACCTTGCATACCACGGTATTCGCCCCGGTCTTAAGACCTGAGCCGCCGGTCACCAGTGTCTTGGCTTTGCCGTCCTTCGGTTCTCCGCTGACTGCAATCTTGTCAACGTCAGCGCCCACATTCACCGTGTAAGATAATACATTCGGCGAAAAAGCCGGGGACAGCTGTCCCGGTGATACTTTAAGCGAGGCCAGCGCCGCCTCGCTTGAATAAGTCGCAGGAGCTTTTACCTTGACTGCTGACGAACCTACCTTTGAAACATTTACGGCCTGGGTATCAGAGTCATAGATTTCATGGCTGGCCACGGAGATTGTCGTGTTACCCGCCTGTACCGCTTTAAATTTCAACGTATAGGAAAACTCAGTAGTTGTGCTGGAATCCATCGTTCCGACAAGGCGCACCGAACCGGCCCCCCCATTTGCATTGTTTCCGCTGACAAACTCGATATATGCCTGATCATAGGACAGCACCAAATCGGAAGCCCCGAGGTTTCCGTCAGTTGCCGTAACTTTTACCGTCACATTAAATTCCTGTCCAACCGTCGTGCTTGGATCCGAAAACGATATCTTAGCACTGGCCGCATAAGACACTAAGCCCCCAAACGGCATAGCCAGAGAAAGGGCAAACGCAGCTATCAGGCTGGTTACTATATTTCTTACTCTTCTGTTCATAATCTCTCCCGCTTAATTCAGTTTCTGAATTCCCAGGATATCCTTCTGCATCGCAAGAATATCCATGATGTCCACTTTGCCGTTGCCATTGACATCGGCGGCTTTTTCATATACTCCCGTGAGGTTTTCCAGCCCCAGGACATGTCTCTGGGCTTTCAGCACATCCAGAATATTCACTTTTCCGTCACCGGTGTTATCTCCCTTTACAATTACATCATACTTTGCAACGGGAGAACCATCCGGACCATAGGCCTGGACAATGTTCCCCGTACCGACACTGCCCGCCACTTCACCGCCTGATGAAGTGTAGACTTTCACAATACTGCCCGCGCCCGATGATGTCAGGGATGCCGCAAGCTGTGCTGCTGTCACGCCTGCATTTACAACCTGATTTCCATTCCCGGCAGCACCCGGATTTACACCGCTGCTCCCGGAGCCACCCGGCGATACGCCGGGAGTTCCCGTACTCCCTCCGGGGCCAACCAGGCCGGATGAGTCGGATGATGTTCCAAAACCGGATAAATTACCGCCCGGAGCCATAGGACCGGTTGTACTTCCCGACTCGATTCCGCCGGAACCGGAGCCGTCAGGCGGCAGTATCTGCACATTGGAGCCGCCGGGATTTCCTGAATTACCGGATGGGCTGGAAGAGCCTCCTCCAGGTCCGCTTCCAGGTCCTCCTCCCGGACCGGCCCCCGATCCGCCTCCTGATCCCGGATTTACTCCGCTTCCGATCGAATCCGAATAGGTAGGGCCGTTGTCCTGACGCACAACATGTATTACATAATTTCTGACACTGCCGTTCTCCGCCTTAACAGCTACGGTAATGTCATTGTTTCCGCTCTGCAGATTGATATTGCCGGTCCCGCTGACCGACGATTTTGAATCAATCACCGAGGCCGCAACCGTGACGCTGCCGACCGAATGATCCACAATCAGATCATAGGATTCCGTATCTCTGTTGAATGTTGGGGTAAGAGCAAAACCTTCGACACCCAAACCCGAAAGCTTATTGTTGGGGCTGCCGTCCACCGTCGGCTTTGCACAGGCCGTGGCAGGCATGTTCTTATATACAGGAATAGAAAACTCAAGAGCCGTTGTTTTAAGCGCACTGATCTTAGCCAGTGTGAGACCTTCCGCAGCGGCAGCCAGTACATTGGTCATGTACTGATGCTTGTAAAGGTTGTCACCCTGAACATTAAATTTCTTCAGATACAATGTATCCTGCCCTCGTTTTACATAATTATTCCCATAATAAATGGAGCCTCCGAGTATGGACTTTTCCACACTGTTCCATGGACGCTCATAGCTGCCGGACTGTGATGCCCACCAAAGTCCTCTTTCCACCGCTCCCATTGAACCGGACTGGTAAGCTTCTATATTAAAAAAGTTGTAATATCCCTGGTAACCCGGCACAGTACCCGATATGCTCCGGCCGGTTCCCTGGCTGCCCTGCTCCTGAATAATCATGGATGCAAGGATATATGGGTTAACGCCGGACTGAACCGCGGCATTCATAATGATATCGACATAGGAACTGCTTCCCGATGCCGGCGCAGCGCCTCCGGAGCCGCTGCCGGAACTGCCTGGGTCCGAAAAGCCGGAGGAACCGCCCATCCCGGGCCCATATGCCGTCATCACACGATTTACCTCATGATCACTGATAGATGCAATTGGCGATATCGGCGTAATTCCCTGGCCGCCGTCACCTGTACCGGCAGACGCTCCCGGACCGGAACCGGCTTCAGCTCCGGGACCGGAGCCCGGCCCTGCACTGCCGGAACCGGAGGAACCGCCAGGGGAGGAACCGCCGGAAGGAGCACCTCCCTGTCCTCCGCCCGCATTGCCCGAAAGGAATGTTCCGGCAACCATGCTTTCCAGCCCTTCTCTCGTATGAATCGAGCTGTCATAGGACTGCTTCATAAACTGGAAAATGTATTTATCATTTAAAAAGTTTCTCGGGTCCATATAATATCGAATGATATCCTCCGATGCCTGTACCCAGGAGCTTCCGTCAAATCCTGGCCATGTCCCCGTGTCCCAGTCATAAGCGCCTGTTGCCGTGGATTTCCAGGAGGAGATATTTTCCCGGCCAACCAGGTTTCTTCCGATTACACTCTCATTTTCAATTACCGTATTCCAGTCAAGGTTTGTTTGAAGCGCCGTAAATGTCCACTGCGGATATTGCGCATGCAGTTCGCGCAGCCCCGGCTTGTAACTCTCCGGAAATCCCTGGCTGTTCATATATTTTTCAAAATCACCGTCTGAAGTGATTGCAGTAGGAAATTTTATGTAATCACTGGATACAAAGCCGGTTGTCTCGGCACCGCCGCTTCCGCTGAACCGGATCTGATACCATAACTTTCCGTCTGTTCCCGTCTGCTCTCCGATAACGGTAACCGGAGCCCCTTGCGACAGCTTGGCCACAGCCTGATAAGAAGTCCCCGGGCCGCTTCGCACATTCAGGTTTGTCGCATTGACAGAAGCAGTCCGCTCACTGGCCATACTGACCATATCGAACAATCCGGCACGCTCCGTCAGGCATGGGCTTACCGCCAGAATGCAGCCCAGCAGCAGGGCGGCAGCTCTTTTATATCCTTTATTTTTCATTCGTGTCTCTCCCCATATACCAAAACAGGTATTTTCCTCTATATTTTCAAAAATTTACAGACATTCTTCAATGCAAAACTATTTATTAAGCAACTGCCTGATACGGCATTATGTACATTATAATGAAAAATACCATTATATGTCAACCTCATGAACAAAAGTTCACAGAATATCCAGTATTTTACATTAATTGTAAGAATTTCTTAACAAATTCCCGCCGGGAGCCTAATCAGGGAACCAGGACGCCGATATTCTTCCATGGCTTGTCACCCATTCCGGCTTTACCCATATACTGTTATTAATAACATTCTAAAAGGAGTATTTATCCATGGGTAATTTTAACGCAGAATCAGCCGGGCATAATAACCGGCCGATCCAACACGTACACGAAGTGATCGGCAGCACTTTTATTGCCGAACGCTGCAATGATCCTCACAATCACCGTATTGCCGCTGTTTCAGGCAAGGCAATTCCATTTATGGACAGCCATGTTCACAATATCACGTTCCGTACTGATTCCTATGACGGACATTATCATGAATTTTGCGGTACTTCCTCTCCCACTATCCCGGTTGGAGACGGCAGACATGTGCATTTTGCAAAAGCATATACCTCATATGCAGACGGACATGCACATGAATTCAGACTGGCTTCATTAATCAACGATCCGATTAGCGAATGCTGATTTTAAAATAATTCTGTACAAAAAGATAAACGGCGTTAAGTTTGCATTTCTGGCAAGCTTAACGCCGTTTGTTTCTTAACTCTTTTTGTCATGTACCTGTGTTTCCTGTACCAATTATGTAAATGTACTTTGGTCCACATATCTTTGACGGCCGGGCAGCATGTACGATTTATTCACTCGCAGAATATCCGCCGTTTTCAATCATATAACTGTGTCTGCCTGCATCGTCCTCTTCCCAGCCGGATTTTCTCAGCAAATTCTACCCAGCATAATTGTAACGAGCATCAGAAGGATTAACACGGCCTGCTTTACCGTATCCTTCCTGCACCATTTAAGCACTCTGACTGTCATATCCTCCTCCGTCTCCGGACCTGCTTTTACATTTTTGCAAAACAGTCCCATTATCTATAGTATTATATGCAGACAAGAGCAGGATGTTGACTAAAATTATTAATTCCCCTCATTACACAAGAAAGAATCTCGCGAGCGGGATTCTTTCTTGAAATCTATCCGGGATTATGCAACGGTTCATGCTGTCTGAACTGTTACAGCGTTATACAGGATATGCCCTGTTCAGCTTGTCGGCCTTATGCGGGTCGATTCCTGTTGTCTGAGCCTCACGGTATTCAAAGAATTCCTTGGCAACCTGCGGGAACAGCGCATAAGTCAGAACATCCTCATCCTGCTTCTTCCACTGGGACATCTCTGCTTCCAGCTTCTGAAGCTGCGGCTCGATTAAATCGGCCGGACGGCAGGTAATCGGTTTTGCATTTCCAATTGCTTTCTTCTGTACTTCGGCATTGAACGGTTTTACAGTCTGGCCGAATTCTCCCATCAGGAGCTTTTTGGATTCTTTGGTAAACATCTTGTAGCGCTGTCCCATCAGAACGTTTAATACGGCCTGTGTTCCCACAATCTGGGAGGACGGAGTTACAAGCGGCGGCTCGCCGAAGTCCTTGCGGACCCTCGGAATCTCCTGAAGCACATCGTAGTATTTATCTTCCGCATGAGCTTCTTTTAACTGTGATACAAGATTGGAAAGCATTCCGCCCGGAACCTGGTAACGGAGCGTATTAATATCCACGCCCAGAACCTTTGTATTCATCAGGCCGCTTGCCAGAGCTTCTTCGCGAAGCGGTCTGAAATATTCAGCGATTTCCGCCAGAGCGTCTTTATTAAGCCCTGTGTCATAGCGTGTGCCGCTGAATGTCTCAACCATGACCTCTGTTGCCGGCTGGCTGGTTCCGAGAGCAAACGGTGACATAGCCGTATCAATCATATCGCAGCCTGCCTCTACCGCCTTTAAATAGGTCATTGAAGCAACACCGGAGGTGTAATGCGTATGAAGATCGATTGGAAGCTTTACGGATTCTTTCAGAGCCGTTACCAGCTCTTCTGCCGCATACGGTGTCAGAAGTCCGGCCATATCCTTGATACATAAGGAATTTGCACCCATATCTTCTATTTCTTTTGCAATCTCTTTCCAGTAGTCCAGAGTATAAGCATCGCCCAAAGTATAGCTCAGCGCCACCTGTGCATGACCATTTTCCTTGTTGGCAGCTTTTACAGCCGTCTGAAGGTTTCGAATATCATTTAAACAGTCAAAGATTCGGATGATATCAATACCGTTGGCAATGGATTTCTGAACAAAGTATTCCACTACATCATCGGCATAGTGATTGTATCCAAGAATATTCTGTCCACGGAACAGCATCTGGAGTTTTGTATGCTTGAAGCCTGCCCTTAACTTTCTCAGTCTGTCCCACGGATCTTCCTTCAGGAAACGCAGAGAAGCGTCGAACGTCGCGCCGCCCCAGCATTCCACGGCATGATATCCCACCTGATCCATCTTGTCGACGATCGGGAGCATCTGATCGGTTGTCATTCTGGTTGCGATTAAGGATTGGTGGGCGTCACGAAGGACAGTCTCCACAATCTTAACCGGCTTTTTTTCTATGTTAGCCATTTTGTAACCTCCTGAATTTTTCTATTATTTCACTCCAAAGATTGCCATGAATGTACCGGCTGCAACTGCAGTACCGATAACGCCGGCAACGTTTGGTCCCATCGCATGCATCAGAAGGAAGTTGGTCGGATCTGCTTCCGCTCCCACCTTCTGGGATACACGGGCTGCCATCGGAACTGCGGATACACCGGCAGAACCAATCAGTGGGTTTACTTTTCCATGAGTTACCTTACACATAATCTTGCCGAAGATAACGCCGGCTGCCGTACCGAGTGCAAATGCAACCAGACCGAGGACAACGATTTTAATTGTATCCATATTCAGGAATGCCTCTGCGCTTGTGGTAGCGCCTACTGATGTTCCAAGCAGGATTACTACGATGTACATAAGAGCATTCGAGGCTGTCTCTGTAAGCTGTTTTACCACACCGGACTCACGGAACAGGTTGCCAAGCATCAGCATACCAACCAGCGGAGCTGTTGTAGGAAGAATCAGGCAGACAACGATTGTAACAATGATTGGGAAAAGAATTTTCTCCAGCCTTGATACAGGACGAAGCTGTTCCATCTTGATTTTTCTCTCTTCTTCTGTGGTCAGAAGCTTCATGATAGGCGGCTGAATAATCGGTACCAGCGCCATGTAGGAATATGCAGCAACCGCGATCGGTCCCATCAGTCCTGTCTGTCCCAGCTTTCCTGCAAGGAAAATGGAGGTAGGGCCGTCGGCACCGCCGATGATGGAGATCGCTGCCGCTGCCTTGTCGTTGAATCCCAGGAAGATAGCCATGAAGTATGCGCCGTAGATACCGAACTGAGCAGCAGCTCCTAAAAGGAAGCTCTTCGGGTTTGCGATAAGCGGGCCGAAATCCGTCATCGCACCTACGCCCATGAAGATAAGGGACGGCAGGATACTCCATTCATCCAATAAATAAAAGTAGTGTAAAAGTCCGCCGACACCACTCGACGAATCTTCAACTGTTCTCATAATATCAGGATAGATATTAACGAGCAGCATACCAAACGCAATCGGAAGCAGTAAGAGCGGCTCAAATCCCTTCTGGATAGCCAGATAAAGGAAAATGAGGGCTACGAAAATCATTACCATATTTCCGACAGTCAGGTTCAGGAATGCCGTCTGTTGAAGAAGATTAGACAATGTTGTTGTAATGTATTCCATATTAATCCCTCCAAACGGAATCTTTTATGTCCCGTATTTACCAGTTTTTAGTTTAATGTTGCGAGTGTTGCGCCTGGTTCTACCATATCGCCTACCGCTACATTAATGCTGGCAATTGTTCCGTCCTGAGGTGCTACGATTTCGTTCTCCATCTTCATTGCTTCAAGAATCAGGATAACCTGGCCGCGCTTAACAGCAGTTCCTGCCTGTAATTTAACTCCAAGAATCTTGCCCGGCATTGGGGCTGTTACGGCTACGGAGCCTGCCGCTGGTGCTGCAGGGGCCGGTGCTGCTGGTGCTGGTGCGGGCGCTGGTGCCGGTGCTGCCGGAGCCGGAGCCGGTGCCGCCGCTCTGGGGGCCGGCGCTGCCTTTGGAGCCGGTGCCGGTGCTGCCTTAGCAGCCCCTGTGAAGCCCTCTTCCACTGTTACTTCATAAACATTACCATTAACTGTAATTGTATAGTTTTTCATCTGATTTTCCTCCTGATTCAATTAAGCATTTTTCCATTTTGAGCCAGACTTGCGTCTGATTGAACGAACTACCAGTCCTTCTGCCGGAACTGCCGCTGCTGCAGAAATAGCTGCCGTAATTACTGCAACAAGCTCCATATCATCCGCCAGATTCTCCTCTTCATAAACAACAGGCTCCGGAACCGGAACTGCTGAAGCCGCCGGTGCGGGCGCTGGTGCCGGTGCCGCAGGTGCAGGTGCCGGTGCAGGAACTGCCGCCGGAGCTGCCGGTGCGGGAACTGCCGCCGCCTTCTTAGCTTCCTGTTTTGCCTTGAAATTCGCTTCCAGCGTATTTACATTCTTCAGGCTGGCTATAATGAAGCTGATGAAAATGAGTACCAGGAATACGGTTCCCATACCCATCAGTGTATTCATTGCCGCTCTTTCGAGCTTCTCGCCTGTAGTAAAGATTGGAGTGAAGACCATCTCGGTTGCCGCAAGGGAAGTGCCGCCGTAATTATCGCTCACTACCTCTTCCGCCGTAAGGACAAAATCGAGTTCTCTCTGCTCATAGCTTGCCCTTACCGTTATTTTATAAGTTTCCTCATCCACACGCTCAACATCCTCAGAAAGAACGGATACCAGTCTTCCTAAATCTGCTTTAGAGCTCTGCCAGGAAGTAATGGCACTTTCCATGACAGTGTTCTTCTGTTTCTGTACCCTCTTTAATGTCGTTGCCAGCGTTTCATCGTCATAGCTGTCAAACTCCTTCAGATAATTCTCGGCTCCCGTCTTCATCGTAGAGACAATTGTCTCCGGAACCGGCTCTGATTCCTTCTTGCTGCCGGAGCAGGCGGTAAGGGCAAAGAAGCAGACTGCCATACATAACACAAGCAATACTTTTTTAATATTCTGTTTCATATATGCGTCACCTCATCATAATCAGACCGTTCCATGCTTTTTAGACGGACGATCCTCTCTCTTTGTGAATAACATCTCAAATGCGGCGATTACGCGTTTTCTTGTCTCGCCTGCTTCGATAATATCATCCACATATCCTCTTCTTGCCGCTGCCTGGGCAGAGCTTTGAAGTTTTTCATATTCAGCCGCTTTCTCACTGATAAGAGCCGCTGCATTCTCTGATTTTTCAATCTCCTCTGAGTACATAATCTTGACCGCGCTCTGTGCATCCATCATACCGATCTTTGCCTGAGGCCATGCGTATACAATATCCGCACCGATGGATTTGCTGTTCATCGTAACGTATGCACTTCCGAACGCTTCTCCGATCACTACCGTAACTTTTGCCACATCTGCATTGGCGAAAGCATAGGTCAGACGGCCTGCCGCTTTGGCGATTTTCTTCTCAGTACATGTGCACTGTTTGTATCCTTTTACGTTAACGAGAGTCAGTAACGGAATATTAAATGCATTGCAGAAATTAACAAATTCCGCCGCTTTTTCACAGCCTCTTGCTGATAAAGCCGCATCAAACTCTTCTGTTTTTTCGTTTTCTTCATTATAAATTTCGGTACGGTTTGCCACACAGCCAACCGTTGTTCCGTTCAGGCGGATAAATCCGGTTACCATAGAAGGATCATATTCTTTCTTTACTTCCATGAAGAAATAATTGTCAGAAATCTCTGCCAGCGCTTTGGCAGTATCTCCGGTCCAGCCGGCCAGATCTGCACAAACCCTGTTTAAATCGTCTTCGCATTCGTCATAAGACATGTCATCCTCGTTATTAGCCGGAAGAATTGATACAAGAGTCCTGATCTGTCCAAGAATCTCATCTTCACTGCCAACCATATCAACGAGGCCTGCCTCCTCACTCTGGAACTTTGCAGATGCCGTATCGCACTTGCTCACGTCATTTCCAGCCAGGGCATTGGGAGAATTCACAAATAACTTGCCGTCCTCTGCCATAAATACAAAATCTGCGATAGCAGAAGATACCGCCATACCGCCGCCGCAATTTCCAAATACCGCACAAATCTGCGGGATCACGCCGGATGCCAGTGTCTGCTCCAGATACATCTGGCCAAAACCGTCAAGCGCGTCTGTCGCCTCCTGAAGACGAAGACCGGAACAATCTAAGAGTCCGATAACCGGAGCTCCCATCTTCATCGCCATTTTATAAATGCCGGAAATTTTTTTAGCGTGCATTTCGCCGATCGATCCGCCCATAACAGACGCATCCTGGCTGTACACATACACAAGATTGCCTTCGATGGTACCGTATCCGGTAATTACACCATCAGCCGCAGTCTCCTGTGCCGTCATGTTGAAATCCGTGTTCCTTGCTGTAACGTAAGAACCTACTTCAACAAAACTGTTATCATCAAGCAGGGATTCAATTCTCTTACCTGACAATGTTTGTGCAGAATTACTCATTTTGCTGTCCTCCATTTGAATTATTTCGACAACGGATACTACCTACCGTGACCCCAAAAAAGTTCACTTTTTAGTAAGTCCAACTTTTGCCTAGTGCCATTGTATAATGGGTTTTGTCAAATTGCAAGTTCTTTCAGAGAGTTTTTATACACGTTTTTTATTTTATAACAACTTTTTTTCACCGAATTTTAAGTATTTCTTTAAAAACAGCGGCCGCAGAGCGCAGTCCGGTTTGTTTCTCCCTGTTTTAACAATTTTTTTGTAATTTATTATTGCGCAGATTGTCCAATACTATTAATGAATTTCATTGAAATGCATCAATGGGAATCATGAAATAGGGATAAGATGAAAAAGCATGAATGAAAGGAGGATTAATTATGAGCCCGGCTAACGACAATTTGGCAAAAGAATGTACCTGTAAGCAAATTCTTGCAATCGCTTCCGTTCCAAAGCAGCCCTGGATGCAGCCCCGAGAACTCTCTCTTGCGCTGAAACGAGGTACGATTTTTGAAAATCTGGACTTTCCTTTTTATGTAGGAGGTGAACAGAAATGACGGACAGAACCACACTTTTAAAAGAAATTGACGAGGTAAGCTTCGCACTGAATGATGTAACTCTTTATCTGGATACCCATCCGGATTGTGCGGACGCCATCTCCTATTTTAATCAGATGGCGCCGAAGCGCGAACAGCTTTTAAAAGATTTCGCAGCAAATTTTGAACCGCTCACCGTAGACTGTATTAGTAAAAACGGCGGACTTTCCGACCATTTCACATGGCTGGACGGACCCGCACCATGGGAAGGAGGTGCCCTTTAATGTGGAACTATGAAAAACGGCTTCAGTTTCCGGTTAATATCAAAACCTGCTGTCCCAAGACAGCTTCATTAATTATAAGCCAGTTCGGCGGCCCGGACGGAGAATTGGCTGCTTCCATGCGGTATTTATCCCAGCGTTATTCCATGCCCTGTAAAAAAGTGGCCGGTCTGCTGACGGATATCGGTACGGAGGAGCTGGCCCACATGGAAATGATTTGCGCCATGATTTACCAGCTTACAAAGAATATGACCATCGATGATGCCAGAACAGCCGGTTTTGATGCCTATTATGTGGACCATACCAGCGCCCTCTGGCCCACGGCAGCGGCAGGTATTCCGTTTAATGCATGCGAATTTCAGAGTAAGGGTGACGCCATCACTGATCTGACGGAGGATCTTGCGGCCGAGCAAAAAGCCAGAACCACCTATGACAATCTTCTGCGCATTATTACAGATCCCGATGTGCGCGCTCCGCTTCAGTTTCTGCGTGCCAGGGAGCTGGTCCACTTCCAGCGGTTCGGTGAAGCGCTGGAGAACTTAAAGGATACGATGGATTCCAAGAACTACTATTATTTTAACCCGGAATTTGACAAGAAGTTTATACAATAAAGATTGGTAACAGAAAAGACAGTATGAAAACCGGAGGAATACCCACCCTGGCAAAACGGCAGGCAAATCCTGTCTGCTGCGGTGAGTACTTCTCCGGCTACATAGCACTTTCTTCTATTATATAACGATGGTCCATTCCAATCCTGGGCATTTGTTACTGTATGAACAGTAACGGGCATTTAAACAGATGGAAAAAATATCCACAGCGAGTTTGACAAACTACTGCAATTCATATTATACTTGCAGAAAGAAGATTGATAAGGTGAGGACAAAGGAATGGATGCACGATACACAATTTACCACGAAATGATCGATGAGCTGGATGAGTCATACCGCCTGATGCATGAATACGACTCGATGATCCACGATTACGGAACCGCCGTTCTCTATCAGGCAGAATCTAAGATCATTCATCTTGTAGGTGAGCGACCGGGCATAACAGCCGTTGAACTGTCCGCAATACTCAGGAAAACTCCCAGCGCCTGTTCCCAGATTCTGCGCAAGCTCCGCCAGAAGGGATGGATTGAACAGACGAGAAATGCCGATAACAACCGGGAATACAACCTGACTCTCACTCCGGAGGGATGGGCTATCTATGAAGGCCATAATCAGTTCGAACAGCGCTGTTACAAACGCACCTATAAGAATCTGGAAGCTTTCAGCGACGAACAGCTGCGCATCTTTGTGGAAATCCAGAAAAAGCTGAATGAAACTTTTGTTCTGGACGTTGAGGAAAGCCGTGAAACATCCGCCAACCGGAAAGCCGGAAAGCAGCCCTGATATCAGCTGCTTTCCGGCTTTTTGCCGCTATTTGCAATCAGATGTAATAAATCAATGTCCGGGCCCCTGCTGTGACGGCGTCTGCTGAGCCTGCTCTGTCTGCTGCGCTGCGTCTGCCGTCTCTGCCGTTATCGGTGTGCAAACGCCGTCTGCTCCGGCCTGATACTTAACTCCGTCAAGTTCCAGGACCGTATTTACCGCCAGGGCGCCGTTTGCCGTGTCAAAGTAATATCTGGCTCCGCCTATATCCTGCCAGCCGGATACCATCGCACCGCTGCTGTTAAAGTAATACCTGGCCCCGCCTATATCCTGCCAGTCTGTCAGCATAACTCCGCTGTCGTTTAAATAATACCTGGCTCCGCCTATATCCTGCCAGCCGGTCTGCATGGCGCCGCTGCTGTCCAGATAATACCAGCTTCCGTTAATATTCTGCCAGCCGGTCTGCATAACGCCTGCAGAATCCATGTAATAATGCCTGCCTTCTACATTCTGCCAGCCGGTCTGCATCTTTCCTTCGCCGTTCAGATAATACCAGACTCCGTCCAGATTCTGCCAGCCGGTCTTCATAGCTCCTGACGCACTGAAATAATACCAGGCTCCGTCAATATCCTGCCAGCTGGTCTTCATAACGCCCGAGGCGTCAAGGAAGTAGCGTCTTCCTTCTATCTCCTGCCAGCCTGTCTGCATCTTTCCTTCATTGTTCAGATAATACCAGGCTCCGTTTACCTGTGCCCAGCCGGTCTGCATCTTTCCATCCGTGCCCAGATAATAACTGGCTCCGTCCGGATTCTGCCAGCCGGTGGTCATCCGGCCTGAACCATCCAGGTAATAGCGTGCTCCGTCGATATCCTGCCAGCCGGTCTGCATTCTTCCCTCTCCGTCCATATAATATCTGGCTCCGTTCACATCCCTCCAGCCTGTAGCCATTGTGCCCGACGGGTCGAAGAAATACCAGGCTCCGTCAAGCTGCTGCCAGTCTGTCGCCATCTTTCCGGTGGAGGCATCCAGATAATAGCGTCCCTCCGGGAATGTCATCCAGCCTTTGGCCGGTGTGCCGTCGGCGCTCATATAATACTGACCCTGGCCATCATTGATCCAGGTCGATTTCTGCATTGTATAATTCTGATAATAATATGTGCTGCCTCCGATCGTTCTCCATGTATTTGCCGGAATAACACTGGAGAAGTCTTTATACAGGAAATTTATGTCCACGTTGCCGTTAATTCCGTTAATGGAGCCTGTGTTGGTGGCCTGCCACATGGCCGGACTGTCATATGTATACATGACGCCGTATCTTGCCACCCACATGTCATAATTCAGCGCCGACATATCGATTTTATTCTTGATCCAATGCTCATTGGCATAAACCATCGGGTGGTATCCCGCCGCCTCAATCTTGCGGCAGAAGGCATTAATCACCGCACTGACCTCGGAAGGTGACAAAGTGCCGAGTGTGTTGGCATCCTCCGCGTCAAACACAACCGGATAGGAAATCGGATAGTCCTTAATCACATTGAGAATAAAATCCGCCTCCTGTTCGGCCATCTCAACGGATGTCGCATAGGAATAAATATAGGCGCCAATGTCGATTCCGACGCTGCTTGCCCCACGGGCATTGATACTGAAGAAGGGATCCTCAGCCCCTCTGAATCTTGTTGCCAGCATGGCAAACTTCACATCGTCAGCCGCCACCTGGTTCCAATCCACATTCTGGTTCCAGTAAGAAAGATCGATTCCCCTTGCCAGAACACCGTGAATAGGGGTTCCGTCCACCATCTGATATACATTGCCCACCCTGCTCCATTCTTTCGCATATACGGTGAGCGGCTGTGAAAATACAGATATCCCCAGCAGCCCTGCCAGAGTACAGGCAGTCAAACGTTTTCCATATTTCATAAATCCAGTACATTCCTTTCCGAAGTAAATTAACTTTTTACAGTTTTTCTTCTTTCCCGGCAGTCGGGCCGCTGCGGCAGCATAAGTCCCTGCCTCCGCTGCGCGATCCTCGCGGAGCATTTTTTAATTCACAGGACATACGTCCTGTAAAATAAAAAACCGGTGTTTGGTATAATATAGTTCATTGTACATTATACCAAACACCGTCAGGGTGAAGTCAATATATTATTTGTGAATTTTTCTGACACTTTTCTTACAAAATATCCAGACATTTACAGGCAGTCTTCAGCCGGACCCGTTCAGGCGCCTTTCTTTGTCTCCACATCTTCCGGCCTTCTCAGACTTTCCTGAGCCGGGACAAGCACCTGTTCATAATGCTCGATCTTGCTGTCCAGCAGATCCAGCGACTCCTGGAGATCCTTCATTCTTTCCAAAAGCTGGGCTCTCTGCTCAACCAGGATATTCTTACGGGCATTTACCGTCTCCGTCCCCTGTTCAAACAAGACTACATATTCGACAAGCGCCTCTATCTGTACCCCGGCCTTCCTCATGCACTTCATCAGCTGAATCCATTTCAGGGAATCCTCATCATAATCCCTGATTCCGCTTTTCGTACGGGGCACAGGAGGGAGCAGACCGATGCGCTCATAATAGCGCAGCGTATCCGCTGATATCTCATAATTTTTACTTACTTCCGCAATTGTCATGGTATCGGTATCTCCTCTCGCGTTTTCGTCCGCCCTGTCCGTTCCTCGCTCCGGCACACAGGCTCTATGCCTTCATTGTATATCAATTAAAAGGATTTGCAAAGCTTTACTACCAGATTCCCATCACTCTCTGCAGCAGCAGGCTGACTCCCGTGATTCCGACCCAGCAGCTAAAGCCCATAATAATCGGTTTTCCCCCCGTTCTTATCAGATCGACAATATTGGTATTCAGTCCAATCGCAGCCATCGCAAGAACAATAAAGAACTTGCTCAGCTCTTTTATCGGATTAAAAAACTCAACCGGCACGCCTGCCTGGACTGCCACCGTGGTGATAATGGATGCGGCAATAAAATAGAGAATAAAGAACGGGAATATTTGTTTCAGGCTTACTTTTTTCCCTTCGGCCTTATCTTCCTTTTCCTCTTTTTCCGTTCTAAGAAAAGCAAGGAAGAGTGTAATCGGAATAATGGCCAGTGTCCTGGTCAGCTTTACCGTCACAGCCTTATCAAGTGTTGCAGACCCCAGGTTCCACATGCTGTCCCAAGTGGCCGCCGTCGCCGTCACCGAGGAAGTATCATTGACTGCCGTCCCGGCAAAGATTCCAAAAGCATTTCCCGTAGTCGTATCAAACCCGAGAAAATTACCAAACATAGGGAAAAAGATGGCTGCCAGAACGTTGAAAAAGAAAATAACGGATATGGCCTGGGCAACCTCCTCATCATCCGCCTCAATTACCGGAGCCGTGGCGGCGATAGCCGAGCCTCCGCAGATGGAGGAACCGACTCCAATCAGGGTTGAGATATTGGAAGGAATATGCATTGTCTTATGTAAAACATAGGCAATCACCAGTGAAATCGTGATTGTGGACACGATAATCGGAAGTGACTCTCTTCCTGTTTTGAGTATTACGTGGAGATTCAGACCAAAGCCCAATAGAATTACGGCCCACTGCAATATTTTTTTAGAAGAAAAATGGATGCCGCCCATAAAAGGCGATTTATCCTTTATAAACATGGTAATTATCATTCCCGCCATAATAGCAATCACGGCTCCTCCCGCAACCGGAAATATCTTTCCTGCGAACCATGCCGGAATTGCCACGCCCAGACAAAGAAGCAATCCCTTTCCATTTTTTTTTGCGAATTCCATTTCATTTCCTCCTGTTTTTCATCTTTTCATTGAAAATAGGTTTATATGTATCCCGGCTCGCTGTCCTGCCGCCGGAGGTACTTCCTAATTCATGAAATATATGGTAACTCGCCCCATCGATAATGTAAAATTATATATATTTATACTTCAATAAAAATGTGTTATGATATATCAATACATTTATATAAGCTATTCACAGACAGTGAACAGCTTATACATACTGAACAGCACAGGACACAGGAGGAAATTGATTATGCTGGATTTCAGGGTTAGTACCTTTTTAACCGTATGCGAATATATGAATTATACCAAGGCCGCCGAGGCGCTTCATATTACCCAGCCGGCAGTTACGCAGCATATACACTATCTGGAAAAGCTGTACCACATAAAGCTGTTCCAGCACGACGGAAAGAAGCTTCTTCTCTCCCCGGCCGGTAAAATTCTGCTGAGGACTGCGTCGGCGATAAAAAGCGATGAGCAGTTTATGAAAGAACAGATTTCCAGGCTCTCGCCCTCGGGCCTTGCCCTCCGCTTCGGCACCACTATGACGATCGGGGAGGCGGTAATCTCTGAACCGCTGGCCTCTTATCTGAGCCGCCATCCCGGCGACAGCCTCAGTCTGATCATCTCCAATACGGATGATTTATTAAAACGTCTCCGCACAGGCGATATCCATTTTGCTCTGGTGGAAGGCAATTATGATACGTCCGAATTTGACTCCCACATTTACCGCACCGAGCCGTTCATTCCGGTCTGCTCTACGCGCCACAGCCTCCCGAATGAACCCTGCCGGATCCGGGATCTGTTCAATGAACATCTGCTGCTGCGGGAGCCTGGTTCCGGGACCCGGGATATCCTTGAGAAACATCTGGACATGAAAAATATCCGCCTCTCCGATTTCACCCATATCACGGAGATTGGCAGCATGCATGTCATTCTGGAGCTTCTCGAAAAAAATCTCGGCATCTCTTTTCTCTATGAGGCGGCCGCCCTGCAGGGAATCCAAAACGGGACCCTGCGCAGGATGCCTCTGAAAGATTTTGAACTGGATCATGATTTTACGTTTATCTGGAACAGGGGAAGTGTTTTTTCAGATATTTATTTGAAGGTTTATGAAGAACTGCGCCGGTATCAGTAAGAATACGCCTCTAACGGAGCAGAGGGAGGTTTCTTTCCGTATCCATTTTAATTTTTCCTCTCTTTCTTTCTCCTGTCCTCTGATAAAAACAGGCCTAATAATGTTAAAAAGATTCCGCATATCATCGCCTTCGTCATCTTCTCGTGCAGAATCAGCGCCGAGGTGACGGCCGTAATGACAGGCACCATATAGATATAGATAATCGTTTTGACCGAGCCCAGTATTTTCACGGCATAATTCCACGTGGCAAAGCAAAGCGCGGATGCCCCCAGTCCTAAAAAGATCAGGTTCATTAGCATAACCGGTTCCAAAAACTGATCAAGCTTCACATCGAAACCCATCCAGAACAGAGCCGGTACCATCAGAATGATTCCCTAGAAAAAAATCCTCCTGGTCACCTGAACCGTGTTATAGCCGAACCCGGTAATCTTTTTCATCAGCGTCGAATATGAGGCCCACAGCACCGCCGCAATGACGGCAAGTATATCGCCCATGGGATTCAGCTTGAGCGTCTGGCCGCTGTCAAAGCTGATTAAAAAGATTCCGGCCATGGCAATCAGAAAACCGCAGAAAAACCTTGCCCCGGGACGTCCTTCCCGAAGAAAAACACAGGTGAAGATAACGGTAAAAAAGGGGGCTATGGATATAATTACCCCAACATTAGAGGCCAGTGTATAAGTGAGCGCGATATTCTCAAAAAGGTAATAGAGCGTTACGCCGAGCAGGCCGGCCAGCACAAAATAGCCCTCCTGCTTTCTGTCCGCCGGTTTAAAGCTCTTCGGACAGGCACACCACAGGGCCAGATAACCGATAACAAAACGGATGAATAAAATTTCAATCGGTGAAAAGGACCGCAGAAGTACCTTCGTGGAAATGAAGGTGGTTCCCCAGATTAATATGGTGATGAATGCGGCGAGATGCCCTGTTAATGTCTTATTCTTCATTATAATCCTCCCCTGCTGCAGAAAGCTGAGTTCCTGTATCAGTAAAAATCCTCTGATACTGTTTCGGCGTCAGGCCGATAAACTCCTTAAAAAAATTAGTAAAGTGGCTCTGATCCGAAAAGCCTGCCATGCTGGCTGCGTCAATCGGCAAAATCCCCTGTTCCAGGAATTTCTTCGCCCGGTTGAGGCGGACCGTCTGCAGGTAGCGGTAAGGCGAGACTCCGACCTGTTTCGTAAAGGAGCGGAGCAGATACGATTTACCAAAGCTTGTCATGGACAGCAGGTTATCCAATGTAATATTCTCATCAAAATGCTCCTCCATGTAGGCACAGAGAGTACGAATCTGTTCCCCCGGTTCCGTTCTTTTTACCTCATCAAAGGGCTGGACATACTCCTGCAGCACCTGTTCCAGCATGAAGAAGAAAGCCTCCTCCTTCTTCATGGACGGCGCATGGGCTAAAATTGCATCATATACACCGGCCACCGACTGAGTGATTTCACTCTGAAAGACGACATTCTGTGTAAAATGCGGCACAAATTCTTTGCCTGTAATCTCCCGCACTGCCTTACTCATTGCCTCAGGGCCGATGTTGATTCCTCTGTAATCCAGAAGCTCTCCGTCTACCGGCGCACAGTAATGATTATCCCTCGGATTAAAAAGCAGCAGATCGCCTGCATTCAGATCATATTCCTTACCCCTGCACCAGAGGCGGCGCTTTCCTCCCTCCACAAACCCAACCACGTAATATTCATGGAAATGGTTCGGAAATTTCTGGACTATTCCGCTTAAATTATATGCTTCTATTTTCAAGTCTTGATCATAGTAAATATGACGCTGCTCCTGCTCCTGAATCATGGTTCTCCCTCCTCATGTATCACCTTCCTTGCAGTACCGCTATTTCGTAACCGTTCAGACAGAATGAACTGTTACGCTATTCTATCACTGAAAGGAAAAAAATTCTTGTAAGATATGACACATAATTGAATTAAAAAAGCCGGTACGCCGCGGGATAACAGTCGGATTCTTTTCCTTCTGTCACCCCGGAGCACACCGGCCGGATCGGCTGTTAAGCCAGCCCGATTAATTTCTGCTTCTGTTTAATAACCGTAAAATGTAAAGGAACAGATTGATAAAGTCAAGATACAGGGACAGGGCCGAGAAAATAGATGCTTTCTCTAAAACCTCCTGATTTCCTGCAAAATGTACATAATTCTGTCTAATCTTTCCTGTGTCATAGGCGGTAAATCCAAGGAAAACGGCAATTCCCACATAACACATTGCGGTTTCCATGGCTCCGAGATTCAGAAACATGGATAAAATCCCAAAAATAATCAGGAAAATCAGCCCTCCTACCAAAATTGGCCTGATGCCGCTGATGTCAATTTTAAAAATAAGGCTGACCCCTGCCATAATTCCGAAGAAAAGTGACGTTGCCACAAATACGAGAAGCAGCTGAACGACTCCGAATACCAGGAAGTATGCCGAAAAAACAATGCCGTTTAACGCCGCATAGAACAGGAACATTCCCCTGGCCGCACCGACGGACATCTTATTGACTCTGGCAGACATCCAGAATACGGTGAGCAGTTCCAGTCCCGATATTACTATCAGTCCATAAGGTATCGCAAAAACAAACAGAATGGCCCCGGTCAGATACCCCGTTACAGCGATTGCAAACGTAAGCATAAGGCCTGCAAACATCCACAGATAAGTTTTTGCCACATATCTTCCCAATGTCTCCTGGCCGTATCCTTCGGCCTGGTAAACCTGATTCATCTGTCCATAATCCATTATTATCATCCTCTCTCTTCCATTAATATCGTAATGCTCCGGCCTTTAACGGACAATTACGTGACAATTTATTCCTGTCAAGGATAGATTACCACAATTTCAAAAAAGTGTCTACCATTTGTTACTGATCCTCGAGCCTTCTCCGTCTTTTTCTGCGGAGCCGCAAAAGAGGTACGTTGAATTTTTTTAATGCGCTGAAGCAATAGTAGTAAATAATGAATAATACGGTTGTGATTCCCCATGTCAGCGGATAACTGAATATGACCGTTATAATGCTGGGACGGATTGGAACCGCAATGATAATCCAGACCACCCGGAGGGTGCAGACACCCAAAGCCGTCATGATCATCGGTATCCAGCAGTCGCCCACGCCGCGGAGCGCGCCCGAAAAAATCTCTATACAGATATAGAGGATAAATGTCGGAACGAGGAAATACAGGATTTCCATGCCTTTTGCGATTACTGCGGCATCCGTTGTAAACAGCAGATATACATAGCCGCCGAACAAGTACAAAACCGTGCAGAGGAGGAATGTGATAAGGGCCGTAATACCAAGACAGACGTTGACGCCGCGTTTTACCCGTGTCATCTTGCCCGCTCCGTAATTTTGGCCTACAAATGTTGTGATGGAGATCCCCAGCGCACTGATAATCATCCAGTATACGCTGTCAATCTTACTGTATGCCGTCCAGGCGGCAATGGTATCCGTTCCCAGAGCGTTAACACTGCTCTGGATGATGATATTGGACAGGGCATACATTACCGACTGCAGGCCGGCCGGCAGCCCGATTTTAATTATTCGTTTGACCATGAAAAGATTCAGACGTATCTTGCGGATAATCAGCTTATAGGAATCCGTCGTCCTCATCAGGGCAAACACCACGAGTATGGCGCTGACAAGCTGGGAAAATACCGTTGCAATAGCCGCGCCCCTGACTTCCATCCGGAGAACCACAACCAGTACGATATCCAGCACAATATTGGTCAGGCAGCTTGCCATCAGAAAGTAAAGCGGGCGCTTGGAATCCCCGATCGCTCTCAGAATCCCGGAACCCATATTATAAATCAGGTTCGTGATGATTCCGATAAAATAAATATTTAAATAAGAGAGAGAATAATCCATAATCTCCGCCGGCGTGCCCATCGCTTCCAGGGCTGTCCGGCCGAAGAGCAGGCCGATCACCGTCATTCCCAGGCCGCAGACGAGAGAAAAGGCCATGGCTGTATGAACTGCCTCGCCAACCCTATCCTCATTCTGCGCGCCATAAAACTGGGAAATTATGACGGTCGCGCCGGAAGAAAGTCCGACAAAGAAGCCGACCAGCAGGTTGATCAGCATTCCGGTACTTCCGCCTACCGCCGCCAGGGCCTCCTTCCCTACAAACCGTCCAACAATAATTGCATCTACCGTATTATAGAGCTGCTGAAAAAACATGCCAAACAGAATCGGAAAGAAAAACAGTAAAAGCTGTTTCCAAATCACGCCCTCCGTGATAGAGCCGGCGCGGCTCTTTTTTATCTCTTCCTTCTTCTGCTCCCTGGCAGACAGGCTGTTCATAGCGCTTCTCCTTCTTATCTTTTGTTATATTTTACTGTCCGCAGCTCTCACAGTTACCGCCACGCAATGCGTTTCTATGAAAGCTCGGCAATCCTTGTAATACCGACATAAATATGTGAAATCTTATACCAGGTGGCAAAATCAACTACCCCTGTCTGGGGGAGGCCAAAAACCGACTGGAACACTTTTACCGATTCGGCCGTAGCCGGTCCGTATATCCCATCAATCGCCACCCTCGGGATTGAGGAATACACAGTTGCGATGGTATCGAGCTGTTCCTGCATCTGCCTGACCTTGTCACCGCTTGAACCAATCGTCAGATTCGTTCCCGGAAATGATGCCGGTATTCCGGAAATCATCTCTGCGGTGTTAATGTACATGTTGCTGCCATAAAAATGTCTGAGGATCTCTATCGGGCTGTAGCCCTGTTCTCCTAAATTGCAGGACCCCCACTGAGTCATCCATCCCGGACAGGTTACCTGTCTTCCGTCACAGTACTGAGTCAGAATCGGCTGCCTTACTCCCGGTCTTGACAGATAGCTGTCGAAAATATCATCGACCACCACGGAGATCGTGTCAAAGATATCTCTTCCGTAAATCCACTTATGATCAAAAGCAGTGGACGAAGTAATCGTAAAGTCGTATCCCTGGTTCCTGTACCATTCCGTGTAAACCCTGTTGAGGGTAAATGACATAATCGCCAGAACATTGGCTACGATTGTGGCCTGGGGCCATGTCGCATAAATTTCACTGGACGCCACATTCTTGATATAATCCCTGTATGGGACATAATAATTCTTTGCCGTTGCATCGGTCGGGACTCCGTCATGTACCACGATTGTCTGCGGAACCACCACACGGCTTAAAACAATCTCGCCGCTTTCATTGGTCGGTTTAATCTCCTCCTCGGCAATTTTCGGAGGATACGTTCCGTAAAGTGTATGATCCGGGATTTCAATGTCTTCCATCGTCCCCTGCTCTTCTGCAGCCGGTATCATCCGTATCGGCTGAATCGCCGTAACGCCGGCCAATATCTCCGTTCCGTTTACCGTCACCGGTTCAAAGCCGGGAGCCGTCACGGTCACCGTATACTCTGAATACGGTCTTATCGTATTCTGTTCATCCAGACTCAGGGCAACGGGAGGCGCTTTCACGGCAATGGATTCGGTCTGGCCGGAATTGTTGGTTTGCACTACCTCCTCCGGTGCCTCCTCCCCCTGATACCGGATCAAAACATCCGCCCCCTGGATTGGAAAATTATTCTCACTGTTTACCACATTGACCTGCAGATATCCCTGTTCTGTTTCAGATGCTTCACAGGCATGCAGGCTTTTGTAACTGCGTCCATATCTCTGCATTAATTTGTAACCTCTCATTACAGTTGGTTACTATATCATATAAAAATAACGCTTATGATATGCCTGCGGTTCTCAGATATTGTTAGCGTCAGATTTCCCGCGTCACCTTCTCCAGCCATTTCGCCTCTTCCTCCGGCAGATATGGAGAGATTTTATTATAAACTTCTTTATGGTAAGCATTTAATAGCTCCCGATCCCTCGGCTCCATGTATTTTACATCGATGGCATCGAGATCGATCGGAACCCAGGTCAGGTTTTCAAATTTCATAAACTGGGCATATTCATTCTTCTCTGCCTTTACACAGAGCATCAGGTTTTCCGTCCTGATTCCGAATTTGCCCTCGAAATACAATCCCGGTTCGTCGGAAGTGATCATTCCCTCCTCAAACACCGCATTATCCTGACGTTCAGGCACTACGCGCCAGCGGACTCCGTTCGGACGCTCATGGACGCTGCCCAGGAAGCTGACGCCGTGGCCTGTTCCGTGGTTAAAATCAAGCCCCCTTCTCCAAAGCAGTTCTCTGGCCGCAAAGTCGAAATTATAGCCGTGGCAGCCGTAGGGGAATTTGACATTCAATAATCTCAGCATACAGGATGCAACCAGGGTGAAGCATTCTTTCTCTTCTTCCGTCAGCTCTCCCAGGGCAAAGGTTCTGGTGATATCCGTCGTACCTTCAAGATACTGGCCGCCTGAATCGACCAGATACAGTCCGCGCGGCATCAGTTTCTTATTGCTCTCCTCCGATACGGCATAATGGCACATCGCCGCATTGTCGGAATAGGCGGAAATCGTACCGAAGCTGAGGCCCAGATTGCCTTCCACTTCACTTCTCAGCTTATCCAGGTAAGCGGCGGCCGTAATCTCATCTATCTCTGTCTTACCTACGTTTTGTTTCAGCCAGTACATAAATTTCACCATGGCAACGCCGTCTTTGATATGCACCTTCCTCATATTCTCAATCTCGACCGGATTCTTTACGGCTTTCGCAGAGGAGGTGGGATTCATCATATCAACCACCGTGACGCTGTTATCAAGGCTTTGGCATACCGCATAATTCACATGCGCTTTTTGAAGCATCACCGTCTCATTTTTAAAGGAAGGCACCACCTGGTAGATGTCATTGTAATCATAAAGTTTCACTCCCAGCCCGGCCAGATAGGTTCTCACCTCTTCATTTAATGTCTCCTGATTGATAAACAGGAGGATTTCCCCCCGTGTGACAATCAGATAGGATAATACGACCGGAGTACAGGGAACGTCATTGCCGCGGATGTTTAAAAGCCAGATAATATCGTCGAGGCTGGTCAGAATATGGACACCCGCATTCTTTTCAGCCATTGTGCTTCGGAGATCCGCTATTTTTTCCGATGCCGGCTTACCGGCATATTTATCTTCCAGAATCCACACCGGTTCTTTCGGAAGTTCCGGTCTGTCTTCCCAAATTTCTCCGATTAAATCTTCATAACACGCGATACAGATTTCTTTTGCAGCAAGTCTGTCCTGGAGTTCCTCTCCCATCAGGCCGCCAACCACGCGGCCGTCAAAACCGAGAACGCCTCCCATGGTCATGGTCTGCTCCAAATATTCCTCCACAGTGGGAACGCCTTCTTCCCCCATTTTAAACAGCTTTACTTCACTTGTGGCAAGCTCCTTAGCCGCCTGCACGAAGTAGCGGCCGTCTGTCCACAGACCGGCTTCCTCCATTGTAATAACGGCTGTTCCGGCAGAGCCGGTGAATCCGGTTATAAACTGACGCGCCTTAAAATAGCCATCCACATACTCAGAACCGTGGAAATCGGCCGTAGGGATTAAATAGGCGTCCATCCCTCTTTCCGCCATCCGTTTCCTCAGTGCCGCAATTCTTGTACCGACTGCTTGTTCCATCTTGTTCCTCCTTTATTATCCTCCATAGCTTTTTAATGCATCCTCTATGGCAAGCGAGATGGCCTCGCTGTATGTCGGATGTGCTCTCATTGCCGTGGAAAGCTGATATGCAGTTAATCCGTTGGCAATGGCCGTAGCCATCTCGCCAATCATATCGGTGGCACGCGGACACATAATCTGCGCTCCAACCAGGGTATCCGTATATGCTTCAAAAATAAGCCGAATAAAGCCCATTTTCTTTCTCGCCAGAATGGCCTTGCCGTTGATACCCATGAACACCTGGCCGCATTTAACCTTCATATTATATTGTCTTGCATCTTCCTCGGTAAATCCTACCGCCGCTATCTCAGGATCGGTGTAGATGCAGGTCGGCACTACCGGCAGCACTACAAACATTCCGTTGGGAACGACGGTGAGCTGCATTCTGTGGCCTTTCCCGGTCAAATGTTCAATCACGTAGGTGGCCTGTGCCGCCGCCACATGGGCGAGACGCGTCTTTGCGACCGTATCTCCGATGGCATACACATGCTCCTGTGTTGTCCGGTAAGTCCCCTTGACTATCGGCCTGCCATGCTTTAACTCCACCCGGCAGTCCTCCGCCAGAACCTTCGTCATATCCGGCCTGCGGCCCACGGAGAGAAGAATCCGGTCGGCGGCCAGTTCCTTCCACGGCCCTTCCTCGCGGTAGCTGACAGCAACGCTGTCACCGCCCCGGCTCCGGATCTCCATCACGGAAACGTTGCATTTTACGTCGATCCCTTTGGATCGGAGCGATTCTTCCAATTGCTCCGATATCATCGGATCCATCGTATCCAGAAGGCGCCCTTTTTTCTCCAGCAGGGTAACCCTGGAACCCAGCGCAGAAAAAATCGTGGCTACTTCAATGCCGATCACTCCTCCTCCAATAATAACCAGCCTGTCGAAGTGCCACTCACCGGCGCTTAAGATATCCCTGCTGGTCAGCACCTGGGGTAAATCCACTCCCGGTATATCCGGGATTACCGGCTCGGCTCCCGTAGCCAATATAATATTCTTTCCGACACAGAGGGAGGAGCCTTCTTCTCCCTCCACCTCAACAATATTATCTTTATGAAGCTTTGCAGTCCCATGAATCAGTTTTACATTCCTACGGTTCAGAAGGGAACGTATCATACTCCTGTACTCCTCCACCGACTCATCCTTATATGCCTGCATCTTCTTTAAGTTAAATCCAACAGAATCCACGCTGATCCCAAACCGGGAGGCATGTTTTAAATCTCCGTAAACGGCGGATGCCTGCAGCATGGCTTTCGCCGGAACGCAGCCCGTGTTGACACAGGCACCTCCCAGCTCGCCCTTTTCGATTAAGGCCACATTCATTCCGAAGCCGGCCGCTCTCGCTGCCGCCGTATAGCCGCCCGGGCCTGCGCCGATTATTATTACGTCGTACTGGTCTGCCATCAGCTCCCCCTTGCCCTGCTGTTACAGCAGATGTATTTTATGCTTCTCCGCTTCCATCCGTATTCCGTCGGGCCATATGGATGCCTGCACTTCTCCGATATGGGCTTTTCGAAGGAAGAACATACAGATTCTGGACTGGCCGATACCGCCGCCGACCGTATAGGGAAGCTCTCCATTTAAGAGCGCCTTCTGGAAAGGCAGTTCAGCCCGCTCCTCACAGCCCGCCTTCTTTAGCTGCTCCTTCAATGCCTCCTCATCAACACGGATTCCCATCGATGAAAGCTCGAGTGCAATATCAAGGACCGGATAATATACAATAATGTCCCCATTCAGTTTCCAGTCATCATAATCCGGCGCACGTCCGTCATGCTTTTCTCCGGAAGCCAGCTTATCACCAATCTGCTCAATGAAAACCGCCTTGTGAAGCTTGGCGATTCTGTACTCCCTCTCTTTCGGCGTACAGTCGGGATACATATCCTCAAGCTGCTGGGTCGTCACAAATTCGATATGATCCGGCAGATATCTTCCGATATATTCATACTCATAGGCCATATAATCCTCCGTTACTTTCAGAGCCTTATATACGGCCTTTACGATCAGCTCCAGATTCTCCCTGTTTCTGTCTTCCTTATTGATAATCTTCTCCCAATCCCACTGGTCTACATAAATGGAATGGATGTTGTCCGTGTCCTCGTCCCTGCGGATAGCGCTCATATCGGTGTAAAGACCTTCACCCACGCCGAAGCCGTACTCCTTCAGCGCCAGACGTTTCCACTTTGCAAGGGAATGGACAATCTCGGCAGGACGATCATCCTGCTCCCTGATTCCAAATTGAACCGGGCGTTCCACGCCGTTTAAGTTATCGTTCAGTCCCGATTCGGGCAAAACGAACAGAGGGGCCGACACCCTGGTAAGATGCAGCTGCTTTGCCAGCTCCCTCTGAAAAAAATCTTTGATTATCTTGATTGCAATCTGGGTTTCCCTAAGGTCGATCGCCGGTTCATATCCCGCCGGCACGATTAAATGTTCCATTTTATGTACTCCTGTTCTTTTCTTCTATATAATTTTATATATCTTATTCTTACAGACATATTATTAGCAGCTTTTGTTGATATTCGTCCCACTAAGCCCTCATATTATACCACTGATATAAACAAATGGGAATATGGCAGAATTTTTTTCTTGCTTTGCCGAACCTTGTTGTTCCTGCTCATAACGTAATCGATTGCACGATGTTTTTACCAGTTGTACGGTTACCGTTATTATACATATAGAATGCTTATCTAGCAAGAAGAAAACAGGCAAAGCAGACATCTGTGGCGGATGTCCGCTTTACCTGTTCCCCTGATTCTTCTGACCTCTTTACAGTCTCAGCCAGGCTACTTCGTCTCCTGCCGTAACCGGGCCCTCTTTTACCGACTCAATTCCCTGTCCGCCTTCCAGTCCGGTTAATACGACAATACATTGATCCGACGCGGCGTTCTCCCTGATATACTCCAGATCAAACCGCATCAGCAAATCGCCTTTTTTTACGGTGTCTCCGTCCCTGACGAATACTTCAAAGCCCTTTCCATCCAGCTTAACCGTATCAATGCCGATGTGGAGCAGATATTCGATGCCGTCTTTTGTCTTCATGCCGACGGCATGTTTTGCCGGGAAGACAAATTTAACCCTGCCGTCCTCCGGAGCAACCGCCTCCCCCTTCTCCGGTTCGACCAGATATCCGTCACCCATCATTTTTTCTGCAAAGGCCGTATCTGCGGCCGCTGATATTGGATATGCCTTCCCGGTAAACGGAGAATAAAGCCTTCGCAGCGTACCTGCATCCTCCTCCAAGCCGGCGCCGTTTTTCAGGTATTCCTCAAAGTTTGCCTTGATCACTGTGACATTCGGACCATAAATAATCTGAACCGCCCTGCCTCTTTTGATCACGCCGGACGCTCCCGTCCTTTTCAGCACATCCTCCCTGACCTTATCCGAATCCAGAACCGTACAGCGAAGCCGGGTGGCGCAGCAGTCTACGTCGGAAATATTATCTTTTCCTCCCAGTCCTTCGGCGATCATGCGCTCACGTTCCGAACTCTCCTGTCCTTTTGACGCCGCTCTTTTGCCGGCATTTTTCTTCTCATTCACATCCGCTTTTGTATATAGTTTTGTTCCCTCTCCCGAATCCTCGCGTCCCGGTGTTTTCAGGTTGAATCTCTTAATAAGAAAACTGAAAATAAAGTAATATAATAGGAAGTAAATGATTCCGGCCGGGATGATCCTTAACCAGCTTGTTTTTGCATTGCCCTGAAGAATTCCGAATAAAAGCAGATCCAGAAAACCTCCCGAAAAAGTCAGTCCCACTGCTATATTCAGGATATGGGCGATCATATACGCAGAACCGGCCAGAATAACCTGGACTGCAAACAGCACCGGCGCCACAAAGAGGAATGAAAACTCTATCGGCTCCGTAATACCCGTCAGCATACAGGTCAGCGCAGCCGAGAGAAGCAGGCCTCCCGCCGTCTTTCTGTGTTCCGGCTTTGCCTGTCTGTACATTGCCAGCGCGGCGCCCGGAAGGCCGAAGATCATAAAGATAAACTCTCCGGAGAAATATCTGGTTGCGTCAGCGCTGAAATGCACTACATCCGGGGAGGCAAGCTGTGCAAAAAAGATATTCTGGCCTCCCTGTATCAGGTTGCCGTCCACCATCATCGTACCTCCGACCGCGGTCTGCCAGAATGGAAGGTAAAATACGTGATGAAGGCCAAAGGGTATCAGCGCCCTCTTCACAATACCGAAAATCAGGGTTCCCAGATATCCGGTTCCTGTCACCAGCCCTCCGAGGGCAAAAATTGCATTCTGAACCGGCGGCCATACAAAATAGAGCAGGATCCCGACAAATACATAGACAAGAGTGGAAATAATCGGCACAAACCGGGAACCGCCGAAAAAGGAAAGAGCATTGGGAAGCAGAATCTTATGGAACCGGTTATGAAGGGCCGCTACCCCCAGACCCACGATAATTCCCCCAAACACACCCATTTGAAGTGTCTGTATTCCGCACACGCTGGCAATGGTACCTTCCAGTACATCCGGGGAGATGCTTCCGTCCGGAAGTATTTTCCCCGTGACCTCCAGTACTGCACTGATTGATACATTCATCACAAAAAAAGCAATTGCCGCCGAGAGAGCCGCTACCTCCTTTTCAGCCTTTGCCATACCAATGGCAACGCCAATGGCAAATATGATGGGCAGGTTGTCAAATATGGCGCTTCCCGCCTTGCTCATGATTACCAGGAGGCCGTGGAGGATCGTGCCCTCCCCAAGTATAGTCCCCAGTCTGTAGGTGGCAATTGTCGTCTCATTTGTAAAGGAGCTTCCAATTCCCAACAGCAGCCCTGCCACCGGCAGAACCGCGATGGGCAGCATGAAACTCCGCCCAATACGCTGCAGTACACCAAAAATTTTGTCTTTCATTTCTATTTCCTTATTCCTTTCGCTTAAGTCTTTAACACTACTAGTATAGCCATCTTTTTTTCAAACTAACAGTTTGCAGGCCATACCGCATACAGGTGCAGACTTACAGCGAACGATAACCTGCGCGCTACGCGCATGGTCACGGTCTTCAAAAAAAGGCATCATCACCAGTAAATGCAGTTTCCGCATTTACTGGTAATGATGCCCGTACCGCCAGTCGATCAAAGCTCCCGGCTCAGCCATTGCCGCTCGAATTCCTCAGCGGCGACAGGAAGTCCGAAATAAAACCCCTGAATCAATTCAAGTCCGGTATCACGAACCGCCCGGTATTCTTCCTCTGTTTCCACCCCTTCCAGACAAACCTGCTTCCCCACGTTGTGGCAAAGTTCTGTAATCGCACCGATAAAAATAGCATTAAACCGGTCTTCTGTTATTCCCTTCACAAAACCGCGGTCAATCTTAACCACATCAACCGGAATATTCTTGAGAGACAAAAGTGAGGAGTACCCCATACCGAAGTCATCCATTGCCAGAGTAAATCCGGCTCCATGCAGTTTATCCAGCACATTTTCCCGGCTCTCCTCCTCTTTCATGAAATAGGATTCCGTCAGTTCCAGCGTCAGACTGGAGGGTGGCATGGCAAACTGCTCCAGCTTCTTAAGCATGTCCGGAACAATATCCCCTTTGCGGAGCTGATGGTAGGAAACATTGATGCTCATCCTGAAATCAGGCCTGTATCTCCGCCATTTACCGCACTGTGCGGCGGCCTGGCTGAAAATCCAGCGGCCCAACTGGTTGATTAGTCCGCTGCGCTCCAAAAGCGGTATAAATTCTCCCGGCGATATGCTGCCATACTTTCCGCAGGTCCATCTTGCCAGCGCCTCCGCGCCGAAAAGCTTCCCTGTGGCCGCTTCCACCTGGGGCTGGTATGCCACTGAAAAACCGGCAAACCCATGCTCGATGCTCTCCCTCAGTAACTCCATCAGTTCCAGCCGGCGCTCTTTCTCCGGAAGTATATCCGGTGAAAAACAGGTGATTCTGTCTTTCCCAAGCAGTTTGGAATGCTCCAGCGAATAGTTGGCGCATTTCACAAGTTCCAGATACTGGCTGCCATCCTCCGGGAAAGCGGCATAACCGGCGGAAACCGTACAGTAATATTTTTTTCCTTCGAACTCCTGCTGCCTGTGCATCTTATATCGGATTCTGTTAAATATCTGAATATGCTCATCCCAGTCGCCGTTCAGAATGAGGATGGCAAATTCATCGCCGTCCAGCCTGTACATTCTTGCATTGGACGGAAGAAGTGAGGAAATCATCTGTGCAGTAACCCGGAGGACTTCATCGCCAAAGGAGCGGTCGTAGAGATCATTGACGTTTTTAAACTCATCCATATCGAGTATCATCAGACCGAACTTCCTGCCGTCATCTACCAGGTGCTTTTTCACGGTGCCCTCCAGCTCATACCGGTTATAAAGCTCCGTCATATGATCGATCAGGTTTTTCTTTCCCATGTTGGTAATAAAACCGGCAAAATATTCCGGTTTCCCCTCATTATCCCGCACCATCCTGCCGCGGCACCGCAGCCAGCACCACTCTCCGAAAACGTTTCTGGCCCTGTATTCAATATTATGGTGCTCCACTCTGCCGTCGGCAATATCCTGGTTACTCTCCAGGAATCCCTTTTTATCTTCGGGATGGATAAGTACGCCCCATACGGCGGCAGCATTCTCCACGATCTCACCGGGCAGCCCGAATTCTTCCACCATGGCCGCGGGATACCGGAATATGCCTGTCTTCATATCTCCGATAAACACATAATCATCAGTACTGGAAGCCAGAGCTTCATAAAGGAACTCCCTGTTATAATCAAAACCGGGAGCTGTCCTGCCCCTCTCCGTATTGCGGCGCAGCCTCATCCCCGCCCGGTCAATGTGGAAATTCCTCTTCTGGATGTACATCCGTTCATCGGCCCGGGTTATAATCTCATTAACGGAAAACTTGTCGCTCGGATAAACTGCCGTTACCCCATAACAGAAAGAAGCATCGTAATATATCCCGAACTGCTCCCGCTTTTTCTCCAGAAGTTCCAGCGCTTTCTCCATCCTTTCGGCCGCCCCGTCTTCCGTTTCATCATAAAGAGCGAGAATAAATTCATCCTCGCTCAGCCTGAAAAGCAGGTCCGGCTCCGTCAGCCCCTCTTCAATAATTTTAGATACGTATAAAAGCAGGTTATCCCCCTCATGATGTCCATATGTATCGTTGATAAGGTGCAGTCCGTTAATGTCATAAAACACTACAGTCAGCATCTTCTGCTCCTGCCGTGCCAGCTCTATCAGCTCTGCAAGCCTGTCTTTTCCGTTTCTTCTGTCCATAATTTGGGTCAGATCAACGACCCTCTGCCATTCCACTGTCCCCATATTGTCTGCTTCCATATGGCTCCATTCTTCCGGGATTACCAAACTCTCCGATAGCTTTCGGACCCCGGATTTATACTCTAATTCTATTGTAATCTTTATTTGGGCGGCAGACAAGGGGAATTTGGAAATTGTTGCTGGTATTGCAGTTTAGATGATTTCATAAGAGCTTACCTGTCAGCGGCGGCTGGTATGATATTCTAAATGTGAAATCACGCCAAGCATAACGCGAATAACCAGCCAGCCGGCGAATGCTCCTAATGTATTCATGATGACGTCGTCGAGCTGGCAGTGTCCGCGCTGTGTCAGATACTGGACCGTCTCAAGCGACACACTGGCCAGAAAAGCGGTCAGAACGCAGAGCCAGCCTCTTTTCTGCATTGGCGCTATCAGCAGGGGAAGAAGCATTCCCCAGGGGATAAACATGATGATATTTTCAATCACATAGGCATTCCCCTGGGCGCTGTGCCCCCAGGTCCCCAGAAATTCCAGGTTGACGGAGGTTCTGGAGCCGGGCGGACGCGAGAAAAATGCCTCCTGGAGCAATACTGTCAGGTAGACGGCAAATAAGAACAGGGTAAAAATGAGAAAAGCATGTCTTCCTGCACTCCTGCTGCGGCCCGGTAACGGCCCTTTTTTTATCCTGTTTTCTGCAAATAGAAGAAAAGAGCCGGCAGCGGCGGCGGCCAGGCCGATGAGAATGGCCTGAGGCAGATAGCTTACCGGTTCTTTCATGTCCTGGAACATGTAATTCCAGAGTTGTAGTTTGCTTAAGATTGTCATATTTTGATTATTTCCAGTCTGGATCGAATTATTCCGGCAAGTAATCGCTTCCTTTGTAAAGGAAGCGAAACTGCCTGATGTGGTATTTACTTATTATAGTGAATTGAAGGTGGAGAGTCAATATAGTATGGGCCAGTCATTATTCAGCAGACCCTGGAAATTCTCATCTAGTCCGGCTATCCTGACAGCTTCGTATTTAATATACGTAATTTTTCGTAATATCAAAAGCAAAACCAGGAAGGGGGTACAAAGCGCAGCAATGATATCCTGTTTATCTTATCCCTTCCCATTTTCTTTCAAAAATCGTCCTTCTCTTTATTGGTGTTTTCATCCTCGTCGGGCAATCCCTTAATAATAAAAGCTCAATCAATCTCACAAATCAGAGTACAGTTCTTCCCGATACACGCCGTCTTCAATCAGCTTCCTAAAACTCTGAACCACAGCCGCTTTGTCTTCCTTATACGTGACGCCAAACCACTTGTCCTTTGTCTCCAGCACCTTTACCGTACACTTCTTCTCCCGGAGCATGCCGCCGATCAGAGTCGGAAGCAGGTACTCTGCTTTCAGAGGATTCCGTTTTACATCCGTCACAAAGAAAGTCTTAAATTCCTCTTCCAGCACTAAGAGAAATGGGGGGACGCAGCCTTCCTTCGCAGGAAAGCCCCAGAAGTTCATGGAAACATAGGATTCCGGATCGAGTTTAACGCCATCCGTCTCCGCACCTATGTTTCCATTGTTGTCCACAGATTTCACAATATTGCTGGTCTCCACCACATTAATGATATGTGTGTGGCCCTCTGCCACTTTGCAGACGCCCCTGGTCACACCGCCATTGTCGGACAACGTATTCTTCAAAATAAAACCGGCCATAGCGATAGTGGAATCCTCGTGATCCAGGAGCAGCCAGTCATGCAGTTGCCGGAATGCTTCTTTTCCATAGTAATCGTCCGCATTGATAACGGCAAACGGTTCATGGAGCAAGTCCTTTGCCGCAAGAACGGCCTGCCCGGTTCCCCACGGCTTTGACCGGCCTGTCGGTACATCTCCCGGCACGGTGTTCAAGTCCTGAAAAGCGTAGTCAATTTCCACATGAAGCGCTTTACAGATCGCTTCCACGCGGTTACCGATCCGTTCACGGAAATCTTCTTCAATGTCCTTTCGAATCACAAAAATAATTTTATTGAAACCAGCCTCGATTGCATCATGGATGGAATAATCCATAATGATCTCATCGTGTAAACCGACCGGTTCCAGCTGCTTGATACCAGTTCCAAAGCGGCTGCCGATACCGGCCGCCATGATAAGTAATGTTGTGGTTTTCATTCTTTCTTGTCCCCTTTATAATTTATCCAATAAATGGTATGGCAGCATACCCACCGAACACTAAAGATTCAGCATCACTTTTTGCTTAGCATATCTATGACAACACTCTTGAGACGCTTTCTCTTTATAATTATCAACATCAAAGCACCTGCAATGACCACATACTTAAGCCAAAGAATGCGGTTAAGGAACATTATAGCAATTCCTACACAAATCTCACCAATAGAAATTAGTAAAATACCCTTGGCATCATATAGTTTTTGCCCATCCAACAGTTCACGACACACTTTCCTATAGAAAAAATAATGCAGCAGACAAAAAAATGCATAGCAAAAAAATGTCGTATATGACGCTGCCTGATAACCGTAGAGATTTATAAAGATATAATTCAATACCAGGTTGAGAACTGCACAAAGTATTGAGGGAATTACCACCATCAATTTGCGTTCATAATATTCCTGCACCCTTGCAAAAAGCTGAAACGTGTAATTGAAAAATACGCCTATACAAATTGGGATGAGCACATCTACGCTTTCTATGTATTTCATCCCCCCAAATATAAGAACAATTTCTCTGCTGAAGATCATTATCCCTGCAAGCATGGCACCTACAAATATCAGAACTTCATTCGCTCTTTTTGCCAACAATGCATATTCCCCAGACTTTATTTTCTGGTATTGATAAGGCGCAAATGTAGAATTGATTGCACTTGTTATCAACGTAATCAGTGATCCTGCTGAATAAGCAACACTGTACAAGGCAACATCTCTTGAGCCACAAAGATAATTAATCATTATTTTATCGGAACTTTGAAGAATAAATTCTGAAAGATAGTGCGGCATCAAAGGAATGCAGAACCCAAGGGCAAAAAACCATATTTTTTTGTCATAAAAGACTTTTGCCCTGTGGAAGATAGATGCATACAATGCAATACCAATCAAAGAAACAACCACTACTGCAGACACTGCTCTTGCCTCTGCGGTAGGAGTAATAAATGTTACTGCAAATACCCCAAAAAAAGCGGACCCTGCTGTAAGCAGCAGAGTAATAATGATAAGACCCCTGTAATCATACACATACCTTTTATATAATGACCAGCATTGGAATACCGCCTGAAACATAAAATAAACAAAAAGGCAGCAAACAAGAACCGGAGATAATCCCAGCAATTCCCCTATCTTTTCTCTGAAAATCACACCTATAACCAGCCATATAAATGATAACGTAAATTCAAGACCACAGACTGCTGAAAGAACTCTCTCCTGATCTTCATATTTTATATACAGATTCATAATAGCCTTGTACAAACACAGTGTAACCACTATCAGAAGGACAGACTCCCATGACAAATATGTACTATACAGACCATATTCTTCTGTGGACAACAACCGTGTAAATATCGGGGTCGTTATCATACTAACTCCACGCTGCAGAAAACTACAAACCGTGAACCAACAAGCTGCCTTGACAGGTGCAGACATCCCAATATATTTATTTTTTAAGCCAATCAATGCACCTTTCATTTCTTTTACCTTCTTTTAATTATTGGTAGTGTCAAGTTTCACTACCTGTTTTATTGT
>NZ_KE992833.1 GCF_000466485.1 [Clostridium] symbiosum ATCC 14940 | reverse complement strand
ACTCCATGTTCAAAACAGGGCCTTGCCCTAACAATAAAAAAGCTGCCGCATTAGTACGACAGCTTATAATGGATTGACTTATATAATTATCTATATATCTGAATTCCATTTGTCCTTGAAGCAAATGATTCATAGTCATCTCCCAGATAAACAGCATGTAGTCCACGAGCCCTATAAATACCTTTTGGGAGATTTTCAACATCTACTCCATTAATTAAATAATTTAATTCCTCGTCTGGATTATCTTCATGTTTAGCTTCGAATTCAAAACGAGTAACCTGTGTCCAATCATTTAAAGACTCATTCCATACTTGTAACGTCAATGCGTTACATATTTTATCACAGGGTACATGGGCCAATGTTTGTATTGTTAATTCAACTTTTCCTTTACCACCGTCAGATATATCAACGATTCCTGTTGAAAGGATACTACCTCTAACTACACTTCTTGAAGACCGTACATTTTCCGGTAATATAATTGACTCGTCATCGTCATCTATTACTTCAATGCCATTCCAATAAAAAACTTCTGACGCATAAACCGGTACCGAATTAATTAATAATATTGCTAAAATACTTAAAATCGTTCGTTTCCAAAATTTAACCATTTTCACCCTCTCCAGTTTCAATATATAGATTTTCTATTATATTAATAAAATCCGCTTTATCCATAACACATGATATGTAATAATATGAATTATCTAAAATAATTTCCGCACTATATTCTATTTTTTGGTCTTCTATAGTTGCCGTTTGTATTTCTATATTCTGATTAAGCCATCTATTATATACCTCTTCCTTATTCTGATTATTTCTATCCGAAGTAATACCTGATGAATTACCAACACTTCTAATTTGCTGTATTACATTAAAGTTACTATTACCATACTTAAATAACATTGTTGCAGTATCACCTGAGATTACAGTGTCTTTATATACCAGCTCTGGAGGAATTTGATCTAACCGTATTGCATCAATTCCTAATGTTTTCTTTATTTCTTCATAAGCTACTTCTAGCTCTCCATAGTCTTCTTTGTTCCTATCATTATCCAAAACTACGGCATTCCTGATACTTGGTTTAACCGTCTTCCTATAAGTAAAATACTTCTTAGCCCCAACCGTAAGTGTCGTTGCCATCATTACGCCCACAACAACAGCCGCTACCAGAGCAACCTTAAGCATTGGTTTGAGCCGGCGTCTCTTTCCACTCCTGCTCTCCGTTTCTCTGTCGCGGATATATTGGGGCTCAATGCCTTTCTCTTCAATTTTGTCCAACAGCCGTTCAAAACCATCTTCCGGTTCCGGAGGAATCTGACTGTCGTCAATCTCAGTCTGTGCACGCTGAAATCGTTCAAGGAGTGATTTATCATCCATCCTAAAAGACTCTTTCAGAAGCTGATCCAAATCATATTCTGTTTTATGCCTGTCCCGATCCTTGTCCACTGTTTCCCTCCTGTATATTCATACATTTTTTAATCATGGAATTTTATTCTGTTTTTATTGTTATCATCTTCCCGGTATTTTAGAGGCTGAATGGCAACCTTTTCCGTAACAGTTCAACCGAGATGTATTACGCGAGGTGTTTTCGCTGTTTCTTGCCGTTTCTGTGCATCATTTGTTGCAGTTTGG
>NZ_KE992832.1 GCF_000466485.1 [Clostridium] symbiosum ATCC 14940 | reverse complement strand
GCTCCTAATATATAAGTGTAGGGTTTCAGTACCCAACAGCCAGTTGGGACTTAATCCTCTCATTGTTTAAGCTGTATAATGATTAGGCATTGGTATGACGACACCTCCTAGGACCACTTTAGGTGTCCGCAAGAAAGCCAGTCAGCCAGCCTATCATTTGCAGCCGTTCGATTTATGCAGGTTGGACTGTCCTTGTACATGTCCGTTTGATACCCCAGGAGATTGAATAAGCAGTGAGGAATGCTGGATACCATGCAAATTCATTTTCAGGAGGTACATTAGGATGTACAACGCTGTCGGTATTGATGTCTCAAAGGGCAAGAGCACCATCGCAGTCCTGCAGCCCGGAGGCGTCATTGTCAGGAAACCCTTTGATGTTTTTCACACTTCCCAATCCTTAAAAGAACTATCAAATTATCTGGCTTCACTTGAAGGGGATACAAGGATTGTAATGGAGTGTACTGGCAGATACCATGAGTCCATGGCTAACTCCCTCTCTAATGCCGGGTTTTTTGTAACTGTCGTCAATCCGCATCTGATTAAAAACTTTGGTAACAATACGTTGCGCAAGGTCAAATCTGACCCTGCTGATGCTAAAAAGATAGCACGCTATACCCTTGACAACTGGGCTGAACTGCGGCAGTATTCATGTATGGACAATACACGTAACCAATTGAAAACCTTAAATTCACAATTCAGCTTCTTTATGAAGCAAAAGGTTGCCGCAAAGGCAAACCTGATTGCACTGTTGGATAATACATACCCCGGTGTAAATAAACTGTTCAACAGCCCTGCCCGTGAAGATGGCAGTGAAAAATGGGTCGATTACGCTTACTCATTCTGGCATGTGGACTGTGTCCGTAAAACCGGCTTGAAAGCTTTTACAGTGCGCTATGAAGCTTTCTGCAGGAAACACCATTATATTTATCAGCCTTCCAAACCAGAAGAACTGTTTAACGCCTCTAAAGAGCTTGTTGCCGTGTTCCCAAAGGAGACGTCCTATAAGCTTCTGATCCAGCAGAGTATCCAGCAGCTCAATCTTGCCTCTGCCCATATCGAACAGCTCCGCAGGGAGATGAATGCACTTGCTTCCACGCTCCCAGAATACGAGGTTGTCATGGGCATGTATGGCGTGGGCAAAACTTACGGTCCCCAGCTCATTGCTGAGATTGGCGATGTTTCAAGATTTACCCATCGGGAGGCAATCACTGCTTTTGCAGGTGTCGATCCCGGTGTGGAGCAGTCAGGGCAGCACAACTCAAAGAGCAACAAAGCTTCCAAATGTGGAACCGGCAGGCTCCGTAAGACCCTGTTCCAGGTCATGACCACCCTGCTCCAGAATGCCCCGGAGAATGAACCTGTCTACCAGTTTCTGAACCGGAAGCGTTCCGAAGGAAAACCTTACTATGTGTACATGACTGCTGGTGCGAATAAGTTCCTCCGCATCTACTACGGCAAGGTAAAAGCACATCTGCGCAGTCTGGAACAAAACGAATAATCATTCCGTCTATTACGGCTTTCTTTTTGACCGGCTGATGAGGCGGTCTTAGAGTTGTGCCATAAAATCACTTCACAAAAATTTTCAAAAAGTGCTTGACTTTTTATTAGCAGGCT
>NZ_KE992831.1 GCF_000466485.1 [Clostridium] symbiosum ATCC 14940 | reverse complement strand
CAAGACCTCCCCAGCCGCCCAGGCCTCCAAGGCCACAGCCACGGACTTTTAACTGACCTGCTGGCTAATTAGATATAGAAAATCATGTTTCCGATTCGATTCATGTTTCCTGCGCTGTCTAATGGACGGGATTATGCAGGCAGATCTTTAATATGGCAGGCCGCTGCAGTTATGTAAGTCATTGTAACATTAGGCGCATCCGTCTATTGGACGGTGCGCCTAATGTTTCATTTTCTCACTTATTAAATGATGGAACGCTTGATTAACCATTCCCTTTAATCAGAGAGTGAATCGATAAATTTTATACTTCCTTCTGCGATTACGTCTGGCATTTCATCATGAACATAGTGACCGCAATCTAAAAACTCATATTGTGATTCTGCAAATGATGCAATATAGGATGTGACGATGTCCCTCCATCCCTCTACAACCTGAGAACCGTCGGATATATAATAAAGTACCGGAATTTGAACCGGCTTTTCCAGGGAATCCACTTTTGCGGCATTCGCATAAGCGTATCTTGCCTCATCCACCATATTCTTTGTCATAAAACTCTTCATAACCACAGCTCTATAAGCTGCTTTTTCTTCGTCTGACAATATATCTCCGGTCATTGCAGGATCGGTATCATATATCTCGGGATGCAGCCGTACCATTCCCGCCTGATATAAGACTGATATTTTTGCCATGCTTTCTGCACTCTTATTTAATATCTCTTCCCCCCAGGACAGATAAATGGATGGGACAGCGGCATCAAGCCCAATAATCCCCTTCACCTCCGAGGGATATTTCTGTCCCCAATAAATTGCTTCAATACCTGACAGGGAATGCGGAAACAAAATATAGGGTCCTGATTCGCCTGCAAGCGTCAAAGCCTCCCTGGTTTCCTCTAATACCGTATCAATATCCCTGGGAGTATCGGCCGTATCACTGAATCCATAGCCGGCCCGTTCCACCACGGCAATCCGGTAACGGCTGCTCAGTCTGCTGTAAAGAGCCTTAAAATCCAGGGCTGGCGCAGCAGTTCCGGAACCAGACAGAAATACTAGCGTTTCCCCTCCCTCTCCCTCCGAATATACATGCATTTGATGGCCGTTCACCTCCACCAATTTCCCAATGGGTGGAAATTTCCGGCGCTCAATCTGTAAGCTTATTCTATGAAAACCTATAAACACTCCCATTGCAGCCATTGGAACTGTAAGTAAAAACAGGATACCTCTGATTACCTTACGTTTATTCATTTGTTTCCCTTCTGGTCAGACTGACCATATGTTTTCAACCATATCTTCCCGGCAGAACACTCTGATGGAAAGATTCGTCATTACATAAAATCTATTGTATCCAGAGAAATAGCAGATATGCTGCCGGTACTATCAGAAAAAGGGAAAGGATAGTCCGTTCCAGCCAGATAATCATCATTTCCCTGAGTGAAACAGGAATTTCCGTAGCTGTGATACAGGGGATCGTGGAGGTAAACATCAGGACCTGCGAAATGCTCAATATACTGATGATAAAACGAGTTCTCTCCGGTGCGCCGGCCACTACGAGAACCGGAAGATACATTTCCGCCAGGCCCAGGAACGCGGCTTTTGCAGCCAAGAGTGGTTCCGGAATCTGTAAAAGCAGTGTAACGGGATAAAATAAGTAACCGAACCAGTCAAAAACAGGTGTATAATTTTCTAAGATCAATGAGATAAGGCCAATGGACATAAAATTCGGCAAAACTTCCAAGATTAGTCCAAAGGAATTTTTAACGTTTTTTGTAATGTTTGAAAGAACTGGTCCTGCATCCTGGCAGACCCGCAGCCCCTCTGTCCATGCTGCCTTAATGAGCCGTCCGTCCGGTTTTTCTTCAGGGACCCCTTCTCCTTCCCGGTAGTATCCGGCAGACTTTCCTGCCAGTGGATACAGACGCGCAGTAATTGCGGTAACTCCATATGTAACTAAAAGCGAAGTCAGAAAAAATTGTGTCCATAAATGCATGATAGAGGCTGTTTTTGCTACAACAATAAAAAATGAAACACAGACAACGGGAAAACCCGTGGCAATGACAGATGCTTCCCTGGTATTGTACCTTTGATTCTTATACATTTCATTCGTTAGCATCAATCCTATGGCATTACCGCCCATAAAGGATGCGGCGGCGTCCACGGCGGAACGGCCCGGAGTTTTCCAAATGGTTCGCATGATTGGCCGGAGAAACTGCCCGATAAAATCGATAAACCCGTAATTCATAAGACAGGTCAGAAAAATGGAGCCTATGGGGAGCAGGACCCCAACCTGGATAACAAGTGCCTCAAATAAAAAGGGACCATGGTCAGCCCTTATAATTGGCTCAGGGCCAAAGCCCGAAAAAACGATAACCGTAAAAACGGCTCCAAGTATTTTGCTGAAGGTGAATACGGTAGTTAAGGCATCTTTTTTCCACGTTTTTCTGATAAAAGGCAAAACGGCGGCTATCAAAATCACCGCCAGTGCATAGAGGCGGACCACCGGCTTAAAACTGCTTATCAGATAACTTACCAGGAATTCGACCGGGATTGTGCTGGCTCCGCCAGCCCGTATCGGAACAAAAAACAAAAAAATCCCAATCAGGCTGAGAATTATAAATTTAGCTGCAATTCCTGGATTATTTACCGTTTTGTTTTCTGCATTTTTCGAAGTAGAATTCATCTGTACCTCCTGAGCTATCCCTTTTTACAGTCTCCACTCATTATACCTTAATTGTAACAGAATGTCATGATACCAGGGTCAAAAGGTTGGAAATATGATGCAAGCTTGCTTGCATGAAGATTTTTAATCTTGGGACCCGCCAAAAACATGAGTAAGAAGCCATTTTTCGCAGAAAAATGAGCGGATTGCGAATGTTTTTGAGGATTGTGAGAGCACGCAGTGCGGAGCAATCCGGTATCAAAGGGGTCAAAAGACCTTTTGCCTCCAACATCATATCATTATAATAGATATATTGTAACAATTGCTGTTGACTCTTTCCAGCAGGAAGGAGATGCCATCACGGAATACATAATAAAGAAAACCCAGAGAAACTGCCACTCTCTGGGTTTTTGCTATGCTATACGGACATAACTACTTTTCTTTGCTAACATTATATCAAATCAAAATCGGTGTTTTCTTAGAATTTCCCAGCTTTAGCGCTCTCTTCAATGCTTACCGCAACGGCCACTGTCATTCCGACCATCGGGTTATTTCCGGCTCCAATCAGACCCATCATCTCAACATGAGCCGGAACGGAGGAGGAGCCTGCGAACTGGGCATCGGAGTGCATGCGTCCCAGTGTATCCGTCATACCGTAGGAAGCAGGACCTGCCGCCATGTTATCCGGATGAAGCGTACGGCCTGTGCCGCCGCCGGATGCAACGGAGAAGTACTTTTTGCCTTTTTCCAAACACTCTTTTTTATAGGTGCCTGCAACCGGGTGCTGGAATCTTGTCGGGTTTGTGGAGTTACCTGTAATGGAAACATCTACTCCCTCTTTCCACATGATGGCAACGCCTTCCGTCACATCATTCGCTCCGTAACAGTTAACTTTTGCCCTCAGTCCTTCGGAGTAAGATTTTCTCCAGAGTTCTTTAACCTCGCCTGTGTAATAATCCATCTCTGTCTCAACATAGGTGAATCCGTTAATACGGGAGATAATCTGTGCGGCATCTTTTCCTAAACCGTTTAAGATAACGCGAAGAGGTTTCTGACGCACTTTGTTGGCCTTCTCGGCAATACCGATGGCTCCCTCTGCGGCTGCAAAAGACTCATGGCCAGCCAGGAAACAGAAGCAGTCCGTCTCTTCTTCCAGAAGCATCTTGCCAAGGTTGCCGTGGCCTAAACCAACTTTTCGCTGGTCGGCAACGGAGCCCGGGATACAGAAGGACTGAAGTCCCTCACCGATTGCCGCCGCTGCGTCCGCCGCTCTTCTGCATCCTTTTTTGATGGCAATGGCAGCGCCTACCGTGTAAGCCCAGCCTGCATTTTCAAAGCAGATAGGCTGAATTTTCTTAACCTGGTCATATACGTTCAGTCCAGCATCTTTTGTGATTTTCTCAGCCTCTTCAATGGAAGCGATGCCATAGCTGTTTAATATGGAATTGATTTTGTCAATTCGTCTCTCATATGATTCAAATAATGCCATAACTCTATGATCCTCCTTAATAATTTACCTGCTATTAAGTCTATGTCTATGTAACTCTTTCAGGGGATTCAAACGTTCCCTGCTGATTATCCCACTTATTCCTGTCTCGGATCGATAATCTTCACCGCATCGTCCACACGGCCGTACTGGCCTTTGGATTTCTCGTATGCGGTAGTTGGATCGTCGCCCTTCTTGATGAAATCCGTCATCTTGCCGAGATTTACGAACTGGTATCCGATAATCTGGTTTTCTTCATCGAGAGCGATTCCCGTTACATAGCCTTCTGCCATCTCCAGGTAACGCGGACCTTTCTTTAATGTTCCATACATTGTACCAACCTGAGAACGAAGTCCCTTGCCCAGATCCTCAAGACCCGCACCGATTGGAAGACCATCCTCAGAGAATGCGCTCTGTGTTCTTCCGTATGCGATCTGAAGGAAGAGTTCTCTCATCGCCGTATTAATTGCGTCGCAGACAAGGTCTGTGTTCAGCGCCTCCAGGACCGTTCTTCCGGGAAGGATCTCCGCTGCCATGGCTGCGGAATGTGTCATGCCTGAACATCCGATTGTCTCTACTAAAGCTTCCTGAATGATTCCCTCTTTAACATTCAGAGTCAGCTTACAGGCGCCCTGCTGCGGAGCACACCAGCCCACGCCGTGAGTTAAACCGGAGATATCTTTAACCTCTCTGGATTTTACCCATTTTGCTTCTTCCGGAATCGGAGCACAGCCGTGATTAACGCCCTGCGCTACTGGACACATACTTTCAACTTCGTGTGAATAAATCATTTTAAGACTCCTTTCAAAATGAATGTGTTAGTACTTTGTTAATTTTATCACATCATACTTGTACATATTATCTCACGTATCCCTCAATTCGTCTATAGTTTTTTGCTGAAAACTTTTCACAAAACTACAGGCATTTTTTTGAGTATTTACGTCGTTTTTTGTAACCCCGGCCCCATTCTTTTCTCCACTTTCCGCAGCGTCATCTTATATGCGATATAAAAGATAATTCCCTTAGCCACACTGGATACGGTAAGCGCCCACCAGATTCCGTTCAGCCCAAGTCCCATCGAGGAAAACACAATTGCAAGCGGTATCCTGGCTGAAGTCAGGATTATGCTCAGGACTGATGGTATCGAGGTTTTGCCTAAACCGGCAAACGCTCCGATGGATGTCAGTTCAATCAGCATAAAGAACTGGGAAAGGCCGAGAATCCGAAGATATTCCACTCCGGCCCCGAGTACATCCGGCTCCCGGATAAAAATACTGAAAATAGGTTCCGCCAGAAATATCAGCAGGGATGTCGTCATCAGTCCCCAGATCCCCATCATTTTCACCGCCGCTGAAAACCCTTTTTTAACCCGGTCAAACAGACCCGCGCCAAAATTCTGGCCGGTGAATGAATTGACTGCTGCCGCAAATCCCTCTCCCACCATCCAGGAAACTGATTCCACCTGGCCGCCGACTCTCTGAATCGCCACCGCCGTGTCTCCCCACCCGGTCACCAGTCTCGTCAGTACCATGGAAATACTGGCATAAATAAGGTTTTGAATCGAAGCGGGAAATCCGATTGTGACAATCTCTTTAATATAGCGGACCGGGGTAACGGTGAACAACCGGAAGCTGCCAAAGAGAACCTCTTCTTTTCTGACAGCCAGAATAAAAATAAATGAAACCGTAATCTGGGCCGTGACGGTCGCCACTGCGGCGCCCACTACTCCCATGGCCGGAAACGGACCAATCCCGAATATCAGAACCGGATCTAATACCATATTAGCCGCAAGTCCGATCACATTTGCCTTAAACGGCGTTTTACTGTCTCCGTTAGCCGTAAGGATACCTGTAAGCACTGAATTGATATACGGAAAAAGAATCAGCCCGCAGACAATCCTCAGATAATTCTGTGAATTTGCAATAATTACCGGATCCTTCAACCCGAAAAATCCAATCAGATACTTTGCGCCAAAGAACGAAATCAGGCCGAACATCACGGCAAACAGCAGTCCCATCTGAATTGCGCATTTAGCGTACTGGGCCGCATCTTTTTCATTGCCGGCGCCGAGAGCGTGCGCTACTTTTACCTGGCCCCCGATTTTAGCCAGATCCACGATTCCCTGTGACAGCCAGCTATACATTCCGGCGGTACCCACTGCCGTCACCGCCCCGGCCCCCAGTCTTCCTATCCATGCCATGTCTGTCAGATTATACGCCATCTGAACCAGTGATGTAGCCATAATCGGCACTGCCAGCCGGGTAAGGCCGGGCAGGATTGGCTCATGGAGCAAATCTACCTTTTTCTTCATTTCATATTCCCTCAACAATTTAATATTATAAAAAATGCACTCCGCGGATCTTTTTCCGCCAGCCGGCGGCAGCCTGCGGTCTCCGCCCGCAGATTACCGCCTTCAATCAGCAACAGCCCCGGCCGACACTCTACGTTCCGGCCAGGGCTGCATTCATTTTAAGAGAGGCGGTTCGAGCGTATTTGAAAACGCGCTCGAATACAGACGGCCCCTTTAAGCACATTATTTGTAACAGTTCAGACAGTTTAAACTGTGACCATTATTTACCGGAAAGGTACTCATCAATCCCGCGGGCTCCGGCGCGTCCGGCTTCCATTGCAAGGATCACCGTCGCAGCTCCCGTCACAGCGTCTCCGCCTGCATACACGCCCTCTTTCGTCGTCTTTCCATCGGCCTCATCGGCGATAATGCATTTCCAGCGGTTTACGCTCAGTCCCTCCGTAGTCGCCGATATCAGCGGGTTCGGGGAGGTGCCAAGCGCCATGATAACCGTGTCCGCATCAATCCTGAAATCAGAACCGGCCTTCTCCACCGGCCTTCTTCTGCCCGATTCATCCGGCTCCCCAAGCTCCATCCTCCGGCAGATGATCCCGTTTACCCAGCCATTCTCGTCCGTCAGGATTTCCACCGGATTGGTCAGAAGGTTGAAACGGATTCCCTCCTCCTTTGCATGATGTACTTCCTCCGCCCTGGCAGGCAGCTCCTTCTCGCTTCTTCTGTATACGATATGTACCTCGGCTCCCAGACGCAGCGCCGTCCTGGCCGCATCCATGGCAACGTTTCCTCCTCCGACTACCACTACCTTCTTTCCTATCATCAGAGGTGTGTCATAGTCATCGCGGAACGCCTTCATCAGGTTGCTTCTTGTCAGATATTCATTGGCTGAGAACACTCCGTTCGCATTCTCCCCCGGGATTCCCATGAACTTCGGCAGGCCCGCTCCCGAACCGATGAACACGGCCTGAAAGCCCTCTTCCTCCATCAGCTCATCGATGGTCACCGATTTCCCGATTATCACGTTGGTCTCCAGCTTTACGCCCAGCTTCTTCACATTCTCTATCTCCGGCTGTACGACGCCCTCCTTTGGAAGACGGAACTCCGGGATTCCGTAGGTCAGCACGCCGCCCGGCTCGTGAAGGGCCTCAAAAATCGTGACCTCATAACCGAGCTTTGCCAGATCCCCGGCGCAGGTCAGGCCGCAGGGGCCGGAGCCGATCACCGCCACCTTTTTCCCGTTCGTCTTCTCCGGCGCCTCCGGCACAAAGCCATGCTCTCTGGACCAGTCGGCCACAAAACGCTCCAGCTTTCCGATGGAAACAGGCTCTCCCTTGATGCCGCGGATGCACTGCCCCTCACACTGCGTCTCCTGCGGGCAGACACGGCCGCATACCGCCGGCAGAGCCGACGCCTTCGCTATCACGCGGGCAGCCTCCTCAATCTCTCCCTTCTTTACCTCTTCGATAAACGCCGGGATATCGATTGCCACCGGGCAGCCTGCGATACATTTGGCATTCTTACAATTTAAGCAGCGCTCCGCCTCCGCCATGGCCTCCTCTTTATTATAACCCAGGCACACCTCCTCAAAGTTGGCGGCCCGCACCTGGGGTTCCTGTTCCCTCACCGGTACTTTAACCATCATGTCTCTTCTGGCTTCCATTATTCCTCACCTCCGCAATGTCCGCATCCGCCGTGATGTGTGGCGCCCTCCTGCTGTCTCAGCATAGCCCTGCCTTCCTGGGTCCGGTACAGCTGCTGCCTCTTCATCGCCTCATCAAAATTGACCAGATGGCCGTCGAACTCCGGCCCGTCCACGCAGGCGAACTTCACCTTGTCTCCCACCGTCACACGGCAGGCTCCGCACATCCCTGTCCCATCCACCATGATGGGGTTTAAGCTGACCACCGTCGGCAGATTCAGCTTCTTTGTCAGCAGACAGACGAATTTCATCATGATCATCGGGCCAATGGCAACACAGGTATCATAACGCCTGCCCTCTTTCTCCACCAGCTCCGTTATGACCTCCGTTACCATTCCTTTGCGGCCATAGGAGCCGTCATCCGTTGTTATGTAAAGATTCTCCGCCTGCTCCTCCATCTCCTTTGTCAGAATCAGGAGATCCTTTGTCTTGGAGCCGACGATAACATCCACCTTGACGCCGTGTTCCTTTAACCACTTCACCTGCGGGTATACCGGAGCCGTTCCGACTCCTCCTGCCACGTAGAGAATCCGTTTCTTTTTCAGTTCCTCCGGGTCCTCCTTCACAAAGTCGGAAGGATTTCCAAGGGGACCCACAAAATCACGGAAGGTGTCCCCTTCCTTCAAAAGTGCCATCCGCTCCGTCGACGCCCCGACCGTCTGGAACACGATGGTAACTGTCCCTTGTTCCCTGTCATAATCACAAATGGTCAGAGGAATCCGTTCCCCCTCTTCATCTATCCTGACAATCACAAACTCCCCCGGTTCGCATGAGCGCGCAACTCTGGGAGCTTCCACTTCCATCAGATAAATTTTATCAGCCAGCTTTTCCGCTTTTAAAATCTGATACATGTTTCTCCTCCTGTTTCCTCGTTCTATTCAACCTGTCGTTAACTTTTGTATACCGGCCTATGCGGTCCGGCAGACCGGCAAAACCGGCGCCGCTGCCGGATGATGGCAATAAATATGCAAAAGATTGCCTACATTTTACCACTTCACCTCTATAAAGACAAGCAAAAACGTGGCTTCACCTCCTAAAATACTGCTGTCTGTTCAAATCCGCCCTACCGGATGTGCAAAAATCCGCCTAATTCCTATGGCCTCTTATATTTCCTGAATTCATAACACAAATTAAAATAAGTCTGCTCATCACTTTCTTCCGTCACAATCCAGCCCTCTTTGTCCAGATTCACAAGATAAGTATCCGCCTGATAAGCATAATCAATATAAGTGATGTGCGCCGTATCACAGTAGGGAAGGAACTGCTCGTAAACACTCTGTCCGCCGATAATGAAAACATCTTCATCCGTAAATCCCCGTTCTTCTTTATACCATTTGATCCTATTCAACACCTCTTCCACACTGTGGCAGACATCCGCTCCTTTTAACTTAAAGCTTTTATCCGTTGTCAGAATGAGATTGATTCTGCCGTCCAGCGGTCTCTCCCCCGGCAGAGTGAGCAGAGTCTTTCTCCCCATCACAATAATTTTTCCCATCGTTTCCTGGCGGAACCACTTCTGGTCCGCAGGTATCGCAACCAGCATCTGCCCTTTATGACCAATAGCCCAGTTCTTATCCACTGCCGCAATTAACTGCATACCGTACCTGTCCTTCCTTTTGTTTTCCGGCTGAAGCGCTATCTCTTCTATAAATATAGATACAGGATACGTATCACCGGAATTCCTCCGGGAACTGTCTCCTCAGCGTTTTCATCATACTGAGCGCATTGATATTAAACGCCTCATCCGGCTGCTCCTTTTTATCTACATTTCCATGAAAAATTCTCTCCAGCTCTTTAAGCGCTTCCTCATCAGAAGTGCACCGTTTCATTACATCCGTCATCTGTTTTTTACTGCCCTCCAGCTTTTCCAGCAGAATATCCCAGATTCTCGGCTTATCCGCCTCACTGACTGGGCCGTAATGGTTTAATATAATTTCTTTCACATGATATTTCGCCGATTTTAAAATGGATTCCCTTGCGCCGATATAATCAACCAGAAAAGCCGGCATATAACCGCCATAAGGTCCCATCACCCCGACCGACTCACTGCACAGCATCAATTCACCATCCACAATATAGGACAGCGAGCATTTCGTATGACCGGTTGTTTCAAACGCCAGGACACTGTGATTTCCTATTTTGACGGTTTCTCCATCCTCCAGCACGACATCGACTCTGAGATCTTCATCCCTGTAATTCCTGTCCCAGTCCATTCCCGCCGCTTCTGCCGCGTCACCGCTCAGGCTGCGAATCACGGAGAGTGCAGATGGCTTTAGCAGTATTTCCCTTGCGCGCTCTGAGCCGTATACCTTAACTCCCGGCCAGGCCATGCGCACGGCCGGAAGACCGGCCACATGATCATAATGGGAATGGGATATCAGAACGGCATCCACCTGCCCGTCTCCCAGTTCCCTCCTTATATTTTCTATCATCAAATCTGCCGCATAGGCCATTCCTGCCTCAAACAGAATATTTGCTTCACCCTTAATTAAAAACACGGCTGCTTTTCCAACTCCGGATACATCTGTGACTGTCATTTTTTTTCTCCTTTCCGGTTCTTTGCCGCCATCTCAAGTTTATCAGGGGTAATTTTACTATATTTTTCTTTTAAATACAAGGTTTGGCAGGAGTGTTTTCTCATTGTTTTTCTCATTTGCGCACATTGCGTCAGGCGCCGGTTCATTCGTGCAGCGTATCTGTCATTGTCTCCTGCCATATATTTTTTATTTATTGAAACTTTCTGCCCACTCTGCCCGTCTATCTATTGTCATTAAATATTACTTATGAGAAAAGAGAAGTCCTGGTTATGGTTTTCAGCAGTCTTACTTTCATTTTTTATTTTTTACCGATATTCCTGTTTGTATATTTCCTGACTCCCCGCAGGTGGAAGAACGCCTGCCTTCTGGCGGGGAGCCTGTTATTCTACTCATTTGGAGTCAAAGACCACCCTCTCTACGCGGCGCTTCTGCTCTTTTCCGTCTTCGTCAATTACCGTCTGGGTATAAGACTTGGACGCAGAAGGAAAAGCGGCTGTCGGAAAGGATGGCTGGCTGCGGGAATTTTTTACAACCTCTCATGGCTTGTGCTGTTTAAATATGCCGGATTTATTTCGGAAAATATTAACTTATTACTTGCTGAAACAGGCTGCTCCTTCCGGCTGTCAAGTCCCGCCTTTATTTTGCCCATTGGAATCAGCTTCTACACATTCCAGGCCATTTCCTACCTGACAGACGTTTACCGGAAGGATATCTGTTTCGAACCATCCCTCATCAATTTTGGCATGTATATCTGCATGTTTCCCCAGCTGATAGCAGGTCCGATTGTCACGTACGCTTCTGTCCGGAAGCAAATCAGCGCACGCAGGCACTCTCTTTTACACCTGGAAAACGGGCTTCGCGAATTTACGATCGGATTAGGCCTAAAGGTTTTACTGGCAAATCAAATCGGAGGACTCTGGAATGATGTGAAGGCCATAGGCTATGAGAGCATTTCCACCCCATTAGCTTGGCTCGGACTCACCGCATTCAGCATGCAGATTTACTTTGATTTTTACGGCTATTCTCTGATGGCAAAGGGGCTTGGCGAAATCCTCGGCTTTAAGCTGCCCAATAACTTTGAGCATCCCTACATGGCTCTGTCCATGACGGAATTCTGGCGGAAATGGCACATAACTCTCGGAAACTGGTTCCGGGACTACCTGTATATCCCGTTGGGAGGAAACAGAAAGAAACCGGCGCGGACCTTCTTTAATCTGTTTTCCGTATGGCTCTTAACCGGGTTCTGGCATGGCGCCAGTTGGAATTTTCTACTTTGGGGATTGCTCCTCTTTGTGCTGATATCCGTTGAAAAGCTGGCCCTGCTGCGTTTCCTGCACCGTTTTCCGCTTGCAGGACATGCCTACATGGCTTTGGCAATTCCATTGACCTGGATGGTATTTGCATTACCGGAACTGTCTGATATATCAGTCTATGTCCAAAGGCTTTTTCCTTTCCTGGCACGAAATACCCAACTCACCTATTTCAATGGTGATTTTTTGAAATACGGCAGGCTGTATTCCGGCTCTTTGACGGCCGGACTTGTCTTTATAACAGCTCTGCCCCGAAATATCTACAATCATTACAAAAAGAATGTCATCACCGCAGTGATCCTTCTGCTTTTATTCTGGGCCTGCATCTACCGCATCCGCGCAGGCGCCGATGACCCGTTTTTATATTTCAGATTTTAAGGAGAAAAAGCAATGCACAAATACTGGTATACGATTCTCCTGTCCTTCAGCCTGTTCATCGCCGCCGCTGCCGCAATGATCGGAGGTGTTCTGATGAAACCGGAAGCCGGAAAGACAGTGAAACAAGATTTTGCCGCATCAGCCGCCGTCCGGGATCCTGCCTTCCCCGTATCTGCCGCTCTTTCGTCAACTCTTCCGGAGACTCTGCGTCCCTCCGACTCCCTAAAAGCTCTGCCGTTGCCCGCTCCCCCGGAGTCTTCGCCGTTGCCCGCTCCCCCGGAGTCTCCGCCCTCACCCTCAGAGCCGTCAAAGACTTCAGGCAACGCTCCCGGCGAACCCGGATCGGACGGCTGGAAGAAGGAACTTGGTGCAGTCAGCCCTGATTTGACGGACGTACTGTTTATCGGAGATTCCAGAACGGTCGGCCTGTCGGAATACGGCGACTTGGGAAATGCCGACGTATTCGCAGATTCCGGGATGAGCGTCTTTAATCTACTGGACAGCAAACCGAAAAAAGGCGCTGGAAGTGATAAGACTTTAAATCAGCTTCTGGAGGAAAAAAATTATAAGGCCGTCTTCCTGATGCTCGGCATCAATGAACTGGGCTACGGCAATCAAAATATTTTAAAGCAGTACCGGACCGTTGTTAGCTATATAAAAGAAAAGCAGCCCGAAGCAGCCCTGATTCTGGAAGCTAACCTGCATGTAACCAAAACAAAGTCGGACCGGAGCCCTATTTACAATAATGAAAATATCAATGCGCTGAATCAGGGTATCAAACAGATTGCCGCAGAGGAGAATTGCCCTTATATCGATGTCAATGTAATATTCGACGATGAAAGCGGCAATCTGAATGAAACGTATACGACCGACGGCTCCCATGTTCTTGGTAAATATTATGCGTTATGGACAGAATGGATTTTTGATTGAGGATGGAGGACGCGTCCGGAACGGACTATGTCCGGTGTGGCGAGGGAGTCTGTCTGAGTCTTCCGGCCCCGGTTGGAGGGTGTCGTGATGGGGGGAATCCGGCCGGAATGAATTGCTGCGGG
>NZ_KE992830.1 GCF_000466485.1 [Clostridium] symbiosum ATCC 14940 | reverse complement strand
TATGACTAGGGTCGAAAAGTGTGCAGGTTAAAGACCGGGTGTCTTAATGACACCCGGTCAGAGTACATCGCCCGGCGAAGCCGGGCGAATAATTCTAACTCTTAATCTTAATTATATCTATTTTTTGTTGTAATGCTTTGCATATTTTTGTTTTACATAAATTTGGATTAATCTGATTTAGCTCTGTAAGAAACTTTTCTGACACCTCCAATATTTGACATTTCAAATCCTGATACGGCATTACATAATTTAAAGGCTCAATGTGAGAAAACTGATATTTCTCAGTGATTATCAAATTATTGTTTTGACAAATATCGTCTACTGCAACATTGATAAAAACATTATTATCTCTCTTTGTAAAATCAATCCATCGGTTAACGGTTTCAATTTCCTTAAATGCAACATAATCTGATTCTGAGTCTAACAAAATTGCAACTAGCAATATTTTATCAAACCAATAATCTAACAATTCACTCCCCTCTTCGTCTTCCTTCAATTGATTCTCGTGATAGTATACCCCCTCTTGATGAGCTCCAAAAGATATCTGGAAAAAGCCCAAAATCTGATCATATTCATCATCGAATATTTTTGTTTGAATAGTACTCAATAGTTGAATGTCATCCACAATTCTAAATTTAATTTTAAACATTTAAATAATCACCTACTTTAATAATTCTAATAATTGTTGATATGTATATTTATAATCTCCAAATGCTGTCTTTATCCCTCCATTTTCCAACGCAATAGTCACATTCTCTCCGCCATAAGAAAATGTATATTGTCCTGAAGAGATTCCTTTTTCTAGTGCCTCTTTGTATCCTGCATTTACCGCATCCTCTATTTGTTTTTTGCTCCAATCTTTATTAAAGAAAGATTTATTCTCTAATTCTTTCACGACATCAGCCTTTGGCCTATTTTTTATCTGCTGAGCATAGCTGTTAGGATTATGACGGTTATTTATATGTTTTAATTTATTTTGAGATACCTGAGCCTCAGATTCCCCCTCACTCTTATCTCGATTCGCTTCCCCCCTTGCCTCACCTCTGG
>NZ_KE992829.1 GCF_000466485.1 [Clostridium] symbiosum ATCC 14940 | reverse complement strand
CAAATCCCACCCCAACTATTGACAAAGAGCCAAAGAAGGATACTGCAAAACCAGCTAATGCTGACTTTGCAGTATCCTCCTTTAATGAAGGCGATGACCAGTGCGCAGGGCGTACAGGTTATCGTTTATTTCCTCATGGGCGTACATTAAACCTTAAACCGGTATCCAACTCCCCAAATCGTCTCAATATACTGCGGTTTCGCCGTATTAAACTCAATCTTCTCCCTGATTTTTTTAATATGCACCGTAACCGTAGCGATATCTCCCAGCGATTCCATATCCCAAATCTTGCTGAAAAGCTCTTCCTTTGTAAAGACATGGTTCGGATTCTGGGCGAGGAATGCCAGCAGGTCAAACTCTTTCGTAGTAAAATTCTTCTCTTCCCCGTTGATATAAACGCGTCTTGCCGTCTTATCGATCTTCAGTCCCCTGATTTCAATTATCTCATTCTCGGGTGTTCCGCTGCCAATCAGGCGTTCATATCTGGCCATATGGGCTTTTACTCTGGCAACCATCTCGCTGGGGCTGAAGGGCTTCGTAATATAGTCATCCGCGCCCAGGCCCAGGCCTCTTATCTTGTCAATGTCGTCCTTTTTCGCCGACACCATAATAATCGGGGTGTTTTTCACTTCCCGTACCTTTTTGCAGATCTCAAAGCCGTCTATGCCGGGAAGCATCAGATCCAGAATCAGCAGATCAAAATCTTCTTCCAGGCCGCGCTTTAACCCCGCTTCCCCGTTGTTCTCCATCTCCACCTCAAACCCGGAAAGTTCCAGATAATCCTTTTCCAGCTCTGCGATGCTTTCTTCGTCTTCAACAATTAAAATTCTGCTCATTCCTGAATAACCTCCTGGTATTTTCTAAGCACAAAATGAACTTCCGTGCCAATTCCTTCTTTACTCGTAGCCCAAATCCTGCCGCCATGATCTTCTATAATCTTTTTCACAATCGACAGGCCGATGCCGCTTCCGCCTTTGGAAGAATTTCTCGAGGAATCCGTCCTGTAAAAACGGTCAAATATAAACGGCAGATCCTTGGCCGCAATGCCTTTTCCGTTATCCTCTATCACAATCTGGATAAAATCACCGTCGTCCTTAATCCGAATATTAATGATTCCTTTTTTCTTGTCCAGATATTTTAAGGAATTACCGATGATATTATTAATCACACGCTTCATCTGCTCCGCATCGGCAATGATCATAACATCATTATCGACATAGTTGAAATATCCCAGCTCGATACCCCTGGTCTCCATGTCGAGCCCCACATCCTCCAGACAGTCACCGAAATATTCTGCCACATTAATCTTCGTATAGTTATATGGTATCTTATTCGTATCAATCTTGGAATAGAAGGTAAGCTCGTCAATCAGGCGATCCATATCATTCGCTTTATTATAAATCGTTTTAATGTATTTATCCAGCTTCTCCGGCGATGAGGCCACACCGTCCTGAATTCCCTCGACATATCCTTTGATTGCCGTAATCGGGGTTTTCAAATCATGGGAAATGTTACTGATCAGCTCCTTGCTCTCTTTATCATACTGGAGCTTCTCCTCCGATGACTCCTTCAGTCTCAGCCGCATCTCCTCGAAATCCTGGCAGAGCATGCCAATCTCATCTTCATTGTCCACATCCAGGGTAAAGTCCAGATTGCCGTCCCTGATCTGCTTCGTTGCCTCCTGCAGCTTATTCAGCGGCTGCAGCAGCGCCCTGTATACCCACATAATCAATATTCCGGCGGTAAAACAGATAATCAGTACACCCACCAGCATCATCTCACTGATCATGGTCTTAATCTCGGGAACATAATCACCGACATTCGTCACGATAAACAGGCTGCCCTGTTCCCCGTCAGTATACTTGAAATCAATCTGTTTTAAAAGGTGCTGCTCCTCTCCGTCCATATAAAAACCGCCGGACGCATTGGCTTTATAATCATCATAGGGAGAGAGCTGTTCCGCAAGCTCATACCCCTCTTCCGACCCGGAAAAGACAATCTCGTCTCCCCTTCTCAGAATCAGATAGGAGTACTTCTTCTCCAGCTCACTGTTTAAAGACTCCAGATACTCCGGATTGTCAAAGACAGCCGGATCCTCATCCACTGCCTTCCGGATTGTATTGTAAACTCCCTGTGTCAGACGGTTGAATACCTGCATGGAATTGCCGGAGAGCAGATCAATTTGCTCATTCAGGCCGTAGTTCTTCTGAAAAGAACGGCCCTGATAATTTACAAGTCCCATTACGGCAATGTATATCAGAGCGATAGGAACTACGGTAATTGTGATAAATGCAATTGCAAGACGTGTTTTGATCTTCATGTAATATCCTCCCGCAGCACTCCCTCACAGGAGTCAGAAAAATATGAGAAAACCCGTGGCATCGGAATAAAGTGTTACCACAAAAAAACTTCGGCGGTTTTCTCATATCTTTTCATTTTCTTAATCATAAGTATACCATATTTTGATAGCTTCGTTTCTAAAAGTATTATAAAATATTCATCCTATTTCCTGCAAAATGCCCTGTTTATGGTACTTTTGGCACTGTCATACAGAATCATCCGCAAAAATCCCCGGCTTTTGCGGCAGCAAAGGACATCCCCCGGAATATTATCTATACCGGACAACGGTAACCTGCACGCTCCGCGCACGGTTCACCGCCATCAGTAAAGGACCCGGTCTGACGACCGGGCCCCCTGTTATGGTTCAATTGTTTCATTGTTTATTATTTATTATTTATTCAGTTATTTAAATAACTTCTGAGCAGCTCCGCCTTATCCAGCTTCTCCCACGGAAGATCCAGATCGTTGCGGCCAAAATGGCCGTATGCCGCCGTCTGTTTATAGATTGGACGACGCAGATCCAGCATTTTGATAATTCCGGCCGGGCGAAGGTCGAAATGCTTGCGGATAATTCCGACCAGTTCCTGATCGCTCAGTTTCCCCGTTCCAAAGGTATCAACCATAACGGAGGTGGGCTGTGCGACGCCGATGGCATAGGATAACTGGATTTCACATTTTGCCGCCAGTCCGGCTGCAACTATATTCTTAGCTACATAGCGGGCCGCATACGCTGCCGAACGATCAACCTTGGTGCAGTCCTTGCCGGAGAAGGCTCCGCCGCCGTGGCGGGCATATCCGCCGTAAGTATCAACGATAATTTTGCGGCCTGTCAGACCACTGTCGCCATGAGGTCCTCCGATTACGAACCGGCCTGTCGGGTTGATAAAGAATCTGGTCTCGGAATCAATCATTCCGGAGGGCAGAATCGGATCAAACACATGGCGTTTAATATCCTTATGAATCTGTTCCTGGGAAACAGCTTCGTCATGCTGTGTGGACAGGACGATTGTATCAAGGCGGATCGGCGTGCCTTTCTCATCATACTCCACCGTTACCTGTGTCTTGCCGTCCGGGCGCAGATAAGAAAGTGTTCCATTCTTTCGCACCTCGGTAAGACGGCGGGCCAGCATATGCGCCATATAAATCGGGTAAGGCATGTATTCTTCCGTCTCATTTGTCGCATATCCGAACATCATACCCTGATCGCCTGCTCCGATTGCCTCCAGTTCTTCATCAGACATCTTGTTTTCTTTGGCCTCCAGAGCCTTGTCCACTCCCATGGCAATATCAGTAGACTGCTCGTCGATGGCTGTAATTACACCGCAGGTGTCACAGTCAAAACCGTATTTAGCCCTGTCATATCCAATCTCACGCACTGTTTCACGCACAATTTTCTGAATATCCACATACGCATGTGTGGTGATCTCACCCATAACCATAACAAGGCCTGTGGTTGTTGCTGTCTCGCAGGCAACGCGGCTCATCGGATCCTGTGCAAGCAAAGCATCCAGGATAGCATCGGAAATCTGATCGCACATTTTATCCGGATGTCCCTCGGTAACTGACTCAGATGTAAAAAGTAGTTTTTCCATTATTGTCCTCCTTTAAATTGTTGATGGCAGCCGCACTGAGCGCGCCGGCCATTTTGGGGTAAAAGAAAAGTCCGTAGCAATACGGACTTGATCATAGCCTATCAAATCCTCTTATTGCTCGATTAACCGAATTCTTCCGGCTCCTCGCTCAGGCTGGCACCTTCCGTTCCCTGCCGTCCGGACTTATCGTCCTTCCTGCTTAAACGGGGTTGCCGTGACTTCACAGATCCTTTGTATCTCCATCACTCTGAATAAGGGATATTACGTACTTTTCAATTTTAATTAACTGCAACATGTACGATATCATACTCTCTTTATTATGTCAAGTGATATCCAGAAATATATAGATTTAGTTAAGCAGGTGAGGACGCCGCCGGTACGGCCAGCGGACGGGGTGGTGGGGTGGTATTATGAGTCTTTCGTCCCCGAGGAAGATTGTCGTGGTTTGGGGCTGCGGGCGAAG
>NZ_KE992828.1 GCF_000466485.1 [Clostridium] symbiosum ATCC 14940 | reverse complement strand
GCGTCCTCACCTGCTTAACTAAATCTCCATTTGAACCGGCTGAAACGGAACCGATGCAATACCGACATACCACTCAATCTCCGGCTTTTCCTCAAAATACATGGAGGAACAGGCCGCCCTGGTCTCCCCCTGCGTCAAAACGGCAACACCGGCTGCGCCGCCGATAACACTGGCTGCAATTGAACTGACTATTGTCTTATTCCTAATCGGTGAATCCGGCCTGGCACAGTCGTGGACCGTAAGGATATCCTCTCTGCTGCCGGCAGCTTCCCCGGACTTGCCGTCAGACTCTGTTCTATATTCCAATACATAATATTTTTTTGGAAAAACAAGCCCGCTTTCACCCCTATGCATATCCGGCTTACCGCACTCCAAATCATCCATCGTTTTACAGCGGCATGACAGGATATGGAGCCGGTATTCCTTCTCCCGGCAGCGATGCGGTACGGTCACCGTGAACGGCGCGCAGTTTACTGCCGTTGTAAAACGGTAGCCGGAAGGACGGGTCACCCTGTTTGATGAAAGTAACAGGCTCATTGATTTTATATCTGCCATCTCCCTCTCCCAATGAAACACAGCCCTGTAAAACAACCAGGCGGAGTCCGGGGCAAGACCGTACAATTGCAGCAGTTCCTTCACCCGGATATTCCCTTCACCAGAATCATCCGGCTGCCAGACCGTTTTGTACCACCCGCTACCCCTTATTTCCTCTCCGTTTATCTCAATACTAAATTTGACGGGAAGCCGTAACGGATCATCGCAGTTTCTCAGCGCAGACTGCTCCTGCGTAAGTAACGCTCTGTCTTTATCTCCCCATTTGTCCCGAAATGACCGGAGCGCTTCCACCGGTATTCTCCGGCAAATATCTATGTTAATTTCCTGAGCATCGGAGTATGCCGCCGGTATCACCCACTCATAACCGCCGCAGTCAAACACTTTCCTTTCTATATGAATCGGACTTCCGCTCCCTTTATCTTTATCATTATTTCTGTAATTTTCTGCTTTCACTCTCTTCATCTACGGTTCCCTCTTCCTTTTTATATATTGTTGGCTGTTTATTCTCGTGTTAGAATTTTGTTAAAATTCCCTATATTTATGTTATAATTCCGTTAAACTTTTAATTTTATCTGAATATATAAGTATTTTGTTATATAGTATTTAGCTTTTTATATATTATTTGTAAATATTCTACAAATCAGATAAAATATCTCATATCCCGGGTATCTAAAAGCAATCCAATCAATCGAATTACAGGGCAGGCAATTACATAAAAAAACCGCCTGTCCCAAATACCGGCGTGCCGGATATGGCACCGCCAGAATCAAATAGGAGGATTAAAGTCCATTTTCTGGAAAAGTATTGTATTCCTGCTCCGGCAGTCGGCGGATTGTTGTTCTCCATTATCAATATGGCCGGGGTTCAGACAGGTGCTTTTCAATTTGCATTTGACCAGACATTAAAAGATTTTTTCATGATCGCATTCTTTTCAACCATTGGATTCAGCGCAAGCCTTAAGATAATCAAAAAAGGCGGAATTGCTATTTTTATATTATTCTGTACTTCCTCCGTCATGCTGATTATACAGAATGTATGGGGGGTTGCAATCGCACGGGCATTTGGCTTAAATCCTCTGCTCGGCATGTGCGCAGGCTCTATCTCCCTGATGGGCGGCGTAGGGTCGTCTGCCGCTTTTGCTCCGATTATGGAACAAAACGGAGCCGTAGGGGGCCTGACTTTTGCCATTGCATCCGCAACCTTCGGCCTGGTTATGGGCGGTCTCGTCAGCGGCCCCATCGCTAAATTTCTCATTGACCGCCATAAGCTTAAGGACGTAAGAAAAACCGGCGTTAGAGAGGTGGATTACGGCAGTATTGAGGTGGATGAGGAAGCCAGTGTGATTGAGGTGTCTTCCATGCATAAGGCTTTTTTCCAAATCATAATTGCCATGGGTGCCGGAACAGTCATATCAAAATTAATCAGTCTGAGCGGAATGGTTTTCCCGGCCTATGTAGGCGCAATCTTCGCCGCCGCATTTATCAGAAACGGCGGAGAAGCTGCGCATATCAAGGTATATACGAAAGAAATCGATGCGTTGGGCAGCCTGTTCCTGAATATATTCCTGGCAATGACCATCATGGCCCTGGAATTATGGGAGCTTGCAGCGCTTGCACTTCCTCTGATTATCATTCTAATTGGCCAGGTTATTCTTCTCGCGGTATTTGCCGCCCTGATTATTTACAATACAAACGGCAGGGACTACGATGCGGCGGTCATGGCTGCCGGTTTCTACGGCTATGCAATGGGGGCTACCCCGAACGCAATGGCAAGCATGAGCGCCGTCGTTTCACATTATGACCGTCCGTCTCCAAAAGCTTTTTTCACCGTACCAATCGTAGGCGGCTTTCTGATGGATTTTGCAATGGCTATTCTCATTATCACTCATATGAACCTGATACTGGCCGGGGTTCTTTAGATATTCCCACAGCCGGGTATTCCTCTTGCAGACACAGCCAGGGGAATACCCGGCTATACCAGAAATTTTTCTGCCACCGCTTTCAGAGCGCCGGGATTATCACGCTGCCACCGTATAAATCCCTTTCCGGACGCTTCCACCGCCTTGCCCAAAGCCAGGATAAAATCCGGCGCCTTCTCGTCCGGTATCACTCCCAGTTTCTCCCCCATCCGCTCGCTTCCCTGACGTTCGCAGCCGTTTATACTGAGCTGCCAGGCCGGTACCGCCGCCTTTTCTATTCTTATGATACAGCCCTGAAAGCCAAGCTCACCAATCTGATGGGTCCCGCAGGAGGAAGGACAGCCTGATATGTGAATCTGTGGAAGGATCCCGTCTGCAAATTGCGCCTCCCTGGAAGCCTGTACGAGTTTCTTTAAGAGCGCCTGCGAATCGCCGATACCCTGCTGGCATACGGAAGCGCCGATACAGGCAGCCGATGCCTCGAAGGCCGTCTCTGCGCCCCCCTCCGTCACCTTCAGAACCCCGGCAGCTTCCCGCCCGTCGCAGTTTATGATATAGACCGCCCCGCCGGGGGTCAGGCGCAGCTCAACCTGTTCCATATCCCTGATCACATTATAAATTTCCCGGAAAAAAGACGGCTTCGGGCTTCCGCCCACAGGATGGTACAATACGCTGTACAGCCCCTTTTGCTTCTGCTCTATTACCCGGGGATGATCAGGCGCAGGAATGCGGCCTTCTTTGCTCACCAAGACGCACCTGGGATTCATCCTCAGGTTTTCTCCGCAGGTGAGAGCCGATTCAAGCATCTCACGAAATACCTCCCTGTAACGTTCTTCCCCGCCCAGGGCCTCTGGTATGAACCGGCTTCTGGCTTTAGCGCGGTTCTCATAATTTCCATATTCGAGATACAGATCATACATGGCCTTTACGTAATACAGAATTTGTTCCGGCTCCACCCCATCCGCCACCTTTATGCCAAAGGACGGATTGATTCCCAGACCTCCGGCGGAGTATACGTCAAACAGCCCGTCCGGCCGCGCTGCAAATCCAAGATCCCGGAATGTCGCATGCGTAAGATTTTCCGCAGAATTTGAAAATGCAACCTTCAGTTTCCTCGGCAGCATTGGCCCGTGAATCCGGCTTAAAAGATAATCGGAGACCGCAAGAGAATAAGGCATTACATCAAAATACTCCTCCTTCTCCACACCGGAAAGAGGGGATACCATAACATTTCTTGGAAAATCTCCGCCTCCGCCCCTGGTTATAATTCCATGCTCCAGCGCCTCCAGGGCGATCCTGCATACGGTTTTCTCATTCAGGTTGTGAAGCTGCACGGTCTGGCAGGTGGTAAAATGCACAAGATCGATTCCGTACGTTTCAATGCATCCGGCCACAAATGCCAGCTTGTCCTTCTCCAGACGGCCGCCTGGAAGGCGCAGCCTCAGCATGCTGGCATTGCCGCCTCTCTGTGCATAACTTCCAAATCCTCCTGATATGCCTTTATACGTTTTCGTATCCAGCGTCTTATTATAGAAACGTCTGGTAGCTTCGATAAATTCCCGGTAATCCTGTTTCCACTGTTCCGGTTCCAGATTTTTGGGTTCCATATATTATGTCCTTTCCCTGATATCCTAAAAAACTTTGACATAATATATCATTCCTCAGCCGTTTCATTTCATTCTTCCAAATATAGCCTTGTTACAGGTGATTCCGGCGCATCTGCTCCATCGCCCATTCATAATCCTTCTTATGTACGTAAAATGTATAGGAGCATTCGTCTCTTGCCATAAGTGCCATCGCCGCCGGTCCCATCCCGATTCCTCTCAGGCTCCCGCCCAGCTTTCCTGCGCCGCTGCTTACTTTGAAGGTATAATTAATCCCTGCCAGGGCGAGAGTGTCCCTGACCTCTGCCTGTTTTTGCATATTCTGTGTGGCATATACTTCCCTTCGGTTAAAGAGTGTCAGCATTTAACTCCCTCCTTTTTTATTTTTCCTGTATATCATATATCCGGCCGTGATAAGGACTAGTATCGCGGTGCCTATATATACCGGTGTGAAATCAATCTTTCCCGCTATAAATATTGCGGTCGGACCGTCGGCTCCCCCGATTATGGAAACGGCCGCCGCATCCTTTTTCGCAAGATACAGGCCGCCAAGGCTCAGTATAACCGCTGCCCCCGTTATAATACCAAGAATAAATCCAACCATTTTCTCTTTTCTTTTCATTACTATCTTCCTCTTTTCTTTATCTCTCAAATCCCAGAAATCTGGTTCCCTGGAATGTCAGACGCCCGCTGTCACCTTCTGCAAGCATACCGTATTCACTGCTTTTCACCGACAGCTCCATGCGGTCTCCGCTCTCCACCTGAAACGTTACGTAATAGCTGGTGGACGAAGTCATATGAGTGCCATGAGCGCCTGTAATATCACCGGCGTTGTGATGAGTGTGGCGGCTGACATGAGTACGCTTCGCCACGATCGACGCTTCTACGGTCAGCCTGGGAGACTGATTGTTCTTATTCCACTCCCCGATGCCGCGGATAATTGTAAAAATGATCAGGCCGAATACTGTAATAAAAATCAGGGTAAACATTATCTCAAATCCGCCTCCGAACATAAATGAATCTATATACATTACTCTCCTCCTTATCTGATTACAGTATATCTTATTTAGCCTCCCCGTTTTTTACTTTTTTCTGACAAATTCTGTAAATGTTTCATTCTTATGAATGAACGATAACTGCACGCCCCGCACACAGGTCACCACAAAAAAGCAGGCCCGGTTAATCCCGGCGCCTGCCCGCATCGCATTTACATCGTTATTTCTGGTTAATATAATTCACCAGGCCTCCGGCCGTGATGATCTTCTGCATAAATTCCGGAAAAGCCTGTCCCTGATAGCTTGTATTCTTCGTCTTGTTTACGATGATTCCGCTGTCGAAGTCCACTTCCACCTCATCCCCGTTCCCGATTGCCATTGCCGCTTCCGGACATTCAATAATCGGGAGGCCGATATTGATGGCATTGCGGTAAAAAATCCTCGCAAATGTCTCTGCAATGACACAGCTTACCCCTGCACATTTGATTGCCAGAGGCGCGTGTTCACGAGATGAACCGCAGCCAAAATTCTTATTGGCGACTATGATATCGCCGTCCTTTACCTTTGTAATAAATTCTTTGTCAATATCTTCCATACAATGCTTAGCCAGTTCTTTTCCATCCGTCGCATTCAGGTATCTGGCCGGAATAATGACATCCGTATCCACATTATCGCCATATTTAAACACATGTCCACATGCCTTCATCTTTCTTCCTCCTCATCAATTCCCGCTGCTGTGCCGTCCGGCACAGCTAAGGTCGGTTCAAGCATTATAATCCCAGTTCACAGGGACAGCTTATTTTGCCTGTTACTGCACTGGCTGCCGCAACGGCAGGGCTTGCCAGATAAATTTCCGAGTCCACATGTCCCATACGGCCCACAAAGTTACGGTTTGTTGTGGAAATACATCTCTCACCCTCTGCCAGAATTCCCATATAGCCGCCCAGACACGGGCCGCAGGTAGGCGTGCTGACAACAGCTCCCGCCTCTACAAAGATCTCCATCAGCCCTTCTCTGATACACTGGAGATAGATAGCCTGAGTGGCCGGAATCACGATACAGCGCACTCCCTTTGCCACCTTGCGCCCTTTCAGAATCCCGGCGGCAATTCTCATATCATCGATCCGTCCATTCGTACAGGAACCGATCACGGACTGGTCAATCCTGACCTCTCCCGCTTTTTCAATGGTCCTTGTATTCTCGGGAAGATGCGGGAATGCGATTGTCGGTTTCAGTTCGGACAGGTCGATTGTATAAACTGCGTCATATTCCGCATCTGCATCCGCCTCATAGATTTTATAATCACGTTTGGAATGTTCCTTCATATATTCTTCCGTCAGTTCATCGACCGGGAAGATTCCATTCTTTCCTCCGGCCTCAATCGCCATATTGCAGATTGTAAACCGATCATCCATGGTCAGGTTTCTGATTCCGTCGCCGCAAAATTCCATAGATTTATAAAGAGCGCCGTCCACGCCGATCATGCCGATAATATGCAAAATCACATCCTTGCCTCTGACCCATCTGGAAGGTTTTCCCGTAAGTTCAAATTTGATAGCGGAAGGTACCTTGAACCAGGCCTTGCCCGTCACCATGCCGGCCGCCATATCCGTGCTGCCCACGCCTGTGGAGAATGCGCCCAAAGCGCCGTATGTACAAGTATGGGAATCTGCTCCGATCACAGCATCCCCCGCCACTACCAGGCCTTTCTCAGGAAGCAGGGCATGTTCGATTCCCATCTCTCCCACATCAAAGTAATTGGTAATATCGTGCCGGCAGGCAAATTCACGGCAGCATTTACAGTTCTGAGCCGATTTAATATCCTTGTTCGGGATAAAGTGATCCATAACCAGAGCTATTTTCTCATTATTAAAAACGGTCTGGTTATCCATCTTCTGCATCTCATTGATCGCAACCGGCGTTGTGATATCATTGCCCAGCACCAGATCCAAATCTGCTTCAATTAACTGTCCGGCTTTTACCTCCGAAAGGCCGGCATGTGCAGCCAGAATTTTCTGAGTCATTGTCATTCCCATGATTTGATTCCCTCCTAAAAATTATGTATTTACATTATAGCATCGGCCCTGTTATAATACAAATATATAATACGAATATATGTTATAAACCTCGGTTATAGGCAGACTGCACCGGCCCATTCTGTACAGCCTGCCCATGGCTTTCAAACATAGTTACAGTTCAGCCTTCGGCCAAACTGCACAAATGATGCACAGAAACGGCAAGAAAACGCCGTTGATTGTGGTGAAAAGTTTACTTTTCGTCGCGCCGCGCCGCACAACTCGGGATTTTCGCAAAAAACAGCGAAAACACCTCGCGGAATACATCATGGCTGAACTGTTACCAAACATATCCAGATAAGGGGAGTCATTATGGAACAGCATTTATCCCAATATAAAATTTTCTACGCGGTAGCCAAAGCCGGCAATATTTCCAAAGCTGCCAAAGAGCTTTTTATCAGCCAGCCGGCAATCAGCAAATCCATCAGCAAGCTGGAGGAGAATCTGGGCGTCTCATTGTTTACAAGGAATTCCAGAGGGGTTCAGCTTACCGTGGAGGGACAGGTCCTTTTCAGCCATGTCAGCAATGCATTCGATACACTGGGGCGGGGTGAGAACGAGCTGAAACGGATCAAGAATTTTAACATCGGCCAGATTAAAATCGGAGTCAGCAATACGCTCTGCAAATATATTCTGCTCCCATACCTGAAGGGCTTTATTGATGAATATCCGCATGTCAAGATTATGATTGACAGCCAGGATACGGCCAGAACTATCTCGATGCTGGAACAGCAGAAACTGGACATAGGCCTGATTGCGGAGCCAAAGACAAGAAGGTCGCTCTCATTTATGCCGGTTATGAGAATTGAGGATACCTTTGTCTGTACTAAATCCTATCTCGATAATCTGAAGATCCGGGAGGGGGAGGATGTGAATATCTTTTCTGCCGGAACGGTTCTTCTGCTTGACAGAAATAATATGACGAGGACTCATATAGACGCATATTTTGCAGAACATAATATAGAAATAAAGCAGGTTCTGGAGGCCACCACGATGGATCTTCTGATCGAATTTGCCAAAACCGGCCTCGGAGTCGGATGTGTCATCCGTGAATTTGTCCGAGGGGAACTGGCAGACGGTTCCCTGATTGAGATTCCTCTCAGTTCCCCTGTAAGAAACAGAACGGTCGGATTTGCTTATAATCCTGCTTATGCTACTAAGACAATGAACAATTTTATCCGCTTCTGTTCATCAAAGTGATCGAAAAAGGATACCGTCCCAGCAGCGCTGAGCCAGTATCCTTTTCAGATTTATTTGGTTATAGCTTTTCAAACAGAGAACGCACCTGCGCCTCCGTCACGTTCTCAATTTTTTTCCCCGCCACATATTCAAAAGCCTCCTGCCATTCCCTGTCGCTGTAATGGTCCGGCTCTATTTCCGATACTGCCCTCTTCACCTGCTCAAACCGGCCAGAGTCATGGAGATCTGATATATACAGGCATCCCACAATTCGTCTCAATTCGTCTAAAATCCCCTTGCTCTTTTCCATCCACCTTTACCTCGTCCAAACAAATAGAAGTTTTATTTCCGTCGTATCACGTTTAATACCATACACAATCTATTTTATGGCATTATATGCTTCATGTCAATCTTTACTGCGCATATAATGCGCTAATTTTTACCAGTTTATGGCATAAACTATACGTATAAAGGCGGTGCAACTTATGTATAGCGAATTTGACTTTGGAAGAAGATTGTCGCAACTGCGCGAAAGGAAGGGAGTCTCAGCGCGTGATATGAGCCTTTCCATGGGACAGAACCCCGGATATATCAATAAAGTAGAGAATGGCAAGGCCATGCCGTCCATGGAAGTTTTTTTCTATATCTGTGAATTTCTGGCCATCACACCATCTGATTTTTTTGACGAAAAGAAAAAAGAGCCCTGGAAGCTGCATCAGCTTACGGAAGAATGCCGTTATCTGAGCAGTGAAAGTCTGGAACACATCCTGGCTATCGTGAAAGGGCTGGCTGAACACAACCGATGAAGCCGTTTAGGAAAGAATCCCGCGAGCGGGATTCTCCGCCTGCAGCGGGCCGCTGTGGCGACATAACTCCTTACCGCCGCAGGCATTGGCTCACTTAGCTGCTTTTTTCCTGTTATTAAAAATCTGTCCTTCTAAATCTGCAATCGTTATATGCTTCAGCTCTTCCCTGCATTTCTGATCCAGCTGCTGATACAGGCCGTCCAACAGCCCGGCCATTCCGGAGGCAATCAGGCAGTTCTTCTCCAGATTTCCGCTTTTCCAGGAGGATGATACAAACGCCACTCCCAGCGCATCGGCAATCATGCACAAGTTTACCTTGGAGGCATCGGCGCTGAACTGATACCCTCCGTCCAGTCCCTCCTTCGTCGAAACAAGGCCGGCCTTTTTCAGGCTCGCCAGAATCTTCCTGACTCTCGCCGGATTTGTGCAGACATTCTCCGCCACCATCTCACTTGAAACCACCGTCTTTTTATGGTTTAAAAATACTAAAGCATGTACCCCTACTGCAAATTCACCTGTCATCCTTCTATTCCTCTTTCACTGTTTCATAAGTCCAGTCGATGATTCCTCCAAAATCATAAACCTGCGAATATCCCATCTTTATCAGCTTGTCGGCCGCCTCTTTGCTTCTCCGGCCCGACCGGCAGTATACCAGAATCTTATCCTCTTTCTCACTCAGCAGTTCCGGCTCTGTATCCGCTATTTCCTCATTCGGAATGTTGACTGCACCCGGCACATGGCCTTCCTTATACTCCTGGAGTGTTCTGACGTCGACAATGGTCACATCCTCATTGTCCATCATATCCTTCGCATCCGCGGCCGTGATTTTGTGATACGCTTTGTTCTTCTGCGTTTCTTCCTGCGCTGCGGCATTCGCCCTGGCACATCCGGACAGTCCCATCATAATCAGAATCCCTACGCCTAATAATACCTTATTTTTCATGTTTTTTCACCTGTTTTGTAAAATTTGTCAATTAACTGGTACCTGTGTTTCTGCCGCTTCCTCCGCCGGTCCTGCCGGCCCCGCAGCCTCCGGCTGTTCCGGTTCAGGAGCCTGTACGTCTCCGCCCTGTGTCCCGGCAGCGCCTTCCGATTCTGCCGCGCCTTCCGACTCTGCCGCGCCTGCAGTCTCTTCTATCTGAGGGAATGTGGTATTGCGCTGAATTACCCCGGCCTTACTCTTATAATAACTGTTATGCAGCGGTTCTTCTTTCAGGACCTGCCCGTCCTTGGTCAGGACACGGAAGCTTTTCCAGACAGAACCGTTCTGTCCCTGATCCACTATCTTCTCCGTTCCAAACGGTAATTGCGTGTTTTCTTCGTAGGACGGCGCAGTCGGTTCCGCATCCCGTACCTTCTCGGAACGGATGCTGACCTTGACCCCGTCGTCCAGAACGGGAATCCCCACAATCGACAGTTTCAGCTCCAGTCCGCTGACCGTGGCCCGCAGTACAACCGGCGCGGCGCTTGTATTAACGAATTTTAAATCCGGACCGGCATAGCCGTCAAAGCTGACCATGGCATCCTGCCCCTTTTCGACATAGGAGGGGGCAAAACTGTGCGCGTTCCGCTCCGTTGTCTTAAATCCGGCCTCAATGATCGAGTGGTAAAGTGTGGTGGAAACCTGACAGACGCCGCCTCCCGGCTCCTCTATCAGTACGCCGTTCCGGTAGGCTCCGGCCGGCTGATATCCCTTTTCCTTCGTTCTGTTCCCTGTTGTATTGTTGAAGGAAAATTCTTCCCCGGGCTTTAGAATAAGCCCGTCAATCGCCTCTGCTGCCAGGGTTACGTTTTTATTACGGTTTTTATTATTGGTTAATTTCGTTGTAAAGGTTCCGATTACCTGATACTGCGCTTTTGCCTGCGCCTGGGTACGGGCGGGCGGTGTAATGGAAAATGACGCTTCCACCGGACTTTTATAGTCCCCCTCTCTCACCGACCGCATAATGGACGTCACCAGATTATCCTGATCAAGATTCCGCCCGTTCCGGTCTTTGGAATATTCATATACGCCTGTTTCCTTGTTATAGGACACCACATTGGAATCCACAGGCTTTTGATCCCATTTGTCTGCCAGTCCTGCCGCCTGTTCCCGGATATCCTGCTCCATCCGCTCATAATCAAAGGAAAGCTTTACTTCCTCTGCCTGTCCGGGCGCGCTCTCCAGTATGCGCGCAATCTCCGCCTCCACCGGATTTCTCAGTTCCACCGTCTCATCCGGGCCCTGTACCTTAATGGGACCTGAAAATTTTTCCGATAAAACCTTTGCCGCTTCCTCTTTGGAAAGTCCGCTGATATCTATGCCTTCCGCAATCACTTTCTGCTGCGGCTTTCTATCTGCACCCTCTGCGTCTGCTCCGGCCCCGCCGCTCTCCGGCCTCTGCAGCTGCGTCTCGCCGTATACGGCTGTCTGCCGCTTCTGGAGCAGCGGCACAGTGATGGCAATCACTGCGGCTGCGGCAATACCGGCCGCCCCATAAATGAGGAGCCTGCGCTTTTGGTGGGCTGCGGAATTCTTTCTGCGCCTTGACATATTGATTCTTTTTTCCCTGCTTCCTGGTTTATTATATTTTCCTGTCATTTTATCATCGTCCTTTTAGAATGGATTTTTCCGAGAATATCATATCCATTTTTTTCCATCTGTATTTTTTCAAATTACAGTTTATACTGTTACAATATCAGATACAGTTAAATCTGTCAATATCTTTTTTTAAAAAATCGGAAGAAAGAACTCCGCTCGAGAGATTCTCCGCCTGCGGCGGGTCGCTTCGGCGACTTAATTCCCTATCGCTGCAGGCATTGGATCACTTAGCGAATGTAACGAGCTTAGTGAACAAGCCCTCTTTAGAGCTGCGTTCCTCCGCGGAGCGGTTTTTATTTAACAGGAGAACTTTCCTGTTAAGCGATAATCTGCACACTCCGCGCACAGGTCACCGCCTTCAATAAAAAAAGGTTCTATACTGAATGTTGGGGTGTGCT
>NZ_KE992827.1:8174-16272 GCF_000466485.1 [Clostridium] symbiosum ATCC 14940 | reverse complement strand
TCACACAATGCCCTATCTGGGCGCACTTCCTCCATCTTCATTTTGTCAATATCCGAGAGCTTGCCCTTGATGGTCTTGATGGCCTTTGACTGGTCTACCGTCTGAATGTGCATGGTGACGGTCATTTCCGTGTCCAGCTCCAGAAGCTCCGCAAGCAGTTTGTCCGAGAGCTCCGAGGCGGTTATCTGCAAATAAGAGGCCGCGCCCCACGTCGCCCCCACCTTGAAGAATCGGCCCCGGCGGAAGTCAAAGCTGGTCGGGGCGATAAAGTCTTTTGTGGTCATGCCTGTCTGCGGTATCTGCTCCCATGTAAAGGTGAAGGGCTCCCGGCCTCCGGGGTGAAGCTGGCCGTGAAGGATTTCCAGACGCTCCCGCCCGGGGAGGGGACGCGACTGAACGCCTAACTGTTTGAAGTTCCCCATAATGTCGGCCTCAATCCGTTCCAGCCGGGGCCGCGCCGCCTTCACGCTGTCCGCCGGGACGCCGAAGGTTATCAGCTTCGTGCGGACAATGCCGTTGTTGCTTTTGGCAATCTGGTTTTCCAGCATTTCCACATACTCGGCCCGGATACTGTCAAACTCGTCATGCCTCAGGGCGATATTTACGGTGTACTTGCTTTCAGGCCGGGAGCGGTGGTTGATGAAGGAAAGCTGGAAGGGCAGGGCACTGTCAAAGTAGTTCAGGAAGGAGCTCCACCCGTCAAAGATGGCCGACTGATCTTCGGCCTGCGCGAGCTGGTAGTTGATGTCCTCAAACTCCACCGTCTTTGTGTAAACGCCGTTGTTTAAGCGGCATACACCGTCCCGGAACATTTCCCGGAACGGGATTGTCTGCTGTGCGGTCTGCGGCCCCGCCTGTTTCCGGCTCTTATCGCCCGCCCGTTTGGGCGCGGCCTGTTTTGCCTCTTTTCCTTTTCGCAATCCTTGTACCTCCTTTCGGTGTGTCCTCCGGCTTCGGGCCAACTTGGCCCGAAGCGCCGGGGCCGCTCCATGCGGCGTAGAAATTTTCGGTCTTGTAGGGCCGGACTTGGGGCCAGAGGAACCGGGCCCGGATATAGTTTCGCAGTATCTTTTCAAAGGGGAGGCCGTCACGCTCGTACATGGCAAAGAAAAAGAATGGGAGCATGAGGCCAATCATCAGGAACAGTGCCGGACTGTTACCGATGATGGGGCGGGTCAGCAGATAGACGGGGATTCCCACCGCCGCCGCGCCCGAGAAACAAATAAGCTGGCGCTTCGTCAGGTTGAAGGCCAGCTTGGTCTTTACTTTGGATAAATCTTTCGGAACCTGCACATAGGGCAAAGCTCAAAACCTCCTTTCATCACCTCGGGCCAACTTGGCCCGAAGCGGTTATCGTGTTTCGCCCCGGGCCGCGTCCTGCCGGACAGCGGGCCGGGCGGTTTCCCTCCCCCGTGTCCGCGCCCTCCAATATGCGGGGTTGTGCTCCCGGAGGGATTGGTTGATGTTTTCTTCAAACGCCTCCTTGTTTCTGATCCGGTCGGGGATTTTCCAGAGCCGCTTATCCAGCAGTTCCCGGAAAACAACTTCCTCCTGTGTATCTTCCTCAAAGCAGATATAGCCGCCCTGCCGGAACCCGCATTTCTTTGCGGCGGGGGAGAGAAAAGCCGCCACTTCCTTTGAAACCATTGTCCCGCCGTGGCTGGCGGTGCTCACCAGAAAGACGCCCGGACAGAGAATATCACAGACCTGCACACGGCCCCACGGCGATATTTCCGGCTTTCGGTACATGGGCTGTCCTCCTTTCCGCCGGGGAACCTCGGGCCAACTTGGCCCGAAGTGTTACCGCTCCACCGCCTTTGTGGGCTTTTCCTTCGGGGCTCGGGCGGCGTTCTCCTTTGCCGCCTTCTTCGTTCCGGCTTCCAACTGGCCCTTGATGGACGCCTTTTCCGGGGGTGGAGCCTGCCGGGCGGCGGCAATCCGGGCCTGCAACTTTTCTATCTCCTGTTGGTACGCCTCTAAAATCGCCCCGTGAAGTTCCTCCCGGAACTCCTTCGTGATGGGCTTCACCGTGTCCCGGTAGCCTGTCCGGCTGCTCTTATCCGGCTTGCTCGGCATACCCACATACAAGCCCTTGTCACTCTGTAAAATCTTGAAGTCCTCCACCACAAAGCAGTCGTTGAGCTTCACGGTGGCAAAGCCCACCAGATTTTTGATGGGGTCAATGGGCCGGGCGGTCACGTCCAGCTTTAAGCCGGAGCCGCCGGGGGCCTCCTGTTCCGGGGCCTGCGCGCCCGTGGTCTTTTCTTCGCTCATTGTCATTTCCTCCTTTCCGGGCCGGGGAAGAACCTCCCCGCCCTCGTAGCGGTAGCCTGCCCGCCTGATTGCGGCCAGCGTGTCCGCAGACACGTTTCCGCTTAACTGAATATCTGTGTCGGCCATAAAGCGCAGGGTGTCCGCCTCGGTAAAATCTTCTGCCAGTTTTCCATGCCATAGCGGCTGAATACTCCCGTCCGAGGCCACCCCGTACCGTCTCGGGGCCATAGCCTCACCTCGTTTCTGAAACCCCGGGCCAACTTGGCCCGAAGCCCTGCCTTATCAATGAGCGCCAAAGATGGATTTTGCGAGGGAGCCCGTCTTAAAGAGCGTAAAGCAGAGCAGGACGGTATAGCCCACACAGCCCCATATCGCGCCTATCATGTCCCCGCTCGTGGCAATCCCCTGTATCAGCACCGCATAGATTGCGACACAGACGATAATCAGAAGCCCTTGAAAGCCCACCGCCAGCAGGGAGCGGAAATAGTTCTGGCCCATGCTCCCGATCTCCCGGTTGACTACCGTTGCAAGGGGGATTGGGGCAAGGCTCGTCATTAAGTAAATCTCAATCATTCTCCCGTAGACAATCACGAAAATCACGATATTGAGCGCGGTCATGGTAAAGCCCACAAAGAAGGATTGGAGCCAGAGCCCGAGCAAGGGGCCCAGCTCCATCGCCTCCAACTGCGTCTCCATATCGGCCAGCATATCCGGGGTAATTTCGGTGCTCCCCTGTATCAGTCCCGCCGACTGCTGGACAACGGACTGCGCCATATCAAACACGCCCATCACGATATTGAAGGTGTTGGACAGAATGAGAATGGCGCAGAAGGTCTTGAATGTCCACTTAAAAAATATCCATGTGTCTATGTCGTGCAGGTTGTTCCGCTCAATGAGTAGCTGAATAAGCTCGTAGCACATGACGAAGGTGAGCACCAGCCCGGCGATTGGGAGAATGACAGTCTCGGAGAGCTGCCGTATCATGGAGAAAACCCCGGCGTTCCATGCCGCCGGGGCCGTCCCCACTTGGTCTGCAATCTCTCCGACCTGCGCGTTTACGTTGTCAAAGAGCCCGCCGAGGTTGCCCATGATACCGGCAACCAGCAGGCCCTTGAGCCATTCCGCGATTGCGTCGAAGATTATCTGCATGGCGTCTCCTTATCGTTTAGCTGAACAGGCCGGACAGCAGGGGAATGAGCGTCGTTCCAATCAGGATAATCCCGCCGCCGCTCATAAGCTGTTTAATTCCCTGGCTCTTGGCTCCCGGGTTGTCCGAGCCGTAACCTTCCAAAAGATTGACCACGCCCCAGACCCCGAGGCCCGCGCCGATGGCGATAACAAGGATTTTCAGGGTGTCGATAGCAGAAGCAAAAAATTCCATATAGTTTTCCTCCATTCAAAATATATGTTGTTGTGGGGCCAGAGCCCCGGCTACGAAAAAAGCCGCCCTTTTCAGGCGTTGGGAACCTCGGGCCAACTTGGCCCGAGGTCAGGCGAAGGCGTCCGGGTCGTCCAGATCGTCATAATTTAGAATATCGTCCTCGGCGCTGTCCGCGTCCCCGGCCCCGTAAACCTCGTAGACTTCTTCGGGGTTCAGTTTCAACCGGGTGCTTATCAGCTTTTCCAGACGGAAGGCGTTGCGCTTCTTGTCGGCCTCCGCCGTGTATTTATAGTTCGGGTGCTTTTTCAAATCGTACTTTGGGGATAGGAAGGGCCGGAGCCCCCGAAGCTGTAAGATACATTTACTCCCGTCCATTGTGGTGAGCTCGTCCATTGTCATCAGCTCTTTGCCGAGCCGCTGGAGGTTCTGGCCGTAGCTTTCCGACTGGCCCCGCGTCCGGCTCTCGGTATACATGGAGATTGTCTCTTTTCCCAGTACCTCCGAGATTTCCTTAATCGTGGAGTGCTCCCGGCCCCCGAGGAAGATAACCGAATCCATGTTTCCTAAGATGGTTTCGGAATTGTCTTTATACAGGGCCTTGCACTGGCTCATGGCCTGATAGAACAGGCACAGGCTGATTTCCCGGGAGCGAATGACAGCGACCATTTTTTCAAGCTGCGGCACCTGTCCCGTGTTGGCGGCTTCGTCCCACAGCACCCGTACATGATGGGGGAGCCGCCCGCCGTAGACGTTATCGGCCTTTTCACACAAGAGGTTAAACATCTGCGAGAAGGCCAGCGCCACGATAAAGTTGTAGGTGCTGTCCGTGTCGGATATGCAGAAGAACAGGGCCGTTTTCTCGTCCCCGAGCCTGTCAAGCTCTAACTCGTCATAGCTCATAATCTCCCGGAGCTCCGCAATATCGAATGGGGCCAGACGCGCCCCACAGCTAATCAAGATACTTTTCGCAGTCTTGCCGCTGGAAAGGCGGTACTTGGCATATTGGCGCACCGCGAAGCATTGGGGCTTGCGTTTGGCGAGGCCGTCAAACATATAATCAACGGCATTCTTGAAACTTTCATCATCCTCCCTTACTTCCATGCTGTTAATCATTTCGACTAACGTGTTCATGTTCCGTTCTTCCTCCGGCCCCTCAAAGACGATATAGGCCACAAGGGCGCAGTATAAAAGCGTCTCGGCCTTCGTCCAGAACTCGTCCCCCTCTTTCCCTTGTCCCTTTGTGTTGGTTATCAGGGCGTTTACGAATTTCAGAACGTCGCTCTCTGTCTTGATGTAGGCCATCGGGTTATAGTGCATACTCTTTCGGAAGTCCACCGAGTTGAACACCTTAAATTTATAACCCTTCCTCTTTTGCAGGAAATGGCCCACTTGGGAGAGGACACCGCCTTTCGGATCTACGCACACATACGAGGAATGAGCCTGAAGGAGCTGCGGGGTCAGCCAGAACCGGGTCTTTCCCGAGCCGGACGAACCGATAATACAGCAGTTGAGATTTCGGGCGTTGGCCGGGATTTTGGGCCGGGTGTTCATAGTCAGAAATTCCGTCCCGGTCAGTATCACGTTGTTTTCAAACTTCGGGTCTACGAATGGGGCTATGTCTTTGGCCGTTCCCCAACGGGCCGAGCCGTATTCCACGTCCTTCCTGAATTTCTTTGCGTTCTTCACTTTGTTATAGACCACCAGCCGGAGCACCACGGCCCCCACAAGGCCCACCAGCAAATCGAAGCCAGCGAGGCCCGGCGTGATTGTCCCGAAAGCCGGGCCTATGGTTTTCATCATACCTATGAGCTTCGCGCCGAAGTCCGCACCTTCCGCGAGGCGGTAGGCCGTCCCCACCTTGCAGAAGAACCAGAAAATAAACAGGTACGGGAGATTGGGAACCACATATTTTTTGATTTTGGTGTTCACCGTTCCTGCACCGCCTCTCTGGTCTTTTCCCGTTCCTTCTGCCGGGGCTTGACGCGGCCCATAGCCTGCCGGAGCCCGCGCCGGATAGAGGGCTTGTCGTTCTGGCGGGCCATCACCCGCTTGGTATACTCGGAAAATGCCGCCGTGATGGCGTCGGCCTGTCCCGCCTTGAAAAACAGGAGATAGTCCTTTGGGCCTACCTTGTGGAACGCATAGTCTACATTGAATTTCCGGGCCACCCGGTCAAACAGGCGGGCGTCTCCCTTTAGCTGGATACTGTTGGACTGTCCGGTGTGGCCCATGAGCTGTTTCACGGTCTGCCGCCCGTGGGGCGTGAGTGCGTCCCGGTTGTGTTTCTGCACTCCGGCCAGAAACTTCTGGCACGCCATGAACAGCACCCGGCCCGTCAGCTTTGCCGCCTGTACGGATATAGCCACAGTCTTTCTTGATACTTCTTCTTCCATTGATACCTCCTTCCCGTCCGGGAGCCGCCGGTTAAAACCGGAGGCCCCCGGGGATATGGGAAACCTCGGGCCAACTTGGCCCGAGGTCTACCGCTCGTCATGTACCGCCGCCGGAGCTGTCTTTTCCTTCTTCGGCGGGCTCGTTTTCTTGTGCTCTTGCATGGTTTTTAAGATAGAAGGCTGTCTTTCGGCGGTACGTTCCAGCCGTTCAAGACTGGCAACCGCCTTATCCAGACTGTTCCGGGCCGCAAGGAAACAGGCCCGTTCCGCCCGGTAGGGGGCCTGTACCGTCTTTGCCAGCTTGCCGGGGGCCTTCGCCTCCTGTACGGCCTCCTTACCCATCAGGGCCTGGCCTATGTTTTTCAAGTGCCGCCCGACTTCGTGGTACTCGGCGCTTACGGCCTCTATTCTGGAAATGGCCTTCTCGTCCGCCTGTATGCCTTCGTTGATGTTGTTCCGCAGGGCTGTCAGCCCCGGCTTGATATGGAAGAACCGGGCAGCGTGATCCAGCGCGGAAATTCCACGTTCCTTCACAGCGGCCAACGTATTTTTACAGCCCTCAATGATACCGGCTTTTAGCTCCGCGAGACTGTCACGCAGGGCAAGAATACGGTCTTGCAGGACAACGATTGATTTTTGCAGGGCTGATTTTAACGGGGGGTTCTTCATTTTCTCCAAATCCTGCCGCATAGCTTTCAGCTCGTCAACCGCACTGGCAAGCTGTTTTTCCATTTCGGAAACATGCCCTATAGCCTCTAACAGTTCTTTTCCTGCCGGGGATTGGTTTTCTTTCAGCAGAGCCAGCAGTTCTTTTACATACTCATTTTCAGCTATCGGCGTTTCCACGGCGGGCGCTTTCTTCTTTGGCAATATTCACACCTCCTTTCGTCCGGCCAGCAAAAAACCTCGGGTCAAGTTGGCCCGAGGTCTACCGTTCCTCATGGATCGCGGCCTTTGCTGTTTTGCCATGTTCCGGGGGCGGGGCCTCCCGGAATTGTTTCAATGCTTCGAGAATGGAGCGTCGGGGTTCATCGGGATAGGAAAATATCTGGTATTCCTCTGGAACCTTCCCGTCATAGTGTTCCATGAAGGGACTCCCGTTGTTCTCGATATAGCCGCCCCCCGCAAAATCGCTTGTCGTATTTAAGAACATATCCCTTCCGTATGCCTCATAGTCAAAATAGTCTTTGATATGTTCTGGCACGTCAAGGGCTCCGCACTCGTCAATGAGATACCGCCCCAATTCTTCCTCATTCTGTACCTCTGGGTAAAATTCGTAGCAGTCAAGGTTTTGGGTCAGGTTGATTAAATCCTTAACGCTCCCGGTATATTCTCCGAGCGAGAGGGCGGCTTCATATTTTGCCTTCTGGCCGTTGTCCAGTCCGTCCAGTAGGGAGGCAAGATAATTCAGTTCGTCAATACTTTCGCCTTCTCCCAAATGGTTCCGCAGCCCGGCAACATTAGTTTCATAATCGGCAATAAAGATTTCCTCATACCGTATACCGTCCACGCCAATCTTGGAAAGTACGGCCTGTACTTCCTCTGTTGAGGCGGGAAATCTCAACGGTTCCACCGCGAGAATCCCCTCATTGTATTTGCCGAGATTGCCAATATAGGCGCTAATCATCGCATCGAGCCTCCCGGCCCTTGTCTTTCACGGTCAATATGCCGTCCAGGGTGGTTGCTGTGATGTTGAGCCGCCCGGCAACGGCAATATCATTCTTCACATCTTCTGTCATACCGTTGCCGCACACCACCAGAACATGAGCCCGGCGGAGCATATCGCGGGACATGTCAATCCCGCTTTTGTGTTCCTCGGGAATATTGTCATTCAGGAACAAATGCAGGTAGAGCAGAGGGCAGACCGGGGAAAATCCGGCCTCATAGACCGCCCTGCAATACTGCGCCGCCTGTTCCGTGTCGGCCTTGTGTTCGCCTGTCCACGCGGCGGTGATGTATGCTAAAGGTCGTTTCATGGGGTTCCTCCTTCCTGTTTGCGCTTAATAGATAGCCCATCCCCTCCGCCCCTTCCCGTGGGAAGGGGAACGGC
>NZ_KE992827.1:0-8074 GCF_000466485.1 [Clostridium] symbiosum ATCC 14940 | reverse complement strand
CCTTCCCGTGGGAAGGGGAACGGCTCAAAGGAATATATATCCCCGTCGCTTGACTACTACAAGCACAACCGGGAAAGGCTGTCAAGGGCTTCGCCGCCGCAGGCGGTGGCGCAAGCGCCACCCTTGACTGCCTTCCCCGGTTGCGCTATACAGACCACGGCGACGGGGAATATATTATATCCTTTGAGCTTCGGGGCGCGGGGCTTAAGCCCCGCATTTAGGCAGGAACCTCGGGGCAACTTGGCCCGAAGCCCTGTCTTATTTCTCCTTCTCCGCCTTTTTCTCGGGTTTCGCGTGTTCCTTCTGCTTGCCCTTCCAATCGTCCAGCAGTTTGATGATCTGCTCCTTCATTTCCTGCGGGGTCTTTTCCTTACCGAAATACTCTTCCAGTTCTGCACCGTTGATAATCACTTTGTCTACCTCCTTCTTTTCTTCCAGCATAATCCCATCAATCACATCACCATTGAGCACGCCTTTCTGGTCGAGCTCCCGCATACGTTGTGCCTGCGAGAGAGACGGGGCCGATTGCTGCGCGTCAATGGCAACGGCGATATACTGCTGATTTTTCGGTGCGATATAGGCAAGCTCCACAGCGGGAGTGAATTTTATCCGGCCCTCGTCCATGACCTTTGAGAGTTCCGGCACAAGGTCGTTGAGCTTAATATACCGCTGAACCTGTTTCACCGTCATTTTGTTGCGGAGGGCCACAATCTCATTGGAGCGTTTTCCGGCCTCCTTCGGGTCAATTTGGCCCGAAGTCTCCCGCGCTCCCTGATGTTTGATGGCCTCCAACTGCATTTTCAGGGCCTTCGCCCGCTCACTGGGAAGGATATTTTCACGTTGGTTGGTATTGTCCTCCACCATCTGCGTGATGGCCTGTTCGTCGGTAAGGTTGCGGACGATACAGGGCATATCCAAATATCCGGCAAGCTGGCTTGCCTTCTGGCGGCGGTGGCCGGACACGATTTCATAGCCGCCGCCCTCACGGGGCCGCACAATGGCGGGCTGTGTTACGCCCTTATCCTTGACACTGGCAACCATCGCCCGCATTTCTTCATCATCACGCACCTGAAATGGGTGGTTTTTGAAGGCGTGGAGCTCGGACAGGTTGATGTGGACAATCTGTTCCGGCTCCCCGGAACGCGGGGCCGCCACGGGCCCGGCAGGTTTTTCCGGTTCCTTCGGCTTCTCCGGGACCGGAGCCTCTTTTTTCGGCTCGGCCTTTTTGGCGGCAGTCGGTTTATCCGATTTTTCAGGGGCCTTTTTTACCGCTTTCGGAGTGCGGCCCGCCTGCTTCTCCGGCTCTTTCTTATCCTTCTGTTCCGTTTTTTCAGGCTCGGCGGGTTGTCCCTTCCCGGCCTCCGTCACCTTTGCCGCCTTTTCTTTCTCCGCAACGATTTTATCAATCATAGCGCCGGAAATATCGATGACATTTCCGGGGCGGCTTTTATCCGCGGGGCCTGCCGCGTCCGTCTTTTCCTGTTTCGGGCCGCTGTCCTTTTCGGGGGCCGGGGCCTCCTTTACCGGGGGTGAACCTGCGGCTTCTTTGGTGGGCGGCGCGTCCTTGCCGGGGGGCTTCTGTTCAGGAGCGGCGGAGCCGCTCTTGGTCGGTTCCTCCTGCTTCAAATCTTTTTTATCATCAGCCATTCAATTAACCTCCTTCATTTTGGCATGAAAAAAGGGCCTAACTTTTTCAGTCAGGCCCACAAGCGGCCTCGGGCCATGTTGGCCCGAAGCATGGGAATTGTCCTCCTTTCCGCCTCACAACGGAAAACGCCGCCCGTAGTCTCTACTTGGGCGGCGCTTGTCCGGTAACGTGATAAGCTCGTATTTTATTTTTTCCCTTGTTTACGGGGTATATAGTCACTTTCCTTTTAACAACGGCCCGACAGGGCCTGCTGGCCTTATAGGCGCTACCGGACCCGCCGGGCCTACTGGACCTTCCGGACCCACAGGGCCTGCCGGGCCTACCGGAACTACCGGCGCAAACGGGCCTGCCGGGCCTACTGGCGCTACCGGACCTACAGGCGCTGCTGGCCTTATAGGCGCTACCGGACCTGCCGGGCCTGCCGGCGCAAATGGGCCTACTGGACCTACCGGCGCTACCGGCTCTACCGGACCTACAGGTGCTACTGGACCTACTGGCGCTGCTGGACCTACAGGCGCTACCGGACCTGCCGGGCCTACCGGCGCAAATGGGCCTACTGGACCTACTGGCGCTACCGGCTCTACCGGACCTACAGGTGCTACTGGCCTTATAGGCACTACCGGCGCTACCGGACCAACGGGAGCAACCGGTGCTACTGGCCCGACCGGCGCTACCGGACCTGCCGGCGAAGCCCCAGACGATGTTTTTGCCTCATTTGCCACTTTTGCAATTCCATTTACCAACGCCACACAAATACCACTGGGAACGTCTACGGCTGATCCCACCGGGCAGATCGTCTTATCGGATCCCACCCATATTGACCTTGCTCCCGGATATTATTTAATTTCATACCATGTTTCTTCCATTCTCAGTACACCGGGATATATGCAAATCACACCATATTACAATGGAAGTTCGCATATTGAATATGGAATATACTTTAGAACCGCTTCAAATTATACAACCGCATATGGCTCCAACTCCATTATCATCGATGTTCCGGAGCAGACCCGTTTTTCCCTGACTTTTAACAGTCCTGTCACCAACACTGAAGGTACTGCAACTATAACGGTTGTCAAACTTAACAGAGCATCTCTGACTGGATGATTCACATGCCCTGTTAATCCATGCAGCAAATAACAGGCAGCACAAAAGCCGGACGGCTCTTTCCGGCCGTCCGGCTTTTGTGCAATTTCTGTCGGGATTATACTATATCACGATGTCGTTTTGAATATCATTTGCTATTATTTACGGCAGGTGCACCCTCTCATGTTCAGCACCCCCTCCATAACGGCCAGCGCGCATGCCACCCCATCCAGAACCGGTACTTTTACGTCGTCTTTAATCGCTTCATCTAATCCTGTAAAACCGGCGCACCCCAGTACGATAACATCGGCTCCGTCCTCCCGGACCGCCTGCCCGGCCGCGCGAATCAACAGTTCTTCCTGGCTTCCTGTCCACTCAGGTTTTGGTGCCCTGACAGATGCGAGAAATTTTTCCAGTCCGTACTGTTCCACCATACGGCGTTTCAGATAAGTAGTGGCGGAACTTGAGCCAACTACGGAAAACTTCCGGCCAAGAAGCGGCGCCATCCTCATAGAGACCTCACCAATCCCCATCACCGGTTTCCCTGTTATCTCTTTTGCAGCATCCAGGCAGGGATCCAGATGGCATGCAATGATAAATCCATCATAATTGTCCTCCTGTTCCTTCAATAGTTTCAAGAGGTGCGGCCCTGAGGCCAGCTGATCCGCATAACTGCCGATAAAGGGAGGCGCCTCCGTGATGCGGCATACCTCTGCTTCAAATCTGTCTCCTGCTGCGGCACGGACCGTCTCTTTAATTGACTCCGTCATTTCGATACTGCTGTTGGGATTTATTACCAATATCTTCATTTTCTCTCCCCCACTTCATTTTGTCCATAAGAATCAGTGTCTGATACAACACCCTGGTTCCCTTTTCTATCTGAGCCTCCGTCGTATATTCCCTGGGCGAATGGCTGATACCGCCTTCACTCGGAACAAAAATCATCCCGGCCGGTACCCGGTATATTATCTCTTTTGAATCATGGCCCGCACCGCTTGACATCGTTACGGAGCGAATTTGAGGCTCTTTTTGGCATACCTCGGAAATTGCATTGATAACAGCGCCGTCCAGCATTCTCGACGGTTTGTCAACCTGAAGTTCAAATTCAATTCCAAACGGTTTCAATTCTTCCTCAACGCTGCCATATAGCTTCAGTTCCTCTGTAAAATGCTCTACCCTGACCGGATCCAGGTCACGCAGTTCCAGTAAAAGGACTACCTCAGAAGGAATTACATTATACATCCCGGGTTTTACCCTGACATCCCCCACAGTGGCGACAAAAGGATGTCCGTATCTGAGCGCAGTATCCCATATCTTCTCTATGAGTAAGGACGCAGCCCTCACCGGATCTTTTCTCAGCTTCATCGGCGTTGTACCCGCATGGTTGGATTCTCCGGTTATATGAACCATATAGCGGGTAATTCCAACAATCCCGTCTACAATTCCGATGTCGCAGCCTTCATTCACCAGATATGCTCCCTGTTCAATATGCAGCTCGATAAATGCCCCGACCTGATTCATATCACGAATAGACCTTTCCAAATCACTGCAGTCCAGACCATAGCGGGCCAGTTTTTCGCATAATCCCTTTTCTTTCAAATCCTGACGTCCGGTCATTACACGGCTGCCAAATGTTCCTCCCATTTCACTGCCTTCTTCAGCGTTAAATGCAACCACCTCAATCGGATGAGCCGTCTCCACTTGATAATCATTCATCATCCTGACAGCTTCCAGAGCAGAAATAATTCCCAGATTCCCGTCATAGAGTCCGCCTTCCGTTACCGTATCGAGATGGGAACCTGTCATAATCGACAAAGCTCCGCTCCTGCTTCCCTCTCTGCGTCCGATAATATTGCCCAACCGGTCTTTTGAAACCGTAAGACCGGCTTCCTTCATCATTGCGATTAATTCTTTAGACGCCATCTCATATTCCCTGCTAAAGCCCGGGCGGGTGATCCCCCCATTCTCTGTTTTTCCGATATCCCCCGTCCGGTGAAGGCTTTCCATCAGACGTTCCATATTCACATCTGTCCGCATGTTTCTACTCCTGTTCCTGCAGCATCTGCAAATTTCTTCTCCGGCTCCTCCTCTATTCTGTCCTTTTTTCCAAAAAATTCATCCACTGTCTCTTTGGGCGGCGCCGGAGTCATCAGACTTACCAATATATTGGCTGCCGTCGACGTGAAAATGGCCGGAAGAATTGGCATCCATCCAAATGGCTGTTTCAGTACATACCATATTACTGCCGTCAGGATACCGGCCAGCATACCGGCCATTCCCCCCTGGGCGTTTGACCGTTTCCAGGTAAATCCGATAATAATCGTCATAGCAAGCATCGAGCCGAGGACGCCTACCATATTGGACTGAATCATCAGAACGGTGGAAGAATTAAACAGTGACAATACAATCGATATTATCCCAACCGTCAATGTCGTTCCTTTTGATATCGCCAGTACCCGCTCCCCCTCTGCATTCGGATTGATAAATTTCTGATAGATATCCCTGGTTGCCGTGGTTCCCGCCTGTAAAAGGACGGAGGCTGCCGTGGATATGGCGGCACCCAGGATGGCGGCCAGCACGATTCCCCCTATCAGAGGACTCACCATTTCTACCATTGCAATTGAAGCCACCGTATCTGTCTGTACAATGCCCGGGCGGAGGATTCTCATTCCCAGGCCAATTACCATAAGCGGAAGATAAAAAAGAACAAAAAGTATGCCCGAAATTCCCTGGCTGTAACGCGCCGTTTTCTCGTCTTTACAAGAATTAAACTTTGTAATAAGCTGCGGCAGCCCGAAATTACCAATCCCCCAGGTCACACACCATGAAAGCGCCAGTCCTGCGCCGATACTTCCGCCGGCAAAAGGATCCAGAAGCGCCGGGTCCTCCGTGTAAGCTAACCGGTGCAATTCCCAGAATCCGCCTGTCTTACCGAGAATGGCAATCATCAGCGCATATGCTCCAAAAAGAATCAAAACGGATGTCAAAACACTGGTCCATGCAACTGATTTCATCCCGCCCGTCACCGTAAAGGCCAGAAACACGATCCCCACAATTATCACGGACAGATACTCCGGAATCCCTGTGATCACCTTAATAATGGAGGCCGATGCAACCAGCTGGGCCATGGTAAACAGAACGGTTGAAAATAAAATTAGAACTGCGGCTATCGCCCCATGGGCCTTTCCAAACCGTCTGTCCAGGAAATCGGAAATTGTGACACCGCCAAACCGCCTGAGACGGGCTGCAAAAAATCCGGCAAACAGTATCGTACAGATTAAGGTTCCTGCCCAGTTCCACCAGCCTCCCCATCCGAACTGATAGTAATACCCCATATACCCGATAAAAGATACCGCACTCAATACCGTCGTAAAATATGAAGCCGCGCTGGACCAGACTCCGAGGCTCCTCCCCGCCACTGCCCAGTCATCGCTGCTTGATACTCCGCGTGACGCAAGCTTCCCAACAATAATCAGCGCCGCCAGATAAAGCAGCAGAATTATCACATAAACCATAAATACCTCCTCCAATAACTCCTCCGAATATTACTCTACTTGTTCCGTCTGTCATCCCGTTTCTGCGTAATATAAGCCAAAATCATTGGAAGCAGGCTGAGAAATCCAAAAAAGAGCCAAAAAATCTTCAAATCTGCCGGTATAAAATCTGGAATCATCCCTTTTCCTCCTCATTTTTTTCTATATATGTTTCGAGCAGGTGTCCCCAGCCCTTACTCTCCTCATCCACAATCCCGTTTTCCATAACCACGCGCCCTCTGACAACGGTCATCACCGGCTTTCCCTTCAGTCTCCAGCCGTCATACACTTTGGCAATTTCCCTGGACTGTGAGTAATTTTGATTCTTATCTACCGTAAATACCTCATCCATGTCCACCATTACAAAGTCGGCATCCGCACCGGCGCTTATCACACCCTTTTTCGGATACAGGCCAAATGATTTTGCCACATTCGTACTCATGAGATCAACTGCGCGTTCCATCGATAACCTCTTTTCATTGACTGCGTTGAGCATCAGGGGAAGACGGAGATCCACGCCGAGGAAACCGGATGGAGCCACAAATATATCATCTTTTCCGCTTTCTTTTTCCGCAACCGTATAAGTCGCATGATCACTTCCTATAAAATCAACGGAACCGTCTCTTACATAATCCCATAATGCATCCACGTCTTCTTTTTTTCTAAGAGGCGGATTGCATTTCGCATAGGCGCCATGCTTTACCACATCTTCCTCGGTCAGGAACAGATACTGGGGACATGTTTCCATATAAACCTCCAGCCCTTCCTGTTTTGCCGATTTGATAAGCTCCATGGATTCAGGAGTCGACATGTGGCAGAAGATCAGCTTCACACCGCAGTCCTTTGCAATCATCAGCAGCTTTCCGACTGTCTCATATTCCGCAAATTTGGGGCGGGACAGGCAATGGTATATCGGGGACACTTTTCCCTCTTTTCTGAATTCCTTTATCATTTTCGAAATAATATCATTGTTTTCCGCATGGACCGCACACAGCTTACCCGTCTTGGCCACTTCGCGGAAGCCAAAATACATCTCCCCGTCATTTGCCATTGTAAGCCCCATGAATTCCTCGTCCCTTCCCTCCGGCGCATCATGGAGGAAGGTTTTGAAAGCGACAATTCCCGTCTCCCCCATTTCTCTGATTTTATCGGGATACTTTGAACCTGCCGCACCAAAGAAAGCAAAATCCACGACACATTTGTCCGAGGCATCACGAATTCTTCTCTCCAGGATCTCCTTGGAATACTGCGGCGGTTTTGCAATCGGATGTTCCAGGATCGTCGTAACGCCTCCGGCGGCAGCCGCCTTCGTCTCCGTAAAGAAGGTTCCTCTGTCCGGTCTGCCCGGTTCTCTAACATGCATATGGGACTCTATCATCCCAGGAAGCAGGTACTTTCCCTCTGCGTCTATCACTTTCTCCGCCTCAGGTATTTCACTGTCCGTGCATACGCTGGCAATCATTCCGTCCCTGACTGCCACAGCGCCTTGAAAAAAAGTCCCGTTTGTATAAATCTTTGCATTTTTGATTACTAAATCCGCCTGTTTCATTTTCTTCCTCCTAAATTACATCTGAATCGTTCTTTTTGTCACCACATTCTTTGATTCTTTTTTGCATATGCTCCGGCCGAAGCAAATGTTGAATTTTTCCTTGCAAGGAGGTTTTTTTTCTGATAATATTTAATAAAATTTATAACTTGTATAAGAATTATAACATCGGCTTTTTCTGATGTAAAATATTAAAACCTGTTCATAATCATCGGCTTTTTCGATATTTAAAGAAAGCCTGCTAATAAAAAGTCAAGCACT
>NZ_KE992826.1:2103-3189 GCF_000466485.1 [Clostridium] symbiosum ATCC 14940 | reverse complement strand
AAGCGGGCGGTGGAATTTAAATAAAAAATTTTCAATTAAAATACGAGAAAATTTTTTGACTTGCTGGATGATTTGTTGAAGGTGTATAATTAAGATATATAAATTTGGCATGGATGCAAGGATAATTGTGTATTTTTGCTGTCGAGGCTCGTGAGAGCCTTGTGGATTGAAATATCAATCTGAAGTCCATTCCGAAATTTAGGCAACGTCGAGGCTCGTGAGAGCCTTGTGGATTGAAATTCAACGACTGGAAGTTGGAAGCACTTATGTCGACTATACATCTTTACTACTCACCTCGAAATACTCTATAATTCCCAGTGTTACAAAGAAAATATATTTAAAAGAGAAGGGGAAAGCTTCTATGGCAAAAGATATTAATATTCAGGATTTAATAAACAAGATAAATAAATTTAGAGAGGAAAGAGACTGGAGAAAGTTTCACAATCCTAAGGATTTATCAATCTCCATTTCACTTGAAGCATCAGAATTGCTGGAATTGTTCCAATGGAAATCAAGTGAGGAAGCGGTAGAAAATAATCTGGATAGAATGAAGGATGAAATTGCTGATATCTTTATATATCTGCTTATGCTTTCGGATGATTTGGGGTTAGATCTCTTCAGTGCGGTTACTGAAAAAATGAATAAAAACAACGGAAAATATCCAAAAGAGTTATGCAAGGGGAAGCGTGATAAGTATACAGCCTATTTAGAGTGAAAATTAAACATAATATTTCATTATTACATTGCTTGTTTGAAAACTGTAGGGTTGACTATGGGTTGATTTGATGGGTATTGATCTTTAGTAAGAAGAACCAAGTGCGAATAGTAGTTGTACATAAAATCCCAGGGAGATTCGCACTACAATTGGCCGGAAAATACTATTAAATTACGCGAGGAAATTTCAACTTGATAAACGATTTGTAGAAGATGTATAATATGAAGCATGTAAATGTGGCATAGATGCAAGAATAATTGTACATTTTTGCTGTCGAGGCTCGCGAGAGCCTTGTGGATCGAAATGTTGTGACGCAAACGAAAAAGCTGTGCTTCATTCGTCGAGGCTCGCGAGAGCCTTGTGGATCGAAA
>NZ_KE992826.1:1364-2003 GCF_000466485.1 [Clostridium] symbiosum ATCC 14940 | reverse complement strand
GAGGCTCGCGAGAGCCTTGTGGATCGAAATATTTCTCGTGTGTCGTATGTGCTGGAGCCTTTTATCGTCGAGGCTCGCGAGAGCCTTGTGGATCGAAATTACCTGCTTGCCCATCTTGCGGCTCTGGCGCGTCGTCGAGGCTCGCGAGAGCCTTGTGGATCGAAATTCCAGTGTCTCGGTCCGTACAACAGTGGTACATCCGTCGAGGCTCGCGAGAGCCTTGTGGATCGAAATCCTTTATCCGGCTGAAACGCTGTTTCCGGACCCGGAGTCGAGGCTCGCGAGAGCCTTGTGGATCGAAATCAAAAGAGCCGTAAATATACGGTTTTCATTTTACCGTCGAGGCTCGCGAGAGCCTTGTGGATCGAAATATAGCGCATCTGCTTATGTTTGTGTCCAGATGGAGTCGAGGCTCGCGAGAGCCTTGTGGATCGAAATATTTTCTCCTCCAAGGTCTTTCAGCTTTCTTGTGTCGAGGCTCGCGAGAGCCTTGTGGATCGAAATTGATAAAAGATAGCTCATTCTATGTGGATTCTCGTCGAGGCTCGCGAGAGCCTTGTGGATCGAAATATATGTCGTTCGCATATCAATTCCGGCCCCGAGAAGGTCGAGGCTCGCGAGAGCCTTGTGGATCGAAAT
>NZ_KE992826.1:968-1264 GCF_000466485.1 [Clostridium] symbiosum ATCC 14940 | reverse complement strand
CGAGGCTCGCGAGAGCCTTGTGGATCGAAATTCCCCTGGGAACCGTACAACGGCCAGCAGCTTGGTCGAGGCTCGCGAGAGCCTTGTGGATCGAAATAATTCGGTCACATAATCCCCAACATTTCCAGATGTCGAGGCTCGCGAGAGCCTTGTGGATCGAAATAGTCATTACATAATAAGGAAATTGAAGGGAAGACGTCGAGGCTCGCGAGAGCCTTGTGGATCGAAATAGGTTGAGAGTACGCAAGATGCGAAAGAGCTTCTGTCGAGGCTCGCGAGAGCCTTGTGGATCGAAA
>NZ_KE992826.1:666-868 GCF_000466485.1 [Clostridium] symbiosum ATCC 14940 | reverse complement strand
ATATCAGAACTTGAAAAGGTTGCGGAGGCTCTTGATTTCGATCCACAAGGCTCTCGCGAACCTCGACGTTGTCATCCTGAAGCTTAATCCATCGGTGATAAATTTCGATCCACAAGGCTCTCGCGAGCCTCGACGCTACGAATATTTTATATGAATCTTACGACACAGATATTTCGATCCACAAGGCTCTCGCGAGCCTCGA
>NZ_KE992826.1:332-566 GCF_000466485.1 [Clostridium] symbiosum ATCC 14940 | reverse complement strand
ATTTCGATCCACAAGGCTCTCGCGAGCCTCGACTTGGCCTCCGCTCCGCCGGTGGCGCCGACATATTGATTTCGATCCACAAGGCTCTCGCGAGCCTCGACCGTTGATAGCGTAGATGATAACGGGTTTTGCATAATTTCGATCCACAAGGCTCTCGCGAGCCTCGACGTTTGATGCATTGATAGTCCTGGACTGTGGTAGATTTCGATCCACAAGGCTCTCGCGAGCCTCGAC
>NZ_KE992826.1:0-232 GCF_000466485.1 [Clostridium] symbiosum ATCC 14940 | reverse complement strand
TTCGATCCACAAGGCTCTCGCGAGCCTCGACATCGAATACGATATCTTGGATGCACGTACAGTTGATTTCGATCCACAAGGCTCTCGCGAGCCTCGACATTGACCTTGGTTGTTGTTTGAATTTAATGTTTCATTTCGATCCACAAGGCTCTCGCGAGCCTCGACCACTATGACATGGTTCTTCTGATTGATTTGCTTGATTTCGATCCACAAGGCTCTCGCGAGCCTCGAC
>NZ_KE992825.1 GCF_000466485.1 [Clostridium] symbiosum ATCC 14940 | reverse complement strand
TAATCGTAAAAGACGGCAAGATGGTTTGTCTGGGTGAAGAATAGAAAGAATTGCAAATAATAATTAACTTCCTGTTTTAACAGAGGAGGCGCTCGATGCTTTGCGGCAGGCGCCTCCTTTTTAGAGCATGTTTGAAAATTCATTCCCGCCATCTGCCCGCCCCACATCGCGGGAGATTTGACGGAAAGCAATATTCAAATATGCTCTAGTTGGAAACGGGGATTAATATTGGAGTCGTGCCTGCCGGATTTTGATATCTGTCTGTGATAAGAAAATGAAAAAAATAACAATATACAAACTAACTAATTTATAACGGAAAATATATTGATTTTATAGTAATTATTTTTATATGGAGATATTTATTAATAAAATAATTGTAAGTTATTACTAAAAATATATAGATTATTCGTATTTTTATATAAGTTTTTAATAAACCACGAAAAGCTGCTAGAATGGAGCACATCCTCATGAGGAAAGGGAAACTGGTTGATTGTTCTTCTGGTAAAAGGGGGTCCATATGGCAGGACAAAAAGGAGAAGTGAAAACAAAAAAGAAACAGCCGTTGTACGTGAAGATTTTTATTGCACTGTTTGCAGGTATTATTTTTGGTTATATTTTGAATTTTATGGGAGGGGTGGATAATCCGCTAATTAATAATCATATTTTGCCGTTCCTGCAATTTCTTGGCGATTTCTTCATCAAGTTAATCAAAATGATCGTTGTTCCGCTGGTGTTTTTCTGTATTATTGATGCAGCGCTTTCGCTGGGGGACATCAAAAAACTGAGAAGTATCGGAATCAAGACTATTTTATGGTTTTTAGTCAGCTCAGGCATTGCAGCTACCATTGGTCTTGTTCTGGCCAATCTGATTCAGCCGGGCAAAGGACTTATTCTCGGAACCATTGAAAACACGGTGGAGGTCAAGGAACTGCCGGGGGTTTACCAGACCATTCTGGATCTGCTTCCCAGTAATCCTTTTGCAGCGCTGACCAATGGAGATATGATGCCTATCATCGTATTTTCTCTGTTTGTCGGTTTTGCGATTATCAGCATCGGAGATTCGGCAAAGCCGCTGGCCGATGTTATCTCTCTTTGTTCCCAGACTATGTTTAAGATTGTCAATATGGTACTTGGAATTATTCCCTTCGGCGTATTCGGACTGATGTCTGTCTCTCTGGCAAAATACGGCGTGGCAATATTCGGGCCGGTTCTGAAATTTATTTTAACGGACTATCTGTCCAGTATTATCATGTGCGTTGTGGTCTATTCGATCTTCCTGGTGGGGATTGCCAAGGTGAGTCCGCTGAAATTCTGGAAGAAAGCATTTGAGCCCTGGATGATCGCATTCAGTACCTGTACTTCCTCCGCAGCTCTTCCGGTTTCCATGGAGGTTGCGCCGAAGAAGATGGGCGTGCCAAAGGACATCGCAAGCTTTGTGCTTCCACTGGGAGCTACCGCCAATATGAACGGAACCTGTATCTATTTTGGTATCATCGTATTGTTTGCAGCGCAGCTTTACGGCATTGATCTAAGTATTCAGCAGCAGATTATGCTGGTTGTGCAGGCTACCTTCTTAAGTGTAGGCTGTGCGGCAACGCCGCAGATCGGCCTTGTTATCAGCCTTACGCTGCTGACACAGATGGGCCTTCCTCTGGAAGCATATGCGCTGGTAGCCGGTATATACAGAATTATCGACCAGATTCATACTTCTACCAACTCTGTCGGTGATTTGGTAACGGCAGTATGTATCTCTGCTATTGAGGGTGAGCTGAATCGCGATACATTTAACAGAATGGATGAAAAAAAGGGCGCGGCGTAGACAGAGACGCCGGAAGCCGGATGAGAGCTTGAAACTATATTACAAATCATATTAAGGAAAAGGAGAAAAATTTATGGAAGACAACAGAATTATTGAATGTATCGAGA
>NZ_KE992824.1 GCF_000466485.1 [Clostridium] symbiosum ATCC 14940 | reverse complement strand
CCCCTCACGACACCCTCCAACCGGGGACGGAAGATTCAGTCATCCCCCTCACCATACCGGACATAGTCGGTTCCGGACGCGTCCTCCGGGCCTCAGTTAAATCTCCAATAAATGAAAAGTAATACTAGTAAACATTCTTATTATCTGCTATAATGTCTTTAAATATAAGGAAAGTTCGATAGATTACATCCAAAGTCAATTATAGGAGGATAAAGAATGAATATACTGACCGGGATTTTAATCCCGTTTATCGGTACCACGGCGGGGGCAGCCTGCGTGTTTTTTCTAAAGGATCAGCTCAGGCCGGTGGTGCAGAAAACACTGCTTGGTTTTGCATCCGGCGTGATGGTGGCGGCTTCGGTGTGGTCGCTGCTGATACCGGCTATGAACATGTCGGAAGGGATGGGGAGACTCGCTTTCGTTCCGTCTGCAGTCGGCTTTCTGTTTGGCATTGCATTTTTGCTGACAATGGACAAACTGATTCCTCATCTGCACCTGAACAGCGAGAAACCGGAAGGAACTAAGAGCAGTCTGCAGAAGACCACAATGCTGGTTTTGGCTGTGACGCTTCATAACATACCGGAAGGAATGGCCGTTGGTGTCGTATTTGCAGGCCTGCTGGCTGAAAACAGCGGTGTTACGCTGGCGGGTGCCCTGGCTTTGTCAATCGGTATCGCGATACAAAACTTTCCGGAGGGAGCCATTATTTCGCTGCCCCTGAAAAGCGAAGGAGGAAGCGGCCGCCCGAAGGCTTTCTTTCTCGGGATGCTCTCGGGCATTGTGGAGCCGATAGGCGCGCTCCTGACAATAGCCATGTACCGTGTCATTGTACCGGCTCTTCCCTATCTGCTGGCCTTTGCGGCAGGCGCCATGATTTATGTCGTCGTCGAGGAACTGATACCGGAATCGGCCGAGGGAGAACACTCTAATATGGGGACGATTGGTTTCGCCGCCGGATTTGTAATTATGATGATCCTGGATGTGGCCCTTGGATAACTTGTGAAGAGTAACGTATCAGAATCACGCGGGCATCATAAAGTAAAGTAAGAAAAGAACCGGAGGACTGCCATGGCAACGGTCAGTCTCTGTATGATAGTAAAAAATGAGGAAAAGGTGCTGGGACGCTGTCTGGACTCTGCAAAAGAGATAGCAGACGAGATAATCATTGTAGATACAGGCTCCACCGACCGTACAAAGGAGATAGCGGCAGAATATACAGAGAAAATCTATGATTTCGAGTGGAACGACGATTTTTCCGCAGCGAGAAACGAATCATTCAGAAAGGCAACGATGGATTACTGCATGTGGCTGGACGCGGATGACGTGATACCGGAACGCGAACAGCAAAAGATAAAGAAACTGAAAGAACAACTGACGCCGGATGTTTCCGCGGTCATGATGAAGTATGTAACTGCTTTTGATGACACAGGAAAACCGGCGTTCCTTTTTGACAGGGAGAGGCTGCTTAAGAACGGAGACGGCTATCTGTGGGGAGGCCGCGTGCATGAGGCGGTTGCGGTGAGGGGAAAGGTACTCTATTCAGATGCGGTGATTGAACACCACTCCATAAAGAAGGAATACTCAGACAGAAATTTAAGAATCTATGAAAGAATGATAGAAGAGGGGGAAGAACTGGAACCGCGCCACCAGTTCTATTACGGCCGTGAGCTTTATTATCATGGGAGGAATGAGGATGCGGTCAGAGTCTTTGAAACTTTTCTTAGGGACCGGGAAAAGGGGGCCTGGCTTGAAAATCTGGTAGATGCCTGCCGGTTCTGCGCACTGTGCTTTTACAGGATGGGGAAAAGGGAGGAGGCGCTTGAAAAGCTGTTTTGGACGTTCTCTTATGATGTGCCGCGGCCTCAGATATGCTGCGATATCGGAAAACATTTCCTGGATGAAAATCGCTTAAAGGAGGCGGAGTTCTGGTACCGTCAGGCAATGCAGACATCGTATGAACCAATCCCCGGGGCTTTTGTGGAACCGGAGTACAAAGAGTTTATTCCGGCAATACAACTGGCTGTCTGCCTGGATCGTCAGGGGAAATACGTGGAGGCAGCCAGATATAATGAACTGGCTTCCTATTACAAACCGGATTCGGAGGCAGTCAAACAGAACCGCATATATTTTGAAGGCTTGAAATAATTTCAGGGGTTTTATGCAAAGCACATATGAAAAAGGTGTTTTTTGCCGTTACTGTTCACACTGCTTTCTGGCGAGGTGTGAACAGTAACCAAAATTTCTCCGAGAGATACCTTGCTGAACAGCTATCTTGCAAAACACATTTTTTTATGCAATAATAAAACAGATGATAACCAGATCTGGAGGAATAATATGGCAAAAACACAGTATGATGCGGACAGTATTACCGTCCTGGAAGGCCTGGAGGCGGTCCGCAAACGCCCCGGTATGTATATCGGAGGTGTGGGAACAAAAGGCCTCAATCATTTAATATACGAGATCGTGGATAACTCGGTCGATGAACATCTGGCCGGGGAGTGCAACGACATCTGGGTAACGCTGGAAGCGGACGGCTCCTGTACCGTCCGCGACAACGGCAGGGGAATCCCGGTGGAGATGCATAAAAAGGGGGTCTCGGCAGAGAGAATTGTACTCTCTACCCTGCACGCAGGAGGGAAATTCGACAATAATGCTTACAAGACAAGCGGCGGTCTTCACGGAGTAGGTTCTTCCGTGGTGAACGCCCTTTCCGAGCATATGGATGTGACGGTCTATAAGAACGGCCAGATCCACCATGACGCATATGAGAGAGGGATCCCGACCGTAAAGCTGGTGGACGGACTGCTTCCGGTGATAGGAAAGACCAGGGAGACAGGTACGAAGATTAATTTTATGCCCGACGGAGAGATCTTTGAAAAGACGCGTTTTAAGGCGGAATGGCTCAAGAGTCGTCTCCATGAGACAGCCTACCTCAATCCCAGACTTTCCATACATTACGAGAACAAAAGAGCGGGAGAAGCGGAGAAAATCACATACAGCGAGCCGGAAGGGATACTGGCCTATGTGAAGGAGCTCAACAGCACGAAGACGCCGGTCCATGAGCCGTTTTATTTTAAAGGGACATCAGAGAATATCGAAGTGGAGGTAGCATTCCAGTTCGTCGATACCTTCGAGGAAAATGTACTCGGCTTTTGTAACAATATTTTTACACAGGAGGGCGGAACCCACCTTGTCGGCTTCAAGACGCGCTTCACAACCATGATCAACAGCTATGCCAGGGAGCTTGGAATCCTGAAGGAGAAGGATTCCAACTTTACGGGTGCGGACACGAGAAACGGAATGACGGCCGTGATTGCGGTAAAACACCCTGATCCGATTTTTGAAGGCCAGACAAAGACAAAGCTGGCCAGCGCCGACTGCACGAAAGCTGTCTTTAATGTGACGGGCGAGGAGTTACAGCTTTATTTTGACCGGAACGTCGAGGTCTTAAAGGCGGTGATCGCCTGTGCGGAAAAATCTGCTAAAATCAGGAAGGCGGAGGAAAAAGCCAAGACAAATATGCTGACAAAGTCGAAATTTTCCTTTGACAGCAACGGCAAGCTGGCTAATTGCGAAAGCCGGGATGCGGAGAAATGCGAAATTTTCATCGTCGAGGGAGATTCGGCCGGCGGTTCCGCCAAGATGGGAAGAAACCGGCAGTACCAGGCCATCCTTCCGATCCGCGGAAAGATTCTGAACGTGGAGAAAGCCACAATGGACAAGGTTCTGGCCAACGCTGAGATTAAGACGATGATCAACACCTTCGGCTGCGGCTTTTCCGAAGGATACGGCAATGACTTCGATATCACGAAGCTCCGCTATAATAAAATCATACTGATGACGGATGCCGATGTGGACGGCAGCCATATTGATACGCTGCTTCTCACCTTCCTGTATCGTTTTATGCCCGAGCTTATCAGCAACGGACATGTTTATATCGCAATGCCCCCGCTGTTTAAGGTAATCCCGAAGAAGGGCAAGGAAGAGTACCTCTACGATGAGAAAGCCCTGGAGAGGTACAGAAAGAACCATACCGGCGATTTCACCCTCCAGAGATACAAGGGTCTTGGAGAGATGGATGCGGAACAGCTCTGGGAGACGACCTTAAATCCGGAGAACCGGATTTTGAAGCGGGTGGAGATCGAGGATGCCAGGATGGCTTCGGAGATTACGGAGATGCTGATGGGAAGCGAAGTGCCGCCCAGACGCCAGTTTATCTATGAGCATGCCGATGAGGCGGAGATAGATGCATAAGCATCCTGCGGGAAGCTGCGCCTTACGATACCCGGCGCATGAAAACGCCTCACAAAATATTACCCGCGGCAGGAAACAAGTCAGAAACTTAAGATTGCAGGAGATAGAATAAAGAATGGCTGAGAAAATTATCACAACGGAATACTCGGAAGAGATGCAGCGCAGTTACATGAATTATTCCATGAGCGTCATTACGGCCAGGGCGATTCCCGATGCCAGGGACGGCCTTAAACCCGTGCAGCGCCGTGTGCTTTATGATATGAGCGAGCTGCGCCTCGGTTCCGACAAGCCCCATAGGAAGTCGGCCCGTATTGTCGGCGATACGATGGGTAAATATCATCCCCACGGAGACAGCTCCATCTATGAGACGCTGGTCGTCATGTCTCAGGTCTTCAAGAAAGGAATGCCTCTCGTAAACGGGCACGGAAACTTCGGTTCCATTGAGGGGGACGGGGCTGCCGCCATGCGGTACACGGAAGCAAGGCTTGAGAAATTTGCGGAGGAAGTCTATTTAAAGGATTTGGACAAGACCGTACCGTTTGTCCCGAATTATGATGAGACGGAGAAGGAGCCGGAGGTTCTGCCGGTCCGCGTGCCCAACCTGCTGATCAACGGCGCGGAGGGAATTGCGGTAGGAATGAGTACCAGCATTCCGCCCCACAATCTGGGGGAGGTCGTGGATACGGTTATGGCTTATATCGATAATCCGGAATGCACGACAAAAGAACTGCTCGATATACTCCATGGCCCTGATTTCCCGACAGGCGGGATTATCGCCAACAAGAGCGATCTGCTGAATATTTATGAGACGGGAAGCGGACGGATCAAGCTGCGCGCCAAGCTGGAGGTGGAATTAGGCAAGCGGCGTGTGGACAAGGACAAGCTGATCATATCGGAGATTCCTTACACGATGATAGGTGCAGGCATTAATAAATGTCTTGTCGATATTGCGGATTTGGTGGAGTCGAAGAAACTCACCGATGTGGTGGATATCTCGAACCAGTCCAACAAAGAGGGAATCCGCATTGTTCTGGAATTAAAGAAAGATGCCGATATCGAAAAGATTAAAAATATCCTTTATAAAAAAACGAAGCTGGAGGATACCTTCGGCGTCAATATGCTGGCAATTGCCGGCGGCCGCCCGGAGACTCTTACGTTAAAAGGAATTCTTAAAAATTACCTGGATTTCCAGTATGAGAATAATACGCGCAAATACAATGTGCTTCTGGAAAAAGAGCTGGAAAAGAAGGAGATCCGGGAAGGTTTAATCAAGGCCTGTGATGTGATTGACCTGATTATCGCCATACTCAGAGGCTCCAAAAATTTAAAGGACGCAAAGGCCTGCCTGATGGAGGGAGATATTTCCAACATCCATTTCAAGACGCCGGGCTTTGACGAGGACGCCAGGAAGCTGCGCTTCACGGAAAAGCAGGCGTCCGCGATTCTGGAGATGCGTCTCTATAAGCTGATTGGACTTGAAATTCTGGCCCTGGAGAAGGAATATAAGGAAACTCTGAGGAAAATAAAGGAATACGAAAAGATCCTGTCCAGCAAGCTGACCATGGACGATGTGATCAAGAAAGACCTGGAAGAGATTAAAGCGGAATTTGCCACGCCGAGGAGAACGCTGATTGAGGACGGCAAGGAGGCTGTCTACGATGAGACGGCGGTTGAGATCCGGGAGGTCGTCTTTGTCATGGACAAGTTTGGTTACGGCAAGCTGGTGGACAGGGCGACCTACGACAGAAACCAGGAGACGATAGAAGGGGAGAATCCCCATGTCATCCCCTGCCTGAATACCGATAAAATCTGTCTCTTTACGGACACGGGACTTCTTCAGCAGGTGAAGGCTTCTGATATTCCATTTGGAAAAATGAGGGATAAAGGTACACCGGTCGATAACCTCTGTAAATTTGACGGGACAAAGGAGCGCCCGATATTCATTATCAATGCTTCGGCCCTGGTGGGACGCCGTCTGCTGTTTGCAACAAAGGGAGCTATGGTCAAACTGGTTCCGGGTGAAGAATTTGAGACAAATAACAGGATGGTTGCCGCTACAAAGCTCCAGGACGGCGACATGGTTGTCAGCATCCAGCTGACAGACGGCAGGACGGAGGCCGTTCTCCAGACGACAAACGGCGTATTCCTCCGCTTTGATCTGGAAGAAATTTCCACACTCAAGAAGAATTCCAAGGGCGTCAGGGGAATTAAGCTGGGCCGCGGAGAAGAACTGGAACAGGTTTATCTGCTGGGTACAGACAGTGAGCAGACCGTTATGTACAAAGAAAAACAGGTGCATCTGAACCGTCTGAAGATAGGAAAGAGAGACGGGAAAGGGAGTAAAGTGCGGCTTTAAAACCGCCTTGGCAGATACCGGGGCTGATGCGGTAATTGACTTTTTTTCATAATCATGATAAATTTATTAAATAATATAGTTAATACATTTGTTGGCTTCTGCCGGAAAGTGACAGAATGGATAAACATGATATTTATATAAAAATTGAGAATGAAATTCAGAAGAATAAAGATGGATTGACAGAGCTGGGACGGGAGCTGTTTAATCACCCGGAGCCTGGTTTTAAAGAAGTGGAATCGAATAAGATTCTCACTTCTTTTTTGCGTGAGAATGGAATTTCCTGCCGCTCCGATATCTGTCTGACAGGGATTCGGGCGGAGATTGGGAATGGGGAAGGATACCACATTGCGCTGGTGGCGGATATGGACGCGCTGATTGTGGACGACGGGGAGAAGCGTTACCCCTGCCATTCCTGCGGACACAGCATCCAAACCGCCGTCATGGCCTATGTGTTGAAAATGTTGAATGATATGAAGCTCTGCGGGGAGACGGGAGGACGGGTCACCTTCATCGCCGCGCCTGCCGAGGAGTTTATTGAGTTTGAATACAGGCAGAAGCTGAGAGCGGAAGGGAAGATTAAGTATTTCTCCGGAAAGCAGAACATGATAGAACAGGGGATATTTGACGATGTGGACTGCGTGATTTCCATGCATGTGAACGGGGAGACCGGCACATTGTTCGACGTCGGCTCCACATTGGCCGGATTCATGGTGAAAAAGGCTGTTTTTACCGGAACCGCCGCTCATTCCGGAGCTGCCGCCCATATGGGAAAAAATGCGCTCCATGGGGCCAGTCTCTGCATGGATGCCATTGCCTATATGAAAGATCAGTTTCCCAAGGAGGCCGGACTCCAGATCCATCCGGTTATCACACAGTGCGGAGGCAGCGTCAATATTATTCCCGATAAGGCGGTTCTCGAGAGCTATGTCAGGGCAAATACGCTGGAGGAGCTTTTGGAGGCAGGAGAGAAGTTTGACCTCTGTGCCGTCCACTCTGCCGGGGCCTTAGGCCTTGGCTGCCGGATTGAAAACCAGACGGGATATATGCCGCTTCAGCAGTCAAGTGAAATAAACGAAATCATTTACCGCCATATGCAGGAGATTTGCCCGGACGACAGGATTGTGAAGAATGTGGTTTCGGGGGCGTCCGGCGATGTCGGGGATTTAGGTTATCTGCTTCCGACGGTGCAGTTTGGATTTTCAGGGATAAAGGGCCGGATTCACAGCAGCGAATTTGAGATTACAGATGAAGAGAATGTCTATCTCCACACAGCAAAGATAGTCATGAAAACAGTATATGATTTGCTGTCCTGTCCGCAGCTTCAGGTTAAAAATAAAGATTTTTCTGAAAGAAAAGAGTTTTATTTGAAAAACTGGTTATACAAAGAACAGGAGTAACAGTTCATGTTGCCTGTACTGTTATGAACAGGAGCATTAATCCGGAAAAAACGGCGTTCAGAATATATGCTTACGGCAGACCGGACAGTAAGGGCGGGACCGTTTCATCTGAAACGCGTTTTCTACAATAAATATGATTATATTCTAAATATCAGGAGGAAGTGACTATGTCAGAACACAACATACCAACACCGCATATTGCAGCACAGGCAGGAGAAATTGCGGAGACAATCCTTTTACCGGGAGATCCGCTTCGGGCAAAATATATTGCAGATAATTTTCTGACCGATGTTAAACAGTTTAATGCAACCAGAAATATGTTTGGTTACACAGGCTCTTATAAGGGGAAACGCGTATCAGTCATGGGAACGGGAATGGGGTGTCCGTCTATCGGCATCTATTCCTATGAGCTGATTCATTTTTACGGATGCAAGAATCTGATCCGTGTCGGCACGGCGGGCGCGCTCCGTCCGGAGGTGAAGGTCCGCGACATGGTATTCGGCATGGGAGCCTGCACCACATCCAATTTTGTGAAACAGTTCCGCCTTCCGGGCGATTATTCCTGCATCTGCAGCTACGAGCTTCTTGCAAAAGCGGTAAAAGCAGCGGAGGAGAAAGGACTTCATTATCATGTCGGCAATATCTTAAGCTCAGATATGTTCTATAATCCGGAGCTTCCTCCGGTGGGAACCACCTGGGATAAGATGGGCGTGCTGGCGGTAGAGATGGAGGCGGCGGCCCTTTACAGCAACGCGGCATACGCAGGCGTCAACGCTCTCTGTATCCTGACTGTCTCAGATTCCGCTGTGACAGGCGAGGCTACGACCGCCGAGGAGCGGCAGACCTCATTTACCAGCATGATGGAAGTTGCTCTGGAACTTGCATAAGTGATATTAGGAGTGCCGGACAGACAGCGGCACTTTACAGCGAAAGAATAAGGGGAATGACTATGGCAGAGGAAATTTTACGGGTGGAAGACCTGACTAAAATTTATCCGGGCGGCGTTCTGGCCAACTATAATATTAATTTCAGCGTAGACAAAGGAGAAATCCATGCGCTGGTAGGTGAAAACGGAGCCGGAAAGTCCACTCTGATGAAGATGCTGTTTGGAATTGAGGAAATTACAAGCGGCAAAGTATTCCTTCATGGACAGGAAATGCATTTTCATTCCAGTAAGGATGCAATCGAACACGGAATCGGAATGGTCCATCAGCATATGATGCTGGTGCCTTCGCTGACCGTTGCGGAGAATCTGGTACTGGGAATCGAGCAGAAAAAGGGAATGTTCCTGGATCAGAAGAAAGCAGTGGAAGAGACAGAGAAAATTTCAAAGAAATATAATCTTCATGTGGATGCCACAAGGAGAGTCCGTGACATCTCCATCGGTATGAAGCAGAAGCTGGAGATATTAAAAACCATGTACCGCGGGGCAAAGATTATAATCCTGGACGAGCCGACTGCCGTTCTGGCGCCGCAGGAGACGGAGGAACTGTTTGAACAGCTTCTGAACCTCAAGAAAGAAGGCTATACGATCATTTTCATCTCCCATAAGCTCCATGAGGTCAAATATCTCTGTGACAGGCTGACCGTGCTTAAGGACGGCCGGTCCATCGGAACTTATAAGGTGGAGGATGTGACGCCGGAAGAAATTTCACGACTGATGGTGGGGCGCGACGTCAAACTGGAGTATGATAAGACGCCGCAGCAATTCGGCAATAAGATATTGACGGTGGAAAACCTGTGCTATACCGATAAATTCGGCACGAAAAAACTGGACAACCTGAATTTCTCCCTGAAACAGGGAGAAGTGCTGGGAATTGCCGGTATCGAAGGCAACGGCCAGAAAGAGGCCATGGAGATCCTGACCGGCAATATGAAGGCAGAGAGCGGCGCCATTCATTACCGCGGGGAAGATCTCTGCCGTAAGACTATCCGGGAAAACAGAAGGATGGGAATCGCCCATGTGCCGGAAGACCGCAACTTAAACGGCAGCGCGCCGGAGATGAGCGTGCGTGATAACTTAATTGCCGCAAGTCTCGACAAGCTGTCCAAAGGAACGATTCTCGACAGGAAAGCGATTGAGGACTATTGCGAGGCCTGTGTCGAAGACTTCAGGGTTAAGACATCCAGCCTCGATATCAGCATCAAGAGCCTCTCGGGAGGAAATATCCAGAAGGCCATTGTGGCCAGGGAATTTACGGCAGGCGCCGACATCATCATCCTGAACCAGCCGACACGGGGCGTGGACGTCGGAGCCATGGAGTTTATTCACAAGAAGATACTGGAAATGCGGGATGATAAGAAATCCCTGATTTTAGTAAGCGCCGACCTGGCAGAGTTAAAGGCACTGAGCGATCGCATTATTGTATTCCATCAGGGAACGATTGCGGGCGTCCTTGACGATGTCCCCAATACGACGGAAGAAGAACTTGGTTTATATATGCTGGGACTTAAGTCTGATTCCGAAGAGAAGCTTAAGGAGGCGTAAGATGAACAGGAAGAAAAAGTTTGAATGGTATGGAGTGATCCGCGTGACGGCGGCCATTCTGATCGCTCTTCTGATTGCGGCGGCGATTATTTTTGCAGTGGCGGACGATCCCGGGACAGCGCTTTACAGATTCCTGCTGGGACCATTTTCGACAAAAAGAAACTTTTTTAATGTAATTGAAACAATGATACCGCTGGTATTCTGCGGACTTGCCATCAACGTCATGCATAAGAGCGGCCTGTTCTCCATGGTGGCCGACAGCTCCTTCTATTTTGCGGGCGTCATGGCGGCGACGCTGGCAATCGCATGTCCGATGCCGAATATCCTGCATCAGATCGTAATCCTGGCTGTTGCCATGGCAGTGGGAGGCGTGATTGGCATTATTCCGGTTCTGATTAAGAGAAAGACGGGAGCCAACGAACTCGTTATCTCTCTGATGATGAACTATATCTTCTTTAATTTCGGTTACTGGCTGATCCGGAAATTTTTCCTGGATACGTCCAACGGCTCGTTCTCCATCGGTTTCCAGCCGACGGCGACACTGGGCAAGATGCTGAAAGGGACCAATACACACTATGGTCTGCTCATCATGATCGCTGCTGTCATTATCATGTGGATTCTGATGGATAAATCGAAATTCGGCCGTGAACTGAAAATTACAGGCTCCAATGAAAACTTTGCAAAATATGCAGGTATCAAGATTGGCGGAGTCGTAATCGGCTCCCAGTTAATCGGCGGAATGCTGGCCGGACTTGGCGGCGGCGTCGAGATGATCGGCATGTACAAAAAGTTCCAGTGGATTACGGCTCAGACGTACGTATGGGACGGTATTCTGATCAACCTGCTGGCAGGCACAAAGCCGCTTATGATTCCGGTTTCTGCCTTTTTCATTTCCTATATCCGAATCGGCGCCCTTGTAATGTCCAGAGGCGGGGATGTGGACTCAGAGATTGTATCCATCATCCAGGGCATCATGATCATGCTGATTGCCTCCGAACGGTTCCTGTATAAGATGAAGAAGAATAAAGAAGAAAGAGAAGCGCTGCAGAACCAGACGGTGGAAGCAGAAGGCGCGAACTAAGGAGGGGGAAAAATGGACTTTTTAACAAATCTTGATTTTTGGTTTACCGTTCTCCGAGCTACGACGCCGGTTCTATTTGCCACGATGGCTGCGCTCATCGCCAGCCGTTCCGGCATGCTCAACCTGGGACTGGAAGGAGCGATGACAATTGCAGCGCTCTGCGGAGTATTGGGAAGCGGCTTTACCGGAAGCCTTCTTGTCGGCGCTGTTTGCGGCCTTGCGGCCGGAATCGGTTTTACCATGCTTCTGGCCTACTTTGTCCAGCACCTTAAGGCAAATCAGGTAATCTCCGGTGTGGCTCTCAATCTGGCGGCCAGCGGGGGCTCTGTTTTCTGCCTGTATTCCATAACGGGAGACAAGAATGCCAGCAACTCTCTGGCTTCGTCGGCATTCCCGGCCGTACAGATTCCGGTCATTAAGGATATACCGGGTCTGGGAGATGTATTATCCGGACATAACAGTTTGACTTATGTCGCATTTATTGTTACAATCGTCATGTTCATTATGCTGAAAAAGACGTCCTTCGGCGTTCATATCAGGGCCGTGGGAGAGTCGGAGGAGGCAGCACGCTCCGTCGGTATCAATGTGAAACGTGTGCGTTACCAGGCTATGCTGATCAGCGGCACTCTGGCATCCCTTGGCGGAATGTATCTGTCCATGGGATATGTGAACCGTTTTACATCAGGTATGGTGGCGGGACGCGGCTATATTGCACTTGCAACCAACGCGATGGCGGCCGGCAATGCGCTGATGGGAATGGTCAGCTCTATCCTGTACGGTTTCGGCAGCGGTATCTCCATCTATCTTCAGAATAACAATGTGGATCCGTACCTGATTACAATTATTCCATACGCATCCATCATTGTCTTCTATGTTTTGTTCAGCCTTTATTACAAGGTCAGGAGAAAGACGGAGGATTCCCTGTAGGCGCAGAAAAGCCCGATTACGGAAGAAGGAATTTCCTGTTTTAACTATTGTTCGTTATCTCTTGGGAGCTGTCTCCCTTTAGATATAGAAAACCATTTATTTATACGATCTAAGGAGGAACATTATGAGAAAATCATTCAAAAAAGCAGCAGCCATCGTTCTGACTGCGGCTATGGCATTGTCCATGACTGCATGCGGCGGCGGCAAAGCGGCGGAAGAGACAAAAGCGGAAGCAGGCAGTGAAGCTGCAGAGCCGGCAGCAGACGGCGAGACAAAAGCGGCAGAGAATGCAGGCAACGGCGAGAAACTGAAAATGACACTCTGCATCGGCCGTAAGAACGACCTTTCCTTCCAGCAGTCAGCCTATGAAGGCGCCATGAGAGTGCAGGAGGAGATGGGTGACAAGTTTGAAGTCAATGTGGTTGAGATGGGCGACGACACGACCAAGTGGCAGGCAGCTTTCTACGACGCGGCGGACAGCGGCGCGGACATCATTGTTGGAACCGGTTTCCAGAACAAAGAGAACTTTGAGACAATCCCGTTAGAGTATCCGGATACCAAGTTCATCCTCTTTGACCAGGATGTTGACTACAGCTCAGGCGATTTAGGCAACGTTTTAACCGTATTATTTGATTCCAACCAGTCCGGTTTCCTTGCAGGCGCTGTTGCAGCATACTACACAACAGGCGAGAACGCTGCCAACACCGATAAGACAATCGGTTTCGTAGGCGGAACGGAGAGCACGACGGTTAACAACTTCCTTGTAGGTTATGCCGAGGGCGCTAAATATGTGGACCCTGAGACAAAGATCCTGACAGCTTATGTAGGCGACTTCATGGATACGGCCAAGGCAAAGGATCTTGCCAACGCACAGATTTCCGAAGGCGCCGACATCGTGTTCCAGGTTGCAGGCGGTGCAGGCAACGGTGTTATCGAAGCTGCGGCTGAGAAAGACGGCGTGATGGCTATCGGTGTGGACAGTGATCAGTACAGAACCCTGGAAGGCTCCAACTTACAGGCATCTGTTATTACATCCAGCTTAAAGCTTCTTGACAACGCGTTATTTAAAATCTGCTCCGACTATGTGGAAGATCCTTCCAAGGTACCGTTCGGAACGACCGTAACTTACGGCCTTAAGGACAACGCCGTAGGTATCGTGTTCAACGAGAACCTGACAAAGAGCATTGGTGAGGAGAATGTCGCCAAAGTTAAGGAGATTCTCGGAAAGATTCAGAGCGGAGAGATTACCGTATCCGATGCGGCTGAATTGACGGCAGATCAGATTAAAGAGATTGTAAACAACTAAGAAGAAGCTGCTGCATCCCGGAGGCGCATTAAACGGCCGGGGTGCGGCTTTTTCTATATTCAGATGGAAGGATGGCGGCATTTTGAGGGGAATCATAGACAGCCACGCCCACATCTGCGGCGATATCCTGTATCCCAGGTGGGAAGAGGTGATTGCCGGAGCTAAGGAAGCGGGGATTGATAAAATAATGATTGTCTGCACAGGACTTTCCGAGGCGGAGAGAGCGATTGAGATTGCAAAGAAGGAATCGATGTTTGACGTCGCCTGTGCATTTTATCCAAATGACATACTGAAGGTAACAGATAAAGATTTTATACGGCTGGAGGAGCTGGTTAAGCGTCCGCAGGTGAAAGCGGTGGGCGAGATTGGGATGGACTATTTTCCCTATGAGAAGACAGTTCCGGCCGATATACAGAGAGACGCTTTCATCAGACAGATTGAGATGGCTAATAACGTAAACAAGCCGGTGTTAATCCATATGCGGCTTGCAACGAAAGATACATGCCGCTATATGAAGGAACATTTAAGGGTGCCGGGAATCATGCACTGCTACAGCGGCGGCTTTGAGGCAATGCAGGAATTTCTCGACATGGGCATGTATATTTCTTTTTCGGGAAATATTACTTTTGAACCGGATGATATCAGCACACAGAGAGCTGTCAGGGAAGTTCCGCTTGACCGGATTCTGGTAGAAACCGATGCACCCTCCCTTACGCCTGCCCCGATGCAGGGAAGAGATAATGAACCGAAATATATAACTTATGTGATAGAGCATATCTGCCGGGTGAGAAATATCGAAAAAGAAGACCTGATCCGGGCGGCAGGAGAGAACTACAGACGTCTGATGGGAGAATAAAATGGAATTTAATCATATGGAATACCGTTATCCCTCACGCCGTGAAGCTATATTTGCGAAGAACGGGATGGTATGCACCAGCCAGCCGCTTGCGGCCCAGGCCGGACTGGACATATTAAAACAGGGCGGCAACGCAGTCGATGCGGCTGTTGCCACGGCGGCAGCCATGACGGTGCTGGAGCCGACTTCCAACGGAATCGGCGGAGATGCCTTCGCGCTTGTATGGCTGGAACGGAAAAAAGAACTGCTCGGATTAAACGCAAGTGGTAAAACGCCGCGTTTGATTAATGCGGATAAAGTGAGGAAATCGGGCTGCAAGGAGATGCCGGTTCGCGGATGGCTGCCGGTCATGGTGCCGGGAGCGCCGTCCGCATGGGCAGAGATGACCGAAAAATACGGCTGCCTAACTTTGGAGGAGAACCTGGAGCCGGCTATCCGCTATGCAAAAGAAGGCTATCCGGTAACGCCCGTCATAGCCGGACTTTGGAATGCGGCATTTGAACTGTTTGGCAAAATCCGCCGTGAGGAACAGGATACGGACTGGCTGGAACCATGGTTTCATCATTTTGCCCCGGAAGGCCATGCCCCGAAGGCTGGTGAAATTTGGAAATCCGGGGATATGGAGGAGACGCTGAAAAAGATTGCCGGAACCGGCGCCCGTGATTTTTACATAGGGGAGCTGGCCTGCAAAATCGATGAGTTTTCCCGCAGGACCGGCGGATATCTGAGAAAAGAAGATCTGGAAGGCTATTGGTGTGAATGGGTAAAACCAATTCATATTGGCTACCGGGATTATGAGGTATGGGAAATACCGCCGAACGGGGATGGAATTATCGCTCTGATGGCGCTTAATATATTAAAGAACTTTGAATTTGAGTCGGACGGCAGGGAAAGCGCCGAAACCTGCCACAGGCAGCTGGAGGCAATGAAGCTTGCCTTTGCCGACGGCACGCGGTATGTGGCAGACCCGAAGTCCATGACAGTGACTGCCGCAGAGCTGTTAAGCGGCAGCTATGGACGAATGCGAAGCGGTCTCATTGGCAAGACTGCCGGAACGCCAAACGCAGGAGATCCGAGAAGCGGAGGCACCATTTATCTTTGCACGGCCGACCGGGAGGGGAATATGGTTTCCTTTATCCAGAGCAATTTTAACGGATTCGGCTCCGGCGTCGTCGTGCCGGGGACGGGAATATCCCTTCAGAACAGGGGGTGTGCCTTCACTCTGGATGGAAAATCAGAGAACTGCCTGGGACCGGAAAAGAAAGCATTTCATACGATAATTCCGGGTTTCCTGACAAAAGGCGGGGAGGCGGTAGGACCTTTTGGCGTCATGGGAGCATTCATGCAGCCCCAGGGCCATGTCCAGGTTCTGATGAATATGATAGACTTTAAGCTGAATCCGCAGGAAGCTCTGGACGCACCGAGATGGCAGTGGATTAAAGATAAAAAGGTGCAGGTGGAGCCGCTGTTTCCGAAAGAACTGGCGAAGCAGCTCTCAGCCAGAGGCCACGAGGTGGAGGCGGTGGAGAGTGCGGTAAGCTTCGGCCGGGGTGAGATGATACTGAAAGACAAAAACGGCGTTTACTGCGGTGCGGCTGAGCCGAGGGCAGGCGGCCATGTGGCGGCTTGGTAAATCAGAAACTTACGCAATGATTTGAGAAGGAGATAAAACGATGATTAAACTGGAACCCCAAAATAAAAAAGCGCTTTTAAAAACGGCCCTGGGGCTGGAACCGGCCGATCTGGCAATCAATAACTGCCGTCTGGTCAATGTATTTACAGGGGAGATTTATCCGGCTGTCGTATATGTAAAAGATGGATTTATCGCTCATGTGGAGACGGAGAAGCTGGAAGGGCCGTATGGTGCCCTTGAAATTTACGACGGAGAAGGACGGTACCTGATCCCGGGCCTCATCGATTCCCATATGCATATCGAAAGCTCGATGATGACGCCCAGGAATTTTGCCAGAGTCGTCATTCCTCACGGAACTACTACAATAATCCATGATCCCCATGAGCTTGCCAATGTTTACGGTGTGGATGCTGTTAAATACATGCATGACAGTGCGGACGATCTCCCGATGCGCCAGCTTGTGGATATTCCGAGCTGTGTTCCGGCTGTGCCGGGCTGCGAAAATGCCGGAGCCGAGTTTTTTGCCGGGGAGATCCGTGAGCTGGCAAAGCTTAAGCGCGTGGTCGGCCTCGCCGAGGTGATGGATTTTTACGGAGTGATGAACGGTGACGAACGGATGATGGATATTATCGAAGCGGCACAGGAGAGCGGCCTTTACCTCCAGGGCCATGCCCCGGGGCTGGGCGGCAGGCAGCTTTCCGCTTATCTGTGCGGCGGTCCGAATACCTGCCATGAGACGACCAATGGGGAGGAAGCTCTCGGTAAGCTGAGGGCAGGCATGTATGTGGATGCAAGGGAAAGCTCCATCACAAAGAACGTGAAAGCAATTGTGGAGGGGATTCAGGGAATTCGCTTCTATGATACGCTGACCCTTTGCAGCGACGACAGAGAGAGTGACGATCTGCTTCATACGGGCCATCTGAATGCCGTGGTCAGAAAAGCGATTGAGTGCGGCATGGACCCTGTGCTGGCGATCAAGAGCGCCACGATCAATACGGCCAGGGAAATCGGCGTGAGCCATATAGGCGCAGTAGCGCCCGGATACACCGCGGATATGGTGCTGACAAAAGACATCCATACGATGTGGGCCGACGCCGTATTCTACGGCGGAAAGCTGGTTGCAGAGCATGGAAAACTGACGGTGGAAATCGAAGACCGCGAGTATGAGATGGAGACAAAAAATTCCATGAATGCGGGGAATGTGTCACTGGATGACTTTATCGTGAAAGCACCTGTGGAAAATGGTACGGTGAAAGTCCATGTAATGGAGTACCACGATCTTCTCCAGAGCATGACAAGATGCGCGGTGGAGGAGCTGGAGGTGAAGGACAATAAGGTAGTCCTGGGAGAGGGAATGGCCTTTGTAGCCGTCATCAACCGACATGGAAAAGGGACAAAGGCTCTGGGAATTGTCAAAAATTTCGGCAGCAGCGAAGGCGCCATCGCCTCCACCGTTTCCCATGATTCCCACAATCTAACCATCGTCTACTTCAAACCGGAGGATGCACTGGCTGCCGCAAAGGAACTGATTGCAAAAGGCGGAGGCATGACGGCGGTAAAGGACGGCGTCGTTCTGAACACGCTCCGTCTGGAAGTGGGCGGCCTGATGACCAGGCTGAATGCGGAGGAACTGACAAAAGAAGCAGCGAGAATGAAGGAAGTAGAGCGCGGTCTGGGCCTGACTGCCCAGGAAAATCCTCTTCTTCGCATTGTTTCCCTGGCGCTTCCGGTTATTCCTGATGTAAAAATGTCGGATTTGGGACTCGTTTCCGTCGCGGAACAGAAGATTATTCCGTTGTTCACGTCATAAATTGCATGAATGTGCGCGCGATAAAGACAAATGTATTTTCTTTGCGGAAAAATATTGATTTTTTTAAAGAATTGGTTTAGGATATACGTTAATGCTGCTTATGTATAACAGTTCCGGACAGCTTACGGAACTGTATAACGGCAGCGCGCAGGAATGCGGCAATCCCACGGGCGTCCTGAACCGGGCGGCAATATAGGGAAATAGAAATCCGGGAATGAGGAGAATAGAGATGGAAATGAAGAAGAAATTACGTGTAGGCGTCTTAGGTGCAACTGGTATGGTAGGACAGCGTTTTATTACGCTTCTGGCAGAGCATCCCTGGTATGAGGTTACCGCAGTGGCGGCAAGCCCCAGATCCGCTGGGAGAACCTATGAGGAGGCGGTGGGAGGACGCTGGAAGATGCAGACTCCGATGCCGGAATCCGTTAAGAACATGGTAGTTATGAATGTCAACGAGGTGGAGAAGGTAGCCGAAGCCGTTGATTTCGTCTTCAGCGCCGTCGATATGACGAAGGAAGAGATCAGAGCCATTGAGGACGCCTATGCAAAGGCGGAAATTCCGGTGGTTTCCAATAACAGCGCCCACCGCTGGACGCCGGATGTTCCGATGGTGGTTCCGGAGATTAACCCGGAACACTTTGGCGTAATCGAATTCCAGAAAAAGCGTCTTGGAACGACGAGAGGTTTTGTTGCTGTAAAGCCGAACTGCTCAATTCAAAGCTATGCTCCTGTTTTAACTGCGTGGAAGGAATTTGAACCTTATGAAGTAGTGGCTACTACGTACCAGGCTATCTCCGGTGCGGGCAAGACATTTGGTGACTGGCCGGAAATGGTGGAGAATATAATTCCGTATATCGGCGGCGAAGAGGAAAAGAGTGAGCAGGAGCCGTTAAGACTCTGGGGCGAAATAAAAGACGGACAGATTGTAAAGGCAGAAGGCCCGTTAATCACATGCCAGTGTATCCGTGTGCCGGTATTGGACGGACATACGGCCGCCGTTTTTGTAAAATTCAAAAAGAACCCGACGAAAGAAGAGCTTATTGAGAAGCTTGTGAATTTCAAAGGGCTTCCTCAGGAGCTGGGGCTACCGAGTGCGCCGAAGCAGTTTATCCAGTATCTGCAAGAAGATAACCGTCCCCAGGTAAAATTGGATGTGAATTATGAGAAGGGAATGGGAGTTTCCGTAGGCCGGCTGAGAGAAGATACGGTTTACGACTGGAAATTCGTTGGACTGTCCCATAACACGCTGAGAGGCGCGGCAGGCGGAGCCGTTCTGTGTGCAGAGCTTCTGACGGCCCAGGGATATATTCAGGCTAAATAAGGCCGGGGACTGAACGGTAACACTGTGAATAGTAACAACAGTTTTCATCCGGTTAAGGAGGAATATATTTTATGTATAAAAAGGTAAAGTTTGGTGAATTGGAAGACGGAAGAGAGGTCTTTCAGTATACCCTGACGAATCGGAACGGAGTAACGGCGTCTTTTCTGGATCTGGGCGGAATTTGGTCGTCCATGCTTGTTCCGGATGCCAACGGCCGGCTGGACGACGTGGTGCTGGGATATGACACGATCGAAGCATGTCTGGTCAACGGCGGCCATCTGGGCGAGATTGTTGGAAGAAATGCAAACAGGATAGGCAGGGCGGAATTTACGCTGAATGGCGTTACATATAAACTGGCTGCCAACAACGGCCCGAATAATCTGCACAGCGGTCCTGACTTCTATCGTGACAGAATATGGGACACTGAGTTATCCGAAGGGGAAGGGGAGAGTTCCATTACATTTTCTCTTATAAGTCCCGACGGAGATCAGGGGTATCCCGGCAATGCAAGGATTTCCGTCGTCTATACCCTGACTGATGAGAACGAACTGAAAATCAGGTACCATATGATTTGTGACAGGGACACCGTCGCAAATATGACGAATCACAGCTATTTTAATCTGGCCGGACATAATAGCGGCAGCGCGGTGAATCAGCTTGTGTGGATTGATGCGGACTGCTTTACACCGACAGATGAGGTGTCCATCCCATACGGCAGAATCAGCCCGGTTAAAGATACGCCGATGGACTTTACGTCCGGAAAGCCGATTGGCCGCGATATTGATGAGGATTATGAGCAGCTTAAATACGGCCATGGCTATGACCATAACTGGGTTCTGAACCATGAGCCTGGAAAACTGGCTCTTTCGGCAAAGGCCTGGGACGAAGCCAGCGGCCGTGTGATGGAGGTCTATACGGACCTGCCGGGAATCCAGTTTTATACGGCCAATTATCTGGAGCCGGAGATACCGGGCAAAGAGGGCGTGATGTACGGTCCGCGCCACGGATACTGTTTTGAGACACAGTATTACCCGAATGCCATCAATACTCCTGATTTTCCTTCCCCGGTTTTAAAGGAAGGAAAAGAATATAATACTACCACTATTTACAAATTTATGATAGAATAATTAAATGTGAGAAGATGGTAACAGTTCAGACTGGTCTGCGCATTTGCTGCGCTGACCGTGCAAAAAGGCAGTGGCAGCAGGCAGCCGGCTCATCGCGCAGCGATTTTAATTAGCCGAATGCCGTAACGGTTCACGCTGTCTTAACTGTTACGGAAAATGGATACAGGGATGCAGAAAAAAGCCTTCGGCAAAAGCTGCAGCCCTGTATTTTTGGTAACAGTTCAGCCATGATGCGTTCCGTGAGGCGATTTCGCTGTTTATCGCAAAATCCCGGATTTGGAAGCGCGGAGCGGTGGCAGGCCAGGGGATATGAGGTCTTGAAGAGCCGGGAGGGTGAAATCGAAATGGAAGCGACAGAGGGAAAAATGAATGATAAAACAGTAAAGCTGCTTGCGTCGGCCGGGCTTTTACTGGTGACAATTGTATGGGGAAGCGCATTTGTGGTGATGAAGAATTCCATGGATGTGATAAAACCCACGTATCTTTTGGCATACAGGTTTACGATCGCCACGGCAGGCCTTATTCTTATATTCCGGAAGCAGGTCAAATCAATGACATGGGCCGATATCAAATGCGGCGCCCTGTTGGGGATTTTCCTGTTTATCAGCTATTATTTCCAGACTTATGGGCTGAAGTTTACGACGGCCAGTAAAAATGCATTTATCACAACGCTGTACGTGATCATCGTGCCGTTTCTGCACTGGTTTTTTAACAAGGTAAAACCGTCGGGAAATAATATAACGGCGGCCTGTATTGCAGTAGTAGGGCTGGCGCTCCTTTCCCTGAAAGGAGATCTGACCGTTAATTTCGGAGATTTCCTGACATTCATCTGCGGCTTTTGTTTTGCCCTTCATATGGTGTTTATCGACCGCTATACGATGTGTTACAGTCCTATCAAGCTGACGGTTGTGCAGATGGCCTCCTGTGCCGTATTCGCCTGGCTGGTGGCGGCAGTTTTTGAAGGTCCATGTGATCTGAGTGTCTTTACAGACCGGGGAACCGTCGTATCCGTCCTGTACCTTGGCGTCATATCAAGTATGCTCTGTTTTCTCCTTCAGACGGTGGGGCAGACGTATCTCAGCGCAAGCACCTCATCGATACTGCTGTCGTTTGAATCTGTATTCGGCCTTATCTTCTCCGTCATCTTCCTGCAGGAGTCGGTTACGGCCAGGATGCTGCTGGGATGCGCCCTGATGTTTGCCGCAGCCATTTTAGCCGAGCGCACGCCGTCTCAAAAGAAAAAGGCCAAAAAAAGGAAGAGTGAAGAAACGGCTGAAGTCTGATATTATTACTATATTAAAACAGAATGTGGGGAACTGAATGGCAAAATCATTATACATAGCAGAAAAACCGAGTGTGGCCAGAGAATTTGCCGCAGCCCTTAAGATTGCGGGCAGGGCGGCGGACGGCTATATTGAATCGGAGAATGCAGTCGTAACCTGGTGTGTGGGACATCTCGTTACCATGAGTTATCCGGAGGCATACGACATAAAATATAAGAGGTGGAGTCTCCAGACACTTCCTTTTCTTCCGAAAGAATTTAAATATCAGGTAATTGAGAGCGTTGAAAAGCAGTTTAAAATCGTTAGCGGGCTTCTGAACCGGAAAGATGTGGATACAATCTATGTCTGTACCGACTCCGGGCGGGAGGGTGAGTACATTTACCGCCTGGTGGCGCAGATGGCCGGGATTAAAGATAAAGCACAGAAAAGGGTCTGGATTGACTCCCAGACCGAGGAGGAGATTCTCCGCGGGATACGGGAGGCCAAGGACCTGGAGGAGTATGATAATCTGGCTTCCTCGGCTTATCTGAGGGCCAAGGAAGATTATCTGATGGGAATTAATTTTTCCAGGGCGCTCACGTTAAAATACGGCCCCTCGATTTCAAATTTTATGCGGACGGACAGGACGGTGGTCTCCGTCGGCCGCGTTATGACATGCGTTATGGGGATGGCGGTGCGCCGGGAAAGAGAAATCAGAGAATTTGTAAAAACCCCATTCTACCGCGTGATAGGAACCTTCGGACCGGAGGGGATTACTATAGACGGTGAGTGGAAGGCCGTGGAGGGATCCAGATATTTTAACCATCCCTGCCTTTATAAAGAAAACGGTTTCAAAGAGAGAAAGGATGCGGAGGAGCTGATAGCCTTTCTCTCCTCTGCCGAGCCGCGAAACGGCACTATCGCCTCGATTGAGAAGAAGAAGGAGACGAAAAATCCGCCTCTTTTATACAACCTTGCAGAGCTTCAGAACGACTGCTCCAAGATGTTTAAGATAAGCCCGGACCAGACGCTTAAGGCTGTTCAGGAGCTTTATGAAAAAAAACTTGTTACCTATCCGAGAACGGATGCCAGGGTACTTTCCACGGCGGTGGCAAAGGAAATTCATAAGAATATCGGCGGCCTGCAAAATTTCGGCCCGGCGGCCGAATATGCCAGAGAGGTGCTGGCCTCAGGCTCTTACAAGACTATTGCAAAGACGAGATACGTCAATGATAAGCAGATAACCGATCACTATGCTATTGTACCCACCGGACAGGGACTGGGCGCTCTCAGGAGCCTGTCGGAGCTGAATTCAAAGATATACCAGGTGATTGTCAGAAGATTCTTAAGTATTTTTTATCCTCCGGCAATTTACCAGAAGTATACGGTGGACATTGTCACACAGAACGAGCATTTTTTTGCCGGATTCAAGGTACTCAGGGAGCAGGGCTATCTGAAGGTGGCCGAGGTGCCGGGTCAGGGCCGGAAAAAGAATACAGGCGCTCCGGATGCCGGCTCGGACGGCAATGTACTTCCTGCCGAGAAGTCGGGAGCGGCCGGGGATGTGATTCTGGATTCATCCAGTCCGGAATTTATTGAAATGCTGGATAAACTGAAAAAGGGTGCGGTCGTTTCCCTGGATGCCCTGAATATAAAAGAGGGTGAAACGTCGCCTCCAAAACGATACACCTCCGGTTCCATGATTCTGGCGATGGAGAATGCCGGACAGCTGATTGAAGATGAAGAGCTCCGCGCACAGATCAAGGGAAGCGGGATCGGCACCAGCGCAACCAGAGCCGAGATTTTAAAGAAGCTATTTAACATCAAGTACTTGTCACTGAATAACAAGACACAGATAATTACGCCAACTTGTCTGGGAGAATTGATTTACGAGGTGGTTAACGCTTCCATTAAGCAGCTGTTAAATCCGGAGCTGACCGCCAGCTGGGAGAAGGGGCTTACCTATGTTGCAGAAGGCAGCATCACTTCCGATGAATATATGGAAAAGCTGGAGCGGTTTGTGGCCGGCCGGACTTATAATGCGGTTCATATGGCGAACCAGTCAGGGCTCCGCCCGCTGTTTGAGCAGGTAGCCGTCAATTATAAACCTTCCGGAGCGGGGAAAAAGGCGGAGGGGAAGTCCGCAGGAAAAAATGAAGCAAAGACAGAGCCGTCACAAAAATGACGGAAGACAGAAAGAGAGGAGCAACATTATGAACCGGGAACAGATGAGGATTACGGAGCTTTATGATTTGACACATACACTTGCAGCAGATTATCTTTCAGGATTTGAGTATCCCTGGGACGCGCTTCAGGGAATCAGCGATTTTATAATTGCTCTGGGCAACAGCCTGGATACGGAAGAATACGAAAAAAGAGACGGCAATGTGTGGGTCCATAAGACCGCAAAGGTCGCTTCGTCCGCGTTTCTGAACGGGCCTGTTATTGTAGGCAGGGAAGCCGAGGTGCGCCACTGTGCCTTTATCCGCGGCAGCGCTTTGATTGGAGAAGGAGCTGTGGTAGGCAATTCCACAGAGCTTAAGAATGTGATTCTTTTTGATAAGGTGCAAGTGCCGCACTACAATTATGTCGGGGATTCGATTTTGGGCTATAAAGCTCATATGGGAGCCGGTTCCATCACCTCAAATGTGAAATCGGATAAACTGCTTGTCAGTATCCATGCTGCGGACGGAGAGATTGAGAGCGGACGCAAGAAAGTCGGAGCCCTGATTGGCGACAATGTGGAGGTAGGCTGCGGCTCTGTCCTGAATCCGGGCACTGTAATTGGGCGAAATTCCAATATCTATCCCCTTTCCAGTGTGCGCGGCTGTGTGGACGCCAATTCCATCTACAAAAGGCAGGGAGAGATAGCAGGGAAAAATTAATTATGCAGGTGAGGACGCTGCCGGTACTGCCGGCCCGATCATCACACCACCGGACATGGTCCGTTCCGGACGCGTCCTCCATTCTCAATTACCCCCATGTATTTTTAAAAGGCATGATCATTCCGTCAAATTATGCTATGATAAAATCAGAGAGCATCAACTCCGCCTGTATAGTTATATAATAAGGCGGCAATCCATTAGCTATGTTTTAGGAATAAATAATTAATGGATAAGGAGGATATTATGAAAAATTTGGAGGTAAGATATCTGGAGCGGCTGGCGGAATTGTATCCTACAATTGCGGCGGCTTCGACGGAGGTCATCAACCTGGAGGCGATTGTCAACCTGCCGAAAGGAACGGAACATTTTTTGACCGATATCCATGGAGAGTATGAGGCGTTTTCCCATGTGCTGAAGAATGGCTCGGGGGCTGTGAAGAGAAAAATTGACGATGTCTTCGGTAATACCTTAAGCCGTCAGGATAAACAGTCCCTGGCAACGCTGATCTATTATCCCCGGGAAAAAATGAGCCGGATTTTACAGACGGAGACGAATCCGGATGACTGGTACAAAATAACGCTGTACCGCCTGATTGAAGTCAGCAGAAGAGCAGCGAGCAAGTATACGCGCTCCAAGGTGCGCAAAGCCCTGCCGAAAGAATTTGCCTATGTCATGGAAGAGCTTCTTACCGAAAAAGCAGATTTAACGGACAAAGAATCATATTATGACGCCATTGTCCAGACAATAATCAGGGTAGGCCGGGCAAAACAGTTTATTATTGCCCTGAGCGAATTGATTCAGCGCCTGATCGTGGATCATCTGCATATTGTGGGGGATATCTATGACCGTGGCCCGGGTCCTCACATTATAATGGATAAGCTGATGACTTACCATTCCGTCGATATCCAGTGGGGCAATCACGATGTGCTTTGGATGGGGGCGGCGGCCGGTCAGGCCGGGTGCATCGCCAATGTAATAAGAATCTGTGCCAGATATGGAAACCTGGATCTCCTTGAGGACGGATACGGTATCAATATGCTGCCGCTTGCCACATTTGCATTAAATACGTATGCAGATGACCCGTGCACCTGTTTCCAGCTAAAAGGCGGCAACACCTATGACGCATCGGAGATGGAAATCAATTTAAAGATGCATAAAGCCATATCGATCATCCAGTTTAAGGCAGAGGGCCAGATTATCAAACGTCATCCGGAGTTCTGCCTGGATCGGCGGAATCTGCTCCATCGCATTGACTATGAAAAAGGGACAATAGAATTGGAGGGAATCAAGTATCCCCTTCTGGATACGAACTTTCCGACGGTTGATCCGAAGGATCCATATACCTTTACCGACCAGGAAGCAGATATCATGGAACGGCTTGAGAGGGCTTTCACGAACTGTGATAAATTGCAGCAGCATATGAAATTCCTTTTGGCAAAAGGCAGTCTGTATAAGGTATATAATAATAATCTGCTCTACCATGGCTGCGTGCCTCTGAACGAAGACGGCACGTTCAAAGAGGTCGAAATTTACGGAAAGAAGTATAAGGGAAAAGCCCTTTATGATATTCTGGATAATTACGTCAGAAAAGGTTTTGTGGCAATGGACCGGGAAGAGAGGGAACGGGGCCGTGATTTGATGTGGTATATCTGGCTCCATGAGAATTCCCCGCTTTTTGGCAAGGACAAGATGGCTACGTTCGAACGGTATTTTCTGACGGAGAAGGAGACGCATAAGGAGACGAAAAATCCCTATTATCATTTTCTGGAGAATGAAGAGGTGATGGATCGGATTCTGGTGGAGTTCGGCCTTGCAAAAGAGGGGGCTCATATCATCAACGGCCATGTGCCGGTCAAATCCAAGGATGGGGAAAGCCCGATTAAGTGCGGCGGAAAACTTCTGGTGATTGACGGAGGGTTCTCAAAGGCTTATCAGAAAGAGACGGGTATAGCCGGTTACACACTGATTTACAATTCATACGGCCTGATTCTTGCCGCCCATGATCCCTTTGAGTCAACGGAGGCGGCCATTGAAAATGAGAGCGACATCCATTCCGACAGCAAGATGGTGAAATGGGTGCCGGAACGAAAATGTGTGGGTGATACGGACATCGGCCGTGAGCTGAAAGAGAAGATAAAGGATCTGGAAAAACTTTTGGAAGCATATTATACGGGTACAATCGCAGAAAAATTTACTGTTCAGTAAGCAGAAACATGGTCAAAAACAAGCTCATTTTCCCGGTGGAATCTCACCGGAAAATGAGCTGTTTTTTTCTTTAGAAGGAACAGAAGAAGAAAAATGTCGTAAGTGTTAAGAAAACTTTACATTTGTTGCAAAATTAACATAAAGAATTAACAATAGAAGTATATTGTATGCAATATCCTAAATAAATGGAAGAATAGTGGAAAGTATCCAAAAAAATACAATTTTCTCTTTGCTTTATTGTCTGAATGTACTATAATATGAGTGAATAAAAAAACAGTGTATCACACTGAAAACAGGAGGGAATGTAGTATGTTAAGTTTTTTTATTTGCCTTGCGCTGCTGATTGGCGGCTATTTTGTCTATGGTAAAATGGTAGACAATACGTTTGGGACGGATGACAGGGAAACACCTGCAGTGAGGATTAATGACGGGGTCGATTACGTCGTCATGCCTCAGTGGAAGCTGTTCCTGGTGCAGCTCTTAAATATCGCGGGATTAGGCCCGATATTCGGAGCGCTTCAGGGAGCATTATGGGGCCCGGTTGTCTTTCTGTGGATTACATTCGGTACAATCTTTGCCGGCGGTGTCCATGATTATTTTTCAGGAATGCTGTCGGAACGTAATGACGGCGCATCGATTTCCGAGGTCTGCGGTATCTATCTCGGAGGACTGATGAAGAATGTGATGAGGGTATTCAGTATTGTTCTTCTGGTTATGGTCGGCACCGTATTTGCAGTCGGTCCGGCGGGGCTGATTGTCACCCTGTTCCAGAACAACGGTGCCGCAGGCCTTGTGACAAACAAGGAGTTTTGGCTGTGGGTTATTCTGGCCTATTATTTTATTGCAACCTTTATTTCAATTGATAAGATTATCGGTAAAATTTATCCGGTATTCGGCATCTGCCTTATTATTATGGCAGTTGGCGTTGCCATCGGCATTTTTACAAAAGCGGAGTTTGTCATACCGGAGATCTGGTCGAATTTCCATAATATGCATCCGAAGGGAACTCCGATTTGGAGCGTTATGTTTATTACGGTTGCCTGCGGAGCTATTTCCGGCTTCCATGCGACACAGTCTCCTCTGATGGCGCGCTGTATGAAATCAGAGAAGCAGGGGCATTTCGTATTTTACGGAGCCATGGTGTGTGAAGGCGTGATTGCTCTCATCTGGGCGGCTGCCGGATGCTCCCTGTATGCCGTTACAGGCGGTCTTAACACAGGACTTCAGGAGGCTCTTGCCAACGGTCAGTCCGCTGCCATTTATGATGTGTGCAAGAAGACGATGGGCGGAATCGGTATCGCACTTGCCATGCTTGGAGTTATTGCATGCCCGATCACTTCCGGTGACACGGCTTTCAGAAGCGCCCGTCTTGTTGTGGCCGACTGGTTCAAGATTGATCAGAAGGCATATGCCAGCAGGCTGAAGCTTTGTATTCCGCTTCTGGCTGCCGGTGCGATTATCGGACATCTGGATTACACGATTGTCTGGAGATATTTCAGCTGGACGAACCAGACACTGGCTATGATCGTTTTGTGGACCGCCAGCATGTACCTTTACAAAGAGAAAAAGAACTACTGGCTTACCGCTGTGCCTGCAACCTTTATGAGCGCCGTATCCATGACGTATTTCTTCTATGCAGGCGAATGCCTGAATCTGGGCACGACGGTGGCGTATCCGGCAGGAATTATTCTGGCGGTAGTATTCCTTGGAATCTTTATGCGTGCAACTAAAAAACAGCAGACCGCATAAGTACGGCCGAAACTTACGGAAACCATATTTACGGGTGAACCACAAAAACAGAACCGGAGATAAATTATGATTTTTAAGCCAGTAAAACTCGGCCGTGACGGCCTGACGGAGCAGGAGCTTCAGACAGACAGGAAGAAGAGCCGGAATTTCGGACCCTGCGGCGTGGGAGAAAAGGCGCTGTACCTGAACAGCTTTTACATAGACAGGCGATATTATATTCCTTTTACGTCCGTTACCCGCGTTTTTAAGCGGGTGGCGATGAGCAGGGGAGGTTTCAGCGGCAAAGGGATGTTTGCCACGATTCCTTATCTTGTAGTGGAGTATGATGATGGGAAGGAAAAGCAGTGTAATTTTAAATACGAAGAGAATGTAGACCGCATGCTGGCCTGCATCGGCAAGTCCCAACCGGAGATCCGGCTGGTAAGCCAGGCGGCGGAAGAGAGGCTTAAAAAGAGGGAGCAGGAGCGCGCGGAGAGATTTCTTCCTGAACTGTCAAAAGAAGCACAGGGAGAGGCCGGCCGGCTTCAGGAGGCAAGAGAGTATCTGGAAATCAGGCCGGAGCTTGGCATAGCGTTAAGTCAGTCGGCCAGAAGGAAAAGAGCCTACGACAAGAGCAGCCCGAGTTACAAATGGGTTGCTCTGGCAATCTCTCTTCTGGGCGCCGCTTCTCTTATTTACGGGATATATTCCTTGATTAACCACGTGGAGTTTGCCGTTTATTTCACTCTTTTCGGAATGGCTGCGATCTTTTTGTTCTCCGGCGCTAGTATGCTGCCGACCTCGAGGAATAACAGGACTTATATACTGAACAGGGTCAGGCTGGCGAAGGAGGAGATGGAGGAATATCTGAAGGGGTACGGAGGGAAAAGCGGTTTCCCCGTACCGGCCAGATATGCCCATCCCGTTGTGCTGAAACGGATGATTGAAATTATTATGGAGGGAAGGGCTGAATGTGCAGATAACGCTTTGGAGGTTTTAAAAGAAGATTTAAGGGCCTTGAATTCCGATGTACAGGTAGAGCAGGAGGAGTATGAGGAAGTGGTGGCAATAAAGGCCATGTTTTTAAACGAAGATTACAGATAGAACCGCTTTTGAAAGGTATTCATAAGCGGAATAAGGCTGAGCCGGAGAGAATGGTTATCTTTGGCTCAGCCTTTTACTGATGGCGGGGACCTGTGCGCAGAGCGTTCAGGTTACCGTTCAATACGTTCTTCTTATTTTGTTCCGAAAATCCGATCTCCGGCATCGCCGAGTCCCGGACAGATATAGGCATTCTCGTTCAGGCAGCGATCCACATGTCCCACGTAAATCTGAACATCCGGATGAGCTTCATGAAGGCGTTTGAGCCCTTCCGGGGCAGCTATAATCGCCATAAATTTAATCGTCCTACCGCCGTGCTGTTTGATAAAATCCACAGCCTCAACAGCAGAGCCGCCGGTTGCAAGCATCGGATCAGTCACCACAATCGTACGCAGTTCAATCGGGCTTGGAAGCTTGCAATAGTATTCGTGAGGCTGATGGGTTACCTCGTCGCGGTAGAGACCGATATGGCCTACTTTGGCAGAAGGAACCAGTGCCAGAATGCCGTTTACCATTCCAAGGCCTGCGCGCAGGATAGGAACAACAGCAAGTTTTTTTCCTGACAGCATGGGTGTCATACAAGTTTCAATCGGAGTTTCAACTTCAGCGTCCTCAAGAGGAAGATCCCGGAGCGCTTCATATCCCATTAACATTGCAATTTCGTCGGTCAGGGAACGGAACTCATTGGTACCGGTCGCCTTATTGCGGAGAATGGAGATCTTGTGCTGAATCAGAGGGTGGTCTAAAATTGTTACGTTTTCCATAGTAAAAACCTGCCTTTTAAATTTATAGTGTTTTCAGAGTAATATAAAAAAATACATCTGATTTAAGTATTGCCGTTTAAGATTTTGTGCCTTAACACAAAAACATGTAACGATTCAGAAAGCATGAACTGTTACAAAAACATTCAGACAGATGTATTATACACCTGTCTGAATAATCTTGTCACTATATAAATAGAATATTTAAGAGAATTGTTGTAATTTTTTGGAAAGAATTGTCAACTTATATCCGGGCAGGCCTGCCGTCTTGCCGGTACCGGCCCTTCCGAATCTGTCAGTCTGCTATTTTTCTATTTATTATCAGGACTGTATTTAATAATCGCATAACTGCCGAGTTCAGAGGAAAGAGGGATACTTACATAGACAATCCCCTGTTTTTCATAGCTGAATATCTCGGGCCAGCTGGCGGCCGGAGTGCTGTTCTCATCAGCCGTATAACCGCCTGAAAAATCAGCCGCCTGGAGTTTCTTAAAATAATAATCGGTGGTCTTTTCGGAACTGTTGATATAGCTCCTTACGGACTGTTCATTGGCGGAAACGGATTCCAGCTTATAATCGCCGGATGCAATATAACCGGCTACGGTGTAAGCGTCGGCATAATCGCTAAGCCGCATGTTCTGAACTGTCTCAAGATCAACCGTATTGGTATAGAACAGGTTCTCCGTCTTTGAAGTAGACGGATTCTTCAACTCGCCTTTATAGGAGACGACAATCCGTTTCAGGTTGGCGGCTTCTATAGTGGCTTTCACCGATAAAGTCTGATCCGGATGGACATCGGCGATAGCCATTGCATTCGTACGGAGCAGGGCATTCACCTGCTTCTGTTTTTCGGCATCCTTCATGTTGGAGACAACCGGGTATTCGACCGTCGCCTTGCCTGCGGTTTCTTTTTTAATCTCTGACTTCAAAGAAAAATTGGTGTTATTCTTTGACGCATCGGCAGACTCCTCAGTCGGTGCCGTGGTAGGCGCCTCCGTAGTTTCCGGTATGGTCTCTTTCTCAACAGCGGCAGTAGTATGCAGTGATGATAAATCGACAGCCTCTCTTTTCTTGCAGCCCGTAAAGGCCAAAGCGCAGACGGCAATCGTTGCAGCGATATACAGTTTTTCTTTACGCATAGTTTCCCTCCTCGTGAAATTTATTGATTACAGCGAAAAGCCAGCTTATGATTCAATATCTGGTTCACGGCAATAATTTTGCCTTATGGAATTATTATACAATAATTTTGCCGAAAAATGTCAGAAAATATCATTGAAATTTTCTTAATTTTTTAGTCGAAATACTTTCTTTCCGTAATTAATGCCGTGCTAATGATTAATTGGAATACGGCCTGCCGCTGATGGCTATAAGTTGATTTCCATACCATCATAGGCAAATGATATGTTATCTAAGCTTTTTTCAAATTCCCGGTAATAAGCATAGGATTTGCCCCAGTATTCGTCAATGTGGGTGATGATAATGCGCTTGATTCTGTAAGTATGTTTGATTTCCAAAAGTTCCTCTAAGGTGAACATATCATCTTTAAAAGGCGCATCATCAAGTGCCCGGCCTTCTTTGAGCATGCCGTCATCAGAAACCAGTCCGATTATTAAAATATCCGCATCATAATACAACTCATTGAACACAAACGGCTTCACATCACAGCAGGCATAAATCACCTTTTTGTCCCCGTCTGAGATAACATAAAATGTCATATTGCCGCGATGGGTTTTGTTATTTACCAGGTGTATTTCTATTTTTCCTATTTTGATGAAATCTGTCTTAATAATGGAAATACAATGAAGAACATTTTCATAGTAGTATAGGCCGTCTCCGTTCCACGCATTGATATCGTCCACAACTCCGGGAAGCGCAATGAATTGTACGGGAGTTCCCCTGTCGGTTATACAATTGTAGCCCAATGGCTCCACGATACGCATGCCTCTCGTATGATCCGGGTCTTTATGCGAGATAGACAGATATTCAATTTTAGAAATACCCTGACGGTCACAGGCGACGGCAATGTCTTCCGGAGTATCAATAAGCATATGGATGTCCTCAATATAAAGGCTCGGCCCTAACCGTTCATACCGGCCGCGTTTGATTCTCGCCTCCTCACAGATGGGACATTTGCAAAATGGATTTGGAATTTGAAACATTCCGCCGCTTCCTGCAATCTTTAATTTCATCAATTTTACCTCCCAGCCTCTTTTATTTTATTAACATCTCCCTAATCTGTCTAATCATGCCTGCTGGAATTGTGTCGTCATCCAGCGGCATGATACTGCTCAGCATCCGGACTCCCTGATAAGAAAAAAGGAGCAGATCAACAACGGCGTTAATATTCACCTGCCGAAACTCGCCTTTGCTGATTCCATACTTAATCAGACTGCAAAGCATTGCTTTTGAAATGTAATACTGTTTCAGCATGGCGTTATCGTCAGATAGTGGAATACTGCTGTAATACTCGTAAAAAGCAAGTCCCAGTGAACCGCTTCTGTCAAGCATTTCGGACTGGTAACGTTCCAGTAACTCATCCAGAATAACGGTTGCAGACTGACCGTTTTCCATCTTTTCGGCAATGTCATTTTCCAGGCCGGACATAATTTCATTTATGATGTCGGCAAAAATCTGTCCGGTACTTCCATAATGCATATATAAACCGCCGCGGCTCAGTCCTGCTGCTTCACATATGTCTTTCATCGTAACATCCTTAAATCCCTTCCGGATAAATAAATGTAGCGCCGTGTTCCGTATTGCGGCCTTTGTTGCATCTCCCTTTTTACCCATGGCTTTATCCCTCCCCGACATTTCCGACATGTATGTCTGTTTTTAATATACGACATACGTGTCGGAAAGTCAATGAATTAATTATAAGTAAACCTTCTTATTAAAAATCATTAAAACTAACTGGTAAAGAATATAGAAAATGGTATATAATAAAATCAGGTTACTATTTTTCAAAATGTAATTATAAAAGCAGAAACAAGATATAAAAAGCGTAAGCAGGAGGTCCATACTATGAAAATGTTATCTATTGCAGAGGAATTGAAGAACAATTCCTATCCCGGCCGCGGGATTATCATCGGCAGATCGGCAGACGGAACAAAAGCCGTGACGGCATATTTTATCATGGGTAGAAGTGAGAACAGCAGAAACCGTGTATTTGTGGAAGATGGAAACGGAATCCGCACACAGGCATTCGATCCGTCAAAGCTCACGGATCCGAGCCTGATCATTTATGCACCGGTCAGGGTTCTGGGCAATAAAACGATTGTGACGAATGGAGATCAGACAGATACAATCTATGAGGGAATGGACAAGCAGCTTACATTTGAACAGACGCTGCGCTGCCGTGAATTTGAGCCGGATGCACCAAATTATACCCCGCGTATTTCAGGCATCATGCATATTGAGGACGGCGGCTACAACTATGCAATGTCGATTTTAAAAAGCAACGGAGGCAGTCCGGATTCCTGTCTGCGCTTCACATTTGCTTATGAAAGTCCGGCGCCGGGGGAAGGCCATTTTATCCATACCTACATGCATGATGCAAATCCCCTTCCAAGCTTTGAGGGGGAACCGAAGCTGATCTCGATTCCGGATGACATGGAAGCGTTTGCAGAGCTTCTCTGGGAAAACCTGAATCCGGAAAACAAGGTTTCTTTGTTTGTGCGATACATCGACATTGCAACCAGAGAGACACGCTCAAAGATTATGAATAAGAATCAGTCATAAGACCCGACGGGCATAGCACAAAGGAGGAATTTCCATAATGAAAGAACTGGAATTAAAATACGGCTGTAATCCAAACCAGAAACCATCCAGAATCTATATTGAAGACGGAAGCGAACTGCCGATTCAGGTATTAAGCGGCCGTCCCGGATACATCAATTTTCTTGACGCCTTCAACGGCTGGCAGCTCGTAAAAGAACTGAAGGCGGCCACCGGACTTCCGGCCGCCACATCCTTTAAGCATGTATCACCGGCAGGGGCGGCGGTTGGGCTTCCTCTCGATGACACAATGAAGAAAATTTACTGGGTGGAGGATATGGGAGAGCTCTCCCCAATCGCGTGTGCATATGCGAGAGCCAGGGGAGCTGACCGTATGTCATCATTTGGTGATTTTGTATCGCTTTCCGACGTCTGCGACGCGGATACGGCGCGCCTGATTAAGCGCGAGGTATCAGACGGTGTTATTGCGCCAGGTTATACGCAGGAGGCTCTTGAAATCCTGAAAGCGAAGAAGAACGGAAACTATACTGTGATTCAGATCGACCCTGACTATGTTCCGGCTCCGGTTGAAAAGAAACAGGTGTACGGAATCACTTTTGAGCAGGGAAGAAATGAGCTTAAGATTGACAGGGAGCTTCTCTCAAATATTGTGACGGAGAAGAAGGAGCTTCCCGATTCAGCCAAAATTGATATGATGGTTGCGCTCATTACGTTAAAATACACGCAGTCCAATTCCGTATGCTATGTAAAGGACGGTCAGGCCATCGGCGTCGGCGCGGGCCAGCAGTCCAGAGTACACTGTACCAGACTTGCAGGCCAGAAAGCCGATAACTGGTACCTGCGTCAGGCTCCCCAGGTTCTGAACCTGGAATTTGTGGATGGTATAAGAAGAGCAGACAGGGACAATGCGATTGATGTGTATATCGGTGAAGAATATATGGACGTACTCAGCGAAGGCGCATGGCAGAAGATATTCAAGGTAAAACCGCCCGTATTCACCAGAGAAGAGAAACGCGCCTGGTTAGACCAGATGAGCGGTGTCACCCTTGGCTCTGATGCCTTCTTCCCGTTTGGAGACAACATTGAACGCGCTCATAAGAGCGGAGTGGAATATATAGCCCAGCCCGGCGGCTCCGTGCGCGACGACAATGTGATTGAGGTATGTAATAAATATGGGATTGTGATGGCGTTTACGGGTATCCGGCTGTTCCATCATTAATAAATGTTCCATTGCCACCCGGCCGGAATTATCGTAAAAATCTTACGTAAATTCCGGCCGGGTGACATCAGGTCCGAATTGTGATAACAAATTATCTGTTTTTTATAAAAGTGGTTGCATTTTTCTTATAATTTTGGTAATATAATATTCGCTGACAGCACGCCGGCCTGTCGGAATGGCAGACGAGGTGGACTCAAAATCCATTGGTGGCAACACCGTGCGGGTTCAAGTCCCGCGGCCGGCACGAAGCATAAACCGTGAATTTTCTGGTAATATCAGGAGATTTGCGGTTTTTTTGATTACTGTAAAAAGTAGTCCAACCAGAACAGGAATGTGGTATAATTGAGGTGTTACATTCGGTGATGAATATAACAGAAATACAAATCAGGAGGGGAAAAGCATGAAAAAGAAAACAATCCGATTAACAGGTTTTGCATTGGCGATGATGCTCAGTTTATCGCCAATTGTGCCGGCGGGCAGTAATCCATTTGTGTTCACTGCTGAGGCTCATTCCGGCAGAACAGATTCAAGCGGGGGCCACCGGGATAATAAGAATAAGAGCGGATTGGGCAGCTATCATTATCATTGCGGAGGTTATCCGGCCCATTTACATACGAATGGAGTCTGTCCGTATAAGAATGGGGCTGCCGGCAGTTCCGGAAGCACAGGCTCTGCCAACGGTAATGCATCCGGCGCCGGAGGTACTCAGGCTGCCGCTCCGATACCGGAAACAACGGCTGCAGCGCCCGTGGAAACTTTAGGCTGGAAACAGGATGAAAAGGGCTGGTGGTACAAGGACAGTGAAACGACTTATAAAAAAGACGGTGTATATAATATTGACGGGAATTATTACGCTTTTAACGCCGAAGGTTACATGATAACAGGCTGGCAGGAGATAGGCGAATACTGGTATTATTTTGATGGAAACGGGCATATGCTGATAGATGTTTGCACTGTGATTGACGGGTCCTATTGTTATTTCGATAAAAATGGCAGGTGGGATGAGGAGTATTATGACAGCTTCAGTGATTACCTGGATAATTATGATTATTAATACAGCATTGCAGGTATGGGAATATAAGAGGGGCAAGGTTTCGGCGCTCCCGGCGCAATGACAGGAAAAAGGATACAGGGGCTCTAATTTAAAGGCTCCCGTATCTTTTTTTATTGAACAGGTCACCGCCATAAATATAACCGTTTTGCGGGTATCACTGCGGGCGGATGCTAAAACTGACCTTTAAAAAACTATTAAAATTGGATGTTTTTATAGTGTCAGTCCAATGCTATAATGGGGACACATGAGAATCTATAATAGCAGAAGGTGAGGAGATAGGCTATGAACAATGAGAGAACAATGAATACACACAGAGAGGGCAGTGCGGCTGGCAGAAGAGAGGTTCATTCGAACGTGATGTCGGTCGTCATGACAGCATTTTTTGCGGCTGTAATATTCCTGGGAATCCAGTCCTTCCGGATACCGCTCCCGGCTGCAGTAGGAACGCCGTTTCTTCATTTCGGCCATATTTTTGTAATGCTTTCGATTGTTTGTCTGGGTGGAAAACGTTCTGCGGTGTCAGGAGTATTAGGCCTGATAATTTTTGATATTTTAAATGGCTATCTTCACGCCATTCCCAATGTGTTTGTCAGTACAATTATAAAATGTCTGTTTGTGGGGGCCGTATTCTCAGTTATGAAAAGAAGAGCGGCCGGGGAACGGAAGAAAGAGTACATGGCGGCTGTTATCTGCGCAGCTTTGTATGGAATCACAAATATCGCAGTAGATTTTGTCTGGTCGGTTGCGGAACTTGTTTTACTTGGCAGTACGCTCAGCGCAGCCGTTGCGGCAGAGGTGATGTCCATTCCGGCTACGATTATCAATGCAGGCTTTACCGTTATTGGGATTGCTCTTCTTTATATCCCTGTAAGCTCGGCCTACCGCCGTATCGGTTAGAGATGGCATATGCTCATTTAATGTGGTAAGCAGGACGGGAAAGGACAGGGACAATTGCTATGGATACGACCGCAATTCAGACACTTTTAAAAGAATATGATCTGGACGGATGGCTTTTTACGGATTTTCAGGGACGTGATCCCATTACACATGATTTTTTGAAACTGACTGACCGGAAGTGTACCAGACGTTTGTTCTATTACATTCCGGCAGCAGGACAACCGGTTAAGGTTTTGTCGGCGATTGAACCGCTTCTTTTGGATCATTTGCCGGGGAAGAAGTTCCTGTATAAAGGAATACAGGGACAACGTGAGGTGCTGGCGCAGATATTGGAGCCGGGTAAACGCATTGCCTGCCAGTATTCGCCCGGAGGCAATGTCCCGACCATCAGTACCATGGACGCCGGTCTGGTGGAATATTTGAGGACATTCGGGATGGAGCCGATGTCCTCAGCCGATCTGATGCAGCATTTCGGCGCGGTGCTGACCGAAGCCCAGATTGAGTCCCACCGCAAAGCAGGGGTTATCATCCATCGGATTTTGGATGAGATATTCTCCTGGATTCGGAAAAATCTGAATGAGGGCAGGTATATTGACGAATGGATGATGTTAAAAGAGTTTGGGAGGCTGATCAGAGCAGAAGAAATTTATATGGATTCGCCGCCTTTTTTCGGCATCGACGATCATGCCTGCGACCCGGGATATGAGCCGGAGCCTTCCGGTTCGCGGCAGATCCGGGAAGGCAGCCGACTGATTATTGACATTGCCGGCCGGCTGCCCGAAGAAGATGCCGTCTACTATGACATCTCCTGGTGCATGAATGTGGGGCCGGAGATTGACCCGGAATACGAACGGTTATTCAATTCGGTATATAATGTCAGGAGCAGGGTTTTGTCCTTCATCCAGGAACGTCTGAATGAGGGAAAGGCAATCTGCGGATACGAAGCCGATGCGCTGGCGAAAACGCTGTTCCGGGCCCAGGGACTGGATTCGTATATCATGCACCGGACCGGCCATAATATCGGACATAACTGCCATGGAATCGGAGCCAATCTGGATGATTATGAAACGCATGACGTGCGCCGCCTCCTGCCTGGTACCATGTTTTCCATTGAACCGGGGATTTATACACAGGAGTACGGTGTAAGGCTGGAATATGATGTATATATAACAAAAGATAAAAAAACGAAAATCTTTGGGCCGGTACCGGATAAGATTCTGGTAATTTGAAATAATTGTTTTCAGTGATTGACAAATGGTGTGAGATACCCTATAATGCAACTAACTATTTTACGGGAGTGTTCATTATGACAGCAAAAAATTATGCATGTGCGAATACAACAGCATATACATTTTATGGCTACTGGTGCTTTTATTTTGTACCGGTTCTTTTTGCTGCGCGTGAGCATTTACGGATAGTCAGACAGTATCAGTAGCCAGATACTTAGCGGGAGATTTGACGAGCCGATGTTTGCATGTGCAGACACGGCTCTTTTTTAATTTAACAGGAAAACATTCCTGTTAAATTAAAAACCGCTCTGCGGAGGATCCCACGAGCGGATTTCCGGATAACAGCAAAAGCCCCGCAGAGACGGGCAGAAGGGAGACACATCATGGAGCAGAAAATTTTAGATTGTACATTGAGAGACGGAGGACTGGTAAACCGTTTTTATTTTACGGATGACTTTGTGCGCGGACTGTATCAGGCAAATTTACAGGCAGGCATTGACTATATGGAATTTGGATATAAGGCATCGGAAGCGCTGTTTGACCGCAGGGAGTTCGGAAAATGGAAATTCTGCCGCGAGGAAGATTTGAGGGCTGTTGTCGGGGATAATAAAACCTCCATGAAGATTTCCGTTATGGCTGATGTGGGGAGAACCGACTACAGTAAAGACATTTTGGAAAAGAAGGACAGTGTGATTGATATGGTCCGGATTGCCGCCTATGCGGAACAGATGGGGGAGGCAATGGAGATGGTAAGCTGCTGCAAAGAGCGCGGCTATGAAACATCGGTAAATATTATGGCGATTTCCAATAATACGGATGAGGAGATAGACAGGGCGCTGGAAACCGTGAGTAAAAGCCGGGCCGACGCAGTCTATGTTGTGGACAGCTACGGCTCCTTTTATCCGGAACAGATTAAAGCGCTGACAAAACGATACATTAGATTGGCGGGGAATGGCAGAAAGGTGGGGATCCATGCCCACAACAACCAGCAGCTGGCATTTGCCAATACGATTGAGGCAATGCGGTGCGGCGCCGCGCTTCTCGATGTGACGGTGAACGGAATGGGCAGGGGAGCCGGCAACTGCGGTTCGGAACAGCTCTTGGGATATATCGGCTCATCGGAAAAATATAATGAGCTGCCGGTGATAGAGTTTATTGAAAATCATGTCCTTCTGTTGAAGCAGGCCGGCATCCTCTGGGGATATGACATTCCGTATCTCCTGACAGGGCAGGGGTGCAAGCATCCTTCCAAAGCGATAGAATTTGTCGAGAACCACAGGACGGAGTACGCGGGATTGTTCAGGCAGATGATGGGGGCGTAAAACAATGAAAGGGATCGCTTGAAAAATCGGGTATAATATTGTATGATATACGAAAATGGGCAGAGCAGGCCTTGTGGAGGTTGTGCTCTGCCGTTACAATGGAGGTGATGGCAGTGACTTGTCAGGAAGCAGAGCATCTGGTGACGCCGTATATTAATGATGAACTGACCGGTGATGAGACGGAAGCATTTTTGGCGCATATTGAGTCCTGCAGGAACTGCCAGGAAGAGCTGGAAATCTATTTTATGGTAGATGTCGGACTGAAGCAGCTGGACAAAGGCTACGGTACCTTTGATATCGCAGGGGCGCTGGAACGCAGAATCGAGGAATCCTATTCCAGGGTACACAGGATGTGGCTGTTCCGGTCACTTAAGTATGCAGTCAACACGCTCAGCATTATGGCAGTGATTGTGACGGTGCTTCTCCAGTTTCGAATCTGGTTTTTTTAAAATTGACAGGACAGGAGACAATAACATGAGTAAATTAGTACTGATAGACGGCCACAGCATACTGAACAGGGCATTTTACGGTGTGCCGGAACTGACCAATTCCAAGGGCCTTCATACAAATGCCGTATATGGGTTCCTGAGCATTATGTTCCGGGTTATTGAGGATGAAAAAGCGGATCACCTGGCAGTTGCATTTGACTTAAAAGATCCCACATTCCGCCACAAGATGTTTGAGGCCTATAAGGGAACGAGAAAGCCAATGCCGGAAGAACTCCATGAACAGGTCCCTGTCATTAAGGAAGTGCTGGCCTCCATGGGCATTCCAATCTTGACACGTCCCGGCTATGAAGCGGACGATATCCTGGGAACGATTGCTAAGCGGTGCGCCGCCCAGGGAGTGGAGGTTTCTGTTGTCTCGGGAGACAGGGATCTTCTGCAATTGGCGGATGAGAAAATTAAGATCCGCATGCCGAGGACATCCAGGGGAACGACGGAGATCAAGGATTATTATCCTGCCGACGTACAGGCGGAATATCATGTGACTCCAACGGAGTTTATAGATGTAAAAGCGCTGATGGGAGATGCATCGGACAATATTCCGGGAGTTCCCTCCATCGGTGAGAAGACGGCCACCAGCCTGATCACGGCTTATGGTTCGATTGAGAATGCCTATGCGAATATCGATGAGGTAAAGCCGCCCAGGGCGCAGAAGGCGCTGAGGGAGCATTACGATATGGCTCAGATGAGCAAGGAACTCGCGACGATCTGCATTGACTGCGATATCGATTTTACGCTGGAAGACGCAAGAATCAACAATTTATATACACCGGAAGCTTATCAGCATATGAAACAGCTGGAGTTTAAGTCCATTCTCCAGAAATTTGATGCTGATGTTTTTTCTGCTTCGAAAGTGGAAGAGCATTTTAAAACCGTATCGGAGCTTTCCGAGGCGGAGAAAATTTTCAGTGAGGCAGCCGGAAAACAGGAAGCCGGAATGCAGCTGGTTATTGAGAACGGACAGGTGGCCGCTATGGCGCTCTGTTACGGCGAGGAAAAGATTTACAGCATTCCCGCAGCAGGCTTTATCACAGGTGAATATCTGGCAGAGCGGATGGAAGAGCTTTGCACGGCCGTTCCCTCTGTCAGCGTGCTGGATCTGAAGCCGCAGCTTCCGTATCTCAAGAACAGGGACAGGCGAGTGGTGGATGGCAGCGGCAACGATGGCGGCAGTGAGGCCATGTTCGACGCCGGTGTGGCCGGATATCTGCTGAATCCTCTGAAGGACACTTACGATTACGACGACCTTGCCAGGGATTACCTCGATATGACGGTTCCGTCTAAGGCCGATTTAATGGGAAAAACCTCATTTACGGCAGCATTTGACATGATGCCCGACAAGGCGCAGACCTGCGTCTGCTATATGGCATACGTGGCGTGGAAGGCCAAACCCGAGCTTGTTAAAAAACTGGAGGCATCGGGGATGCGCAAACTGTTCTTTGATATTGAGATGCCGGTTATTTACAGTCTCTATCATATGCAGGAAGAGGGGATCTGCGTACGCAGGGAAGAACTCAGGTGTTACGGGGAGAGGCTGAAGGTCCAGATTGATAAGCTGGAACAGGAGATTTATCAGGATACGGAAACTGAGTTTAATATCAATTCCCCCAAACAGCTTGGAGAGATCCTGTTCGACCGGATGAAGATGCCGGGCGGAAAAAAGACGAAAACCGGATATTCCACCGCAGCCGACGTGCTGGAGAAGCTGGCGCCGGAATATCCCGTTGTCAGAAAAGTGCTTGACTACAGGCAGCTTACAAAGTTAAAATCCACTTATGCAGACGGTCTGGCCGCTTTTATCAGGGAGGACGGCCGGATACACGGAACCTTTAACCAGACGATAACGGCTACCGGGAGGATCAGCAGCACTGAGCCAAATCTCCAGAATATTCCGGTCCGCATGGAGCTGGGCAGGGAAATCAGGAAGGTATTTGTCCCGCAGGAGGGATGCGTTCTCCTGGACGCCGATTACTCCCAGATTGAGCTGAGAGTCCTGGCTCACATGTCGGGGGATGAACGGCTGATTGACGCCTACAGGATGGCGGAGGATATCCATGCCATTACGGCATCGGAGGTGTTCCATGTGCCGCTTGAGGAAGTGACGCCGCTGCAGAGACGTAATGCCAAGGCCGTTAACTTTGGAATTGTATACGGAATCAGCGCGTTCGGACTCAGTGAGGATCTGAGCATTTCCAGAAAAGAAGCCCTGGAATATATCAACCGGTACTTTGAGACATACCCGGAGGTGAAGAAATTCCTGGATCACCTTGTGGAGCTGGGAAAAGAGCAGGGCTATGTGGAAACGATGTTTGGAAGGAGAAGGCCGATTCCGGAACTCAAATCGGCAAACTTCATGCAGAGATCCTTCGGAGAGCGCGTTGCGATGAACTCCCCGATCCAGGGAACGGCGGCCGATATCATCAAGATTGCGATGATCCGGGTGGATCAGAGGCTGAGAAAAGAGAAGCTTCGCTCCCGTCTGGTGCTCCAGGTGCACGATGAGCTGCTGATTGAGACATGGACGGATGAACTTGAGAAGGTTCAGAAGGTTCTGGAGGAAGAGATGAAGAATGCGGCCCATCTTAAGGTGGAGCTTGAGATAGATATGAAGACAGGGCATTCCTGGTTCGAGACGAAATAAAAAGCAGGACGAAAAAGAACAGGGAAGTTCAAATTGAGATATAACAGAAGCGGCAGGATGTGGAGGAAGAGAATGAAAGTCATCAGCATCACCGGAGGCGTCGGCTCCGGCAAGAGCGAAGTGCTTCGGATATTGCAGGAAGAGTTCGGGGCGGATATTATCATAGCGGACAAGGTGGCCCACCAGCTGATGGAGCCGGGGAAGAAAGGCTACGGCCGGGTGGTTGCCGCCTTTGGAACCTCCCTTCTGAGCGCTGACGGAAGTATCGACCGGCAGAGGATGGCGGAGCTGATATTCAGCGATAAGGATTCAATAGAGAAGATGAATTCCATCATTCACCCCATGGTATGGAGTGAAATCGAATATGCGATAGCCCATTCCGACAAAAATCTGGTGGCAGTGGAGGCGGCTCTTTTTGACGAGGAACACAACGCTATGTTTGATGAAATCTGGTATATCTTTACAAGCAGGGAAAACCGGATTAAAAGGCTGATGGAAAGCCGCGGCTACTCCAGGGAGAAATGCCTGGAAATTATGGCAAACCAGGTGTCGGAGGATGAATACAGGGCGCAGGCGGACCGTGTGATAGATAACAACGAAACAGTGGAAGAGATACGTACTCAGATAAAGAGTTACATTCACGGCCCCGCTGAAAAGCGCGGTTCCGCAAACAGTAACACGCTTTGCGATGCACAGAAACGGTAAAAAACACCGTTGATTGTGGTGAAAAGTTTACTTTTCATCGCGTCGCGCCGTTAAACTCGGGATTTTCACTCAAAAAACGAGTGAAAACACCTCGCGGAATAGCGACTGTGAATAGTAACGATAAAGAACATATTGGAAGAGGAATAAAGCAGATGCGGATGGTAAGTATAGCAAGCGGCAGCAGTGGAAACTGCATCTATGTGGGCAGCGATGAGACCCATATTCTGATAGATGCCGGAATCAGTAATAAACGGATTGAAAAGGGACTGAATGAAATCGGGGTGACGGGAAATGATCTGGACGGAATCCTGATTACACATGAGCATTCCGATCATATAAAAGGGCTGGGAGTTCTGGCCAGAAAATACGGCACTCCGATTTACAGCACCAAGGAAACGCTGGAGGAAATCGGTAATGTGAAAAGCCTGGGAGATTACCCCAGGGAGTTATTTCGTCCCATCTGTCATGATGTGGACTTTTACATAGGCGACCTTGAGATAAAGCCGTTCCGCATAGATCACGATGCGGCCAATCCGGTGGCATACCGGGTCCAGAATAACCGGAGGTCGGTGGCGGTAGCTACCGATATGGGGCATTATTCACAGTATATCATTGACCATCTGCAGGGACTGGACGCCATTTTGCTGGAATCCAACCACGATGTAAAGATGCTGGAGGCAGGGCCGTATCCATATTATCTGAAACGGCGTATTCTCGGAGATTACGGCCATCTTTCCAATGAGAATGCAGGGCGTCTTTTGAACTGTATCCTCCATGACAACTTAAAACATATTTTCCTGGGGCATCTGAGCAAGGAGAATAATTATGAAGAACTGGCTTATGAGACGGTGCGTCTGGAGATAAGTCAGGGAGATTCGCCGTATACGGCGTCCGATTTTCCTATTACAGTAGCAAAGCGTGACGAAATGTCTCCGATTGTTACATTATAGATTTGTACTACTAAAAAGAGAAGACCAGAGAATCGAGGAGGAACCGCTATGAGCAAAATTATTATTACTATCGTTGGGAAAGACAGGGTGGGCATTGTTGCCAGGACGTGCAATTACCTGGCTGAAAACGGGATGAACATTCTGGATATCACGCAGACGATTCTGCAGGAGTATTTTAACATGATGATGATCGTGGATATTTCCGGATCCCCGAAGTCCTTTGACGATATGGCAAAGGAGCTTGAAAAGGTAGGCGAGGATATCGGCGTCACAATCCGCTGCCAGAGGGAAGAAATCTTTACCAGCATGCACCGCATCTGATAACGGGGCAGGAGAAAGGACGGAATAAACACATGATTAATATGTTTGAAGTAATTGAGACCAACAATATGATTGCCCATGAGAAGCTGGACGTACGTACCATCACGATGGGCATCAGCCTCCTGGACTGTATTGACAGCGACCTGGCGAAGCTGAATGAGAAGATTTACAATAAGATCACTTCCTATGCAAAGGATCTGGTATCCACCGGAGACGCTATTGGAAGGGAATTCGGAGTTCCGATTGTGAATAAGAGAATTTCCATTACCCCCATTGCGTTAGTCGGCGGCAGCGCCTGTAAATCCACGGAGGATTTTGTAGAGATAGCCAAGACCCTCGATAAGGCGGCGAAGGAAGTCGGCGTCAATTTTATCGGCGGATATTCGGCTCTTGTGTCTAAAGGGATGACACCTGCCGAGGAACGCCTGATCCGGTCGATTCCGCAGGCCCTTGCCGTGACGGACCGCGTGTGCAGCTCCATCAATGTCGGTTCCACAAAAACAGGTCTCAATATGGACGCGGTACGCCTGATGGGCGAGATTATCGTGGCGACGGCGGAGGCGACCAAAGATAAGGATTCTCTGGGATGTGCAAAGCTTGTGGTATTCTGCAATGCGCCGGATGATAATCCGTTTATGGCGGGAGCCTTCCACGGCGTGACTGAAGCAGATGCGATAATCAATGTCGGCGTCAGCGGTCCGGGCGTGGTAAAGACGGCGCTTGAGAAGGTCAGAGGGGAGAATTTTGAAGTCCTCTGTGAGACAATTAAAAAAACTGCGTTTAAAATCACCCGTGTCGGCCAGCTTGTAGCACAGGAAGCTTCCAAACGTCTCGGTGTTCCATTTGGGATTATCGATCTTTCCCTTGCGCCGACTCCTGCGATCGGGGATAGCGTAGCCGAGATCCTGGAAGAAATCGGACTTGAGCGGAGCGGAGCGCCTGGAACGACGGCTGCCCTTGCCATGCTCAACGACCAGGTGAAGAAGGGCGGTATCATGGCTTCTTCTTATGTGGGAGGCTTAAGCGGCGCATTTATTCCGGTCAGCGAGGATCAGGGTATGATCGATGCCGTGGCGGAAGGGGCGCTCACCCTTGAAAAACTGGAGGCGATGACATGTGTATGTTCCGTCGGCCTCGACATGATCGCAATTCCCGGTGATACAAAGCCATCCACGATTTCAGGCATTATCGCAGATGAGGCGGCCATCGGTATGATCAACCAGAAAACCACGGCCGTCCGTCTGATTCCGGTAATCGGAAAGAAAGTCGGCGATACGGCTCAGTTCGGCGGCCTTCTGGGCTATGCGCCGATTATCCCGGTCAATAAATTTTCCTGTGACGCCTTCATAGGCAGGACGGGACGCATCCCGGCGCCGGTTCACAGCTTTAAGAATTAAAGTTAGTTGGGGCCCGGAGGACGAGTACGGAACGGACCACGGATGTTCCCGTCTGCGTCCTCCGGGCCTCAATTAGTAACAGAAAGATGGAATAGCAATGGCTGATAAAAGAGAATTGGAAGAAGCGTTCCGCTTCTTTTTAAACGGGGAGCTGGAACGGATGATTTTCAGCAACCCCCGCAACCGTGATCATTACATCAAGATGACTGTGCGTCCCCTTATGCTTAAGGGGACGCTGAAATTTCAGGTGGAAGAGTTTACGGAAAAACAAGCGTTTCAAAAAAATATGGACAGGGAAGAAGCACTTTCTTATCTGCTTAAGCAGCTTGACAGTCTCTACCGGAATGGGGAGGTCGTCTCAGGGGCCGGTTCCATGAATGTCCTCGTTGGTAAAAAGGGGACGGTCACTGTGAAGAAAAAGCTGAAGATAGCGCCCGGACAGAAGGGAAAGGGCGCTGCCTCAGGAAATAATCTGTCTGTGGAGGCTATGGAGCGCCTGGCGAGCCATAACCGGAAGAAAAATTACGTTTTGGCGGAAGGCACTCCGGTTCCCTTTCTGGCGGAGCTTGGCGTGATGACGGCGGACGGAAAGGTAGTGAAGGCGCGGTATGATAAATTCCGCCAGATCAACCGGTTCCTGGAGTTTATCGAGGATATTCTGCCGAGGCTTGACCGGAACCGGGTAAATACCATCATCGATTTTGGCTGCGGCAAGTCATACCTGACGTTTGCCATGTACTATTATCTGAAGGAGCTTAAGGGCTATCCGATTCAGGTGGTGGGACTGGATCTTAAAAAGGATGTAATTGCGCTCTGCAACCGGCTCAGTGAGAAATTCGGCTTTGAGAATCTTCATTTTTACCATGGCGATATTGCCGGTTATGAAGGCGTCACTCATGTGGATATGGTGGTGACGCTCCACGCCTGCGACACGGCCACGGATTACGCGATGGCGAAAGCGGTCAGATGGGGAGCGGATGTAATTCTGTCCGTGCCGTGCTGCCAGCATGAGCTGAACAGCCAGATAAGTAACGGGCTGCTCCAGCCGGTTCTGGGCTATGGACTGCTGAAGGAGAGGATGTCCGCGCTTATCACCGACGGTATCCGCGCGCAGCTTCTGGAGCAGTGTGGATATAAGACGCAGATACTCGAATTTATCGATATGGAGCATACGCCGAAGAATATTATGATACGGGCGGTGAAGCAGGGAAAACCAAAGAAGGATGAAGGGCTGGAACTTCAGAAATTAATGGAGGAACTGCACGTGGAGCCGACTCTTTACCGGCTGCTTCGGGAAGAATTGTAAATACCAAGGAAGAGTAAATGAAAGGGAATGCGTCTCATGAGGCGTGTTCCCTTTCCGGCTTTGCGGAGACGGTATCAGGCAGCAGGCCCTGGGTTTCTATTCACACGGCAATGTCAGTTAGTTAACAGTGTAATAAATTGGAGATTTAACTGAGGTTGGAGGACGCGTCC
>NZ_KE992823.1:33615-43851 GCF_000466485.1 [Clostridium] symbiosum ATCC 14940 | reverse complement strand
ATAAAAAATTTTATTTTTGAAATAAAAAATATTGTACGACAAAAAAATACAGACGGAAGGATAGACGGTGATATGAAAATACTGGTATTGGAATCATCGACATCTTCAGCCAAAGCAATGGTTTATGATACTGACAAAAAATTGTCTTCTGTTAAGACAAGGCCATATTCCCGAATGTTTGACAACATGACGGTTCACAATGCGCAGACGGTTTTTGACGAGACGCTTACAGTTGCGAAGGAGCTGCTGGACGGCCGTTCGGATATCGACATGATATCTTTGGGAGGCACATGGCACTCCCTGTGTCTGACTGATAAGGATATGAATCCCGTAACACCGGTTCTGCCATGGTGCTATACAGGCGCTTCCGATCTGTGCAGGAAAGTCAGGGAAGATACGGACTACGTTCACAGGTATTACCACAAGACGGGCTGTATGGTAAATGCGATTTATCCTTTTTTTAAACTCCGCATGTTTAAGGAAATGGGATTTGACTTAAGCGGCTATATGGCGGCGGGGCAGAATGTTTACAATACATACAGAATGACAGGAAAAAAATTAGTGACGGAATGTGTGGCCTCGGGAACCGGACTGATGAACATTTATAATAAAAAGTATGAACCGGAACTACTGCGGGAGCTTGGGATTTCAGAGTCGTCACTGCCTGAAATCATCCCATATGACAGGATATATCCTCTGGCAAAGGAACCGGCTTCCGTTCTGGGACTTAAGGAGGGGACTCCGGTCATACCGTCTAATTCGGACGGAGGATTAAACCAGATAGGCGTAGGGGCGCTGAAAAAGGGGGTTATGACCTTTTCGGTGGGAACCAGCGGTGCAATCCGCCTGACCACGGAGGCGCCGATAATTCCGGAAGAACCTTCGACCTGGTGTTATTTATCGCCGAAGTCATGGCTGTCGGGAGCAGCCACATCCGGAGCCTGCAACTGTATAGACTGGTTCAAAGAGACTTTTGCAAAGGCGGAAACGTATTCCAATCTGGAGACAGGATTTAAAGAAGACAGCGGGCGGCCCATTTTTCTGCCGTTTGTGTTCGGGGAGCGCTGCCCGGGATGGAATGACGACAGGAGGGGAATATTTGAAAACCTGAATGCGTCGTGCAGTGTCCAGGATTTATATAAAGCAGTCCAGGAGGGAATTTTATTTAATCTTTATCAGTGCTATGAGACTCTGACTGCGGTCAACGGCATTCCGGAACACATTAAGCTGTCCGGAGGAATCCTGAATTCACCCTGCTGGACGCAGATGTGCGCCGATATTTTTGAAAAAGACATGGAGGTGGACAAACAGTCCCAGAGTTCCCTGATGGGAGGCGTGGTTCTCGCTATGGAACTGGCCGGTGAGATAGCCAGTGTGGAGGACTTCTGTGTGGAACCGGTATCAGTCATTAAACCGAATTCACGCTATGCGAATACGTATAAAAAGCGTTATGAGCGATATCTTGATTATTATAATGCCTTTAAGATGTAATAAGTTTGAATAGCAGATGTGGACACACAATGATAATGTGAAAGGAGAAGGAATGAAAGCATTAGTTTATTTGGGGGCCAAACATGTGGAGGTTAAAGAGGTACCTGAAGCCAGGAAAAGAGAAGGAGCCGTAATGGTCAGAATAAAATACTGTGGGATCTGCGGCTCAGATATTGGCATATATATGGGAACTCATCCGAGAGCAAAAGCTCCACTGATTTTAGGTCACGAATTTTTGGGTATTGTGGAGGAGGATGGCAGAAAATTCAAAAAAGGAGACAGAGTTACGGCGTTTCCACTTTTAAGCTGTGGGGAATGCCTGGCATGCAGGACGGGAAACGCACATGTATGTAATAGTCTTGGATTGATTGGAATTGATACAGATGGCGGTATATGTGAGAGATTATATGCGGACGAGGATATCCTCTTCAGGATACCAGATGGAGTAAGCGATAAAGCGGCCGCGGTAATTGAACCGCTTGCGGTTATCCTTCGTGCAGTGCACCAGGCGGAATTTAAAGCAAGGGATACGGCGGTAATTATTGGGGCGGGTCCTATTGGAATGCTGACAGGAATTGTGTTGAAAAATATTGGCGCATCTAAAGTTTTTATTTCCGATATATTTGAAAAACGGCTTGAAATAGCGGAAACGCTGGGACTGACTCCGGTCAATCCATTAAAAGAAAATTTGAATGATGTTGTAAAGGCGGGCACGGATGGAGAGGGATGTGATGTATTATTTGAATGCAGCGGCTCTGAACAGGCAGCAAAGGAAATGACGGAAATTACAAGAGTGAGCGGCACAATATGCATGGTTTCTATTCATAAACACCTTCATGAGGTCGATTTGCGTCAGCTTAATTTCAAAGAACAGTGGATGATTGGAACCAGAGTCTATACGAAGGAGGAATTCCGTCAGGCCGTTGAATATTGTAAGGAACTGGAAAAAGAACTGGAACAGATTGTAACTCATATTGTGCCGCTGGAAGACTCTGCAAAGGTATTTGATATGATTGCGGATCCGGAGCTGGGAACCATAAAAGTAGTTATAGACTGCATGTGATTTTGATTTTTACAAACAGACAGGTAATTAATTTGTTAATGGCCATTCTTGGCTGCATTATTATATTCAGGAGGAAAATTATGAAAAGAAAATTATTATCAATGTTATTAGTAACTGCACTCGGTGTTTCCTTAACGGCATGCGGAGGAAAAGCAACGGAAAAGCAGGCTCAAAAAGCGCCGGAGGCAAACATAGAAAATGCAGAACAGGTTTCTTCGAGCGATCCGGCTGTGGAATTAATCTTTTCCAATATCACCACGGATGCCGGAGAGAATGCGGGAAATTTATTCTGTGAACTTGCTAACAAATATTCAGGAGGATCAATTACGATAAAGCATTTTCCGGACAATGTATTGGGAGATGATAAAACAGTCATTGAGCAGACACAGATAGGTGATATAGATATTGCGGTAAGTTCTACATCCCCGCTTGTTAATGTTTATCCGGATTATTACGTTTTTGACGCCCCCTACTTATTTTTGAACAGGGAGCATGCCAGAGCGGCTCTCACCAGTGAGGCCGGAAAGGCAATTCGGGAAGGAATCAAAGAGGCCGGGACGGGGCTTATAGGTCTTGCCTGGTGGGAGAATGGTTTCCGTGATATCACAAATAATAAAATTCCGGTAAAGATTCCTCAGGATATTAAGGGAATGAAAATCAGGACAATGGAGAACGATGTTCATCTGGCGGCCTTCAAAGCATTGGGAGCGAACCCGACTCCGATGGCATTCTCAGAGCTTTTCACGGCCATGCAGCAGGGCACTGTAGACGGACAGGAGAATCCGCTGGCTATTATTGTAGGAAACAAATTTTACGAGGTTCAAAAATATGTTTCACAGACTGAGCATATCTATGTTCCGTTCTGCGTTGTAATGAATGAGAAAAAATTCAATTCATTAACAGAAAATCAGCAGAATGCAATTTTGAAGGCAATGGAGGAAGCAACCCAATTCCAATTGAAAAACAATGCCGAGTTGGATGAGGAAGCATTAAATGTAATCAAAGACGGCGGTTCCGAGATTGTGGAATTAACAAATGGAGAAAAGGCACAGTGGCAGGAAGTAATGACCGAAGCTGATATTTTTACTATGGTAAAGGATAAAATGGAACATCCCGAGTATCTGGATCAGATGCTTGCTCTGGGAGATGAATATAAGTAGAAACGGAAAGGCTGTATTGTTTGCGGGAGGTAAAGAATTTGAAGAAGGCGTTGAAATGGCTGAATGAATATCTGGAGATTACTCTTTGCGTAATACTTATGTCAGCAATGACTCTTATCATATTTATCCAGGTAATAATGAGATACATATTTTCAAACTCTCTATCCTGGTCTGAAGAGCTTGCCAGATATCTGTTTATTTGGCTGATTTATCTGGGAATTAGTTATGGCTGTAAAATTATGAAACATATTAAAATTGACGCGGCGTTGAAGCTCTTTCCGCGTGGAGTGCGTTCGTTCATTATGATAGTAGGGGATCTGATTTTCCTGGGATTTGCAATTTATGTTATGGTGACAGGATTCCAGCTTACAATGCTCCAGATTCAATTAACAAAAACCTCCCCGGCTATGCGGCTGCCGTTACAGTATGTTTACTCTGCTCCCATGATTGGATTTGCCCTTGCCGCATTCCGTGAATTGCAGACATTGGCTTACCGCATTCAGGCAATAAAAAAGGGAGAAATAAGCGAGGAGGAAAACTAAATGGTAAGTGCAGCATTATTTATCAGTCTGATATTGTTTTTGATTTTAAATGTTCCGGTTGGTATTGCCATTGGTTGTTCTTCTCTGGTGGCCATAATGGCCAGCGGCACGCTTTCCCATACCTATATTGTATCAACTCTGGTTTCGGCATCTGATTCCTTTCCGATTATGGCGATTCCGCTATTTATATTGGCCGGTGAACTTATGGGGGCGGGGGGGGTATCGAAACGGCTGTTAAATGTGTGTAACGCATTTTTTGGGAGGATTACCGGAGGCCTTGGAATTTGTACGGTAGTAGTATGTATGTTTTTTGCGGCGGTATCCGGTTCCGGTCCCGCGACAGTAGCTGCCGTGGGCTCGATGGTGGTTCCCTCAATGCTTGAAAAGGGATACAGTAAAAAATTCACGCTGGCATTAATAGCCTGTGCCGGCAGTATAGGAGTTATTATTCCTCCCAGTATTCCCATGGTAGTGTACGGCGTGTCTACCAGTACCTCCATATCTGGAATGTTTATGGCAGGTTTTGTTCCCGGTTTCCTGATTGGAGGCGTGCTTATTGCCGTATGTTATTTCTACAGTAAAAAGCAGGGGTGGAAAGGCGATGAGAAGCGTTACAGCGCCAGGGAAAAGTTTGAGATCATCTGGGATGCTAAATGGGCTCTGATTAATCCGATTATTATTTTAGGAGGAATTTACGGAGGCATTTTTACTCCTACCGAGGCGGCGGCCGTAGCAGCTGTATATGCGTTTATCTGCGGAGTTTTTATCCACAAGGAGATGAATCCGGGTAAATTATTCAATACAATTGGAAATGCCTGTTCAACAACAGGAACAACTATGGTAATAATTGGATGTGCTACAGCATTTACTAAAATTCTGACAATACAGCAAATCCCTACAATGGTTACAAACATGATATTGGGCATGTCTGATAACAAATTTGTAATTTTACTTTTAATAAATATTTTGCTGTTGATTGTGGGATGTTTTATGGATACAACTCCGGCTATGATGGTATTATCACCTATCTTACTTCCGATTGCTTTATCCTTCAACATGAGTCCGATACATTTTGGCATTATCATGGTAGTAAACCTGGCAATAGGTTTCATAACGCCCCCACTCGGTATTAATCTATTTGTGGCTGCCCGGGTTGGTAAAGAGCCGTTAGAAACGGTTACAAGCGGAATTGTTATGTTTATTTTAGCAATGTTGGTATGCTTGCTGCTCATCACCTATATTCCGCAGATTTCAATGGCGCTTCCATCAATTTTGATGGGATATTGATGAAATTAAGGAACAGTTCATGCTGTCTGAACTGTTACGAATTTAATAAGATATTAACTAAAAAGGGGAATCTGAGATGGCGAAATACAAGGTTGTTATTACGGCGCGCTCATTTGGCAAAGCAGACGATAAAGCTTACGACTGCCTGAGAAAAGCCGGATGTGAATGGGTTAAGCTTAACGAGGCAGACGGACCGATAGAGGAACAGCTCAGGGACGCAATTAAGGATGCCGATGCACTGATTGCCGGCCTGGAGGATATTGATGCCGAAACCATAAACCGTGCGGAGAAATTAAAGGTGATTTCCCGCTACGGCGTCGGGTATGACAAGGTGGATCTGGCAGCCGCAAGACAGAAGGGGATCCAGGTTACGATTACACCGGGAGCGAATGGCGATTCGGTGGCTGATTTGGCGGTAGCCCTTATGCTGGATGTGGCAAGGAGCGTGACAATCATGGACGGTTCAATCAAAGCCCGCAGCCAGAAAAGGCCCCAGGGCCTGGAAATGTTTGAAAAGACATTGGGCATAATCGGAGCCGGCCGCATCGGACAGGGAGTCGGCAGACGGTGCCGTGGTTTTAACATGAAGATCCTGGCGTACGATGTTTTCGAGGATGAATCGTTTAAGAAGGAGACGGGAGCGGAATATGTGGATTTTGAGACACTGCTTAGAGAATCCGATTTTATCACAGTCCATTCCCCCCTTACCGAGGAAACTCACAATATGATTTCCACTGAGCAGTTTAAAATAATGAAAAAAGATGCAATTCTTGTCAATACGGCGAGAGGCGGAGTTATAGACGAGGAGGCCCTTTATGCGGCGCTGGAATCCGGCGAAATCCGGGGAGCGGCTTTGGACGCCACAGTGGATGAACCGCCCTATGACAGTCCGCTGATGGGCTGCGAAAACTGCATTTTAACCCCGCATGCAGGGGCGGGAACCAGGGAGGCATCTTCCAGGATGAGCCTGATGGCGGCAGAGAATGCGGTATGTGTGCTGGAGGGCGGCGAGTGCAGATTTAATGTGGCGAAGTAGAACACAGGAGAGAACAGGAGATTCGGGAGGAACAGATATGGTAAAGAATTTTACAGATTTAACAGGCAGGAAAGCAATCGTAACAGGTGCAGCCCAGGGACTCAGCCGCGGAATGGCGGAAGGCCTGATGGAGGCCGGCGCGGAGGTGGCAATCATTGATCTGAATCCAAAGGTGATGGAGGTTGCCGCAGAGTATGTGGAAAAAGGATACAGCTGCCATGGCGTAATAGGAAACCTTGCAAATGTGGATGACAGAAAAAAGGCATTTGACGAATGTGTCAGGGCTCTTGGCGATCACCTGGATATTATAGTGAACGGAGCCGGGGTACAGAAACGCCATCCTTCAGAAGAGTTCCCATATGAAGACTGGGAATTTGTAATCAATATCAACCTGAATGCCGTGTTTTCCATGAGCCAGCTGGCAGGACAGCAGTTCATAAAGCAGAACAGCAGAGGTAAAATTATCAATATTGCATCAATGCTTTCATTTTTCGGCGGATATACCGTACCGGCTTATGCAGCGTCAAAGGGAGGCGTGGCCCAGTTGACAAAAGCGCTCTGTAATGAGTGGTCGTCAAGGGGAATTAATTGCAACTGCCTTGCACCGGGATATATGGATACGGATATGAACGTAGCTCTCACCAACCCGGATAACCCGAGATTTAAAGAAATCACGGACCGAATCCCGGCCAATGCGTGGGGAACGCCTGAAGATATGAAAGGCCCGGTTGTATTTCTGGCCTCCGATGCCTCCAACTATCTGGACGGAGCAGTGATTCCGGTTGACGGCGGTTACCTTGTAAAATAATCAGAGGTTATTATTCACAGTCCCGCTGAAATACGCGGTTTGGCGAACAGTAACAATTGTCCGGCAGGAAGAAAGGATTCAGATTATGAGTAGTGTTATGGATTTAATTAAGGAAAAACGGATTGTACCGGTTGTGAAAATCGACCGTGTCGAAGATGCCCTGCCTCTGGCCAAGGCTCTGATAGACGGAGGACTTCCGGTGGCGGAGATTACATTCCGCACCGATGCCGCGGAGGAGTCAATCCGGGTGATCCGGGAAAATTATCCGCAGATGTTATGCGGAGCAGGAACCGTTGTCAATATTGACCAGGCAGAGCGGGCTGTAGCCGCAGGAGCCGCATTTATTGTAAGCCCGGGTTTTAATAAAGATGTGGTGGAATATGCTCTAAGAAAGAATATTCCGGTACTACCCGGCTGCTGTACGCCGACCGAAATTATGGAAGCGCTTGGCCACGGCCTCAATATTGTCAAGTTTTTCCCGGCCAAACAGTACGGAGGCCTGGACACGATAAAAGCTCTGGCCGCTCCGTTTCCGGGCATCAGGTTTATGCCTACCGGAGGGATAAACACAGGGAATTTAAAGGAATTTCTGAATAATGACGTGATTTATGCCTGCGGCGGAAGCTGGATGGTTTCTGATGCACTGATCAGAGAAGGGAACTTTGAGGAAATAACAAAACTTACAAAAGAAGCGGTAGAACTGGCAAAATAGGAGGTTTCCATGGGATGTATGTACTGTGAGGAAAATGAAAACCTTGCGCTGCTGATGGCTCCGATCTGTGAGCTGCCGTCATCGAGAGTTTATCTGTTTCGGAACCAGGCATACCGGGGACGGTGCGTTGTGGCGGCCGGAAATCATGCGGAGGAGCTGTACGAGCTGAGCGACGAAGAACTGCAGGGCTTCATGCAGGACGTGAAGCGTGTCTGCCGGGCCGTGGCCGGGACAGTGCATCCGGAAAAAATTAATCTTGGCCTGTATGGGGATACCTGCAAACACGTACACTGGCATATTGTGCCCAAACAGAAGGGCGGGCCGGATTTTGGCGGGGTGTTCCAGATGCAGCCCCAGCCGCAGGTTCTGCTCTCCGATGCGGAGTTTGAAACTTTAATTGAGCAGATTCGGGAGAAGCTGTAATTGAAAAGGTACTGAACAGCCGGAAATTTCCGGAGTGGGCAGTGCCTTTTCGGCATACGGATAAATGGTTAATGCGAGGTGAAAAAATGGCGAATGAGCAGAAATGCAATATAGGCGTGATAGGTCTGGGAGTGATGGGCTCCTCACTGGCTAAAAATATGATTAATCACGGTTTTTGCACCGCACTTTATTCTGTCTCAGACCAGGAAAGAAAGCGGTTTGAGAGTGGGAAGAACAATTACCGGATTTTCGGCAGCATCAAAGAATTCATTTCAAGCCTGGAAAGGCCGAGAAAAGTTTTTCTTATGATTACGGCCGGTAAGCCGGTGGATATGGTGATTGCGTCCCTGCTTCCGCTGCTGGACAGGGGAGATATTATTATGGACGGGGGAAACTCCTTTTATAAAGATACTGCCGTACGGTGCAGCGAATGCGCAAAGCTCGGTATCCTGTATATGGGGATTGGTATATCGGGCGGTGAAAAAGGAGCGCTTTATGGGCCGAGCATTATGGCCGGCGGAAGCCCTCAGGCATGGGAGTGCGTGAGAGCCATACTGGAGGCAATTGCTGCCCGTCATCAGGGAAAGGCCTGCTGCGGCTATATAGCGGAAGGCGGAGCGGGCCATTACGTCAAGATGGTGCATAACGGAATTGAATATGCGGTTTTAGAGCTGATAGCGGAGACATATCAGTATATGCGTTTCGTGAAAAAGATGGGGGCCGGGGAGATCCGCTCCGTCTTTGAACAGTGGAATGAAGGGCCTCTGAATTCCTACCTGATTGAAATCAGCGCAAAGGTTCTCGGGAAAAAAGAGGAGGACGGAGGCTGTCTGATTGATAAAATACTGGATGTGGCAGAACAGAAGGGAACCGGAAAATGGACCGTGGCGGAATCAGTTGAGAGGGGCGTCTATATTCCTTCGATTTATGAAGCCCAGATGGCACGGATATTTTCGACAAAAAAAGAGGAGAGAACGTACGGTGCAGCAAATCTGAAATACAGCTCAAACGAAGCGCCCGGGCTCCGGACGGAGGAAATGGAAAAAGCGCTTCTGCTGTCCATGATTCTGGCATACAGCCAGGGATTTGAACTGATCTCCAAAGCGGCCGAAGAGGAAAAATGGAACATTGATTTAGCCGGTTTGGCTGCTGTCTGGAAAGACGGCTGCATCATCAGAAGCACCCTGCTTGGCAGGATCGAGCAGGCGGAAGAATTATCAGGGAAACCGCTGATTTTATCGGCAGCTTTCTCTGATATCGGCACGCTTGAAGGCTCCCTTCGGAAAATGGCGGCGGCTGCCGTTTTGTCGGGCATGCCGCTCCCCTGCATCCAGGCCTCGCTCCAGTATTATGATTATTACAGGTCCGATCAGATGCCTGTTAATTTTATACAGGCGCTTCGCGATTACTTTGGAGCCCATACTTATATGCGCTGCGACAGGGAAGGGCATTTCCATACTGAGTGGGAGTAGTTATTGAGAATGGAGGACGCGCCCGTAACGGTCCGGGGCCGGTGTGGTGAGGGGGAGACTGAGTCTTCCGTCCCCGGGTTGCAGGTTGTTGCAGGGGGGAATTCGGCCGGAATGAATTGCTGCGGGGACCGTTTGCACTCTTTGGAGTGCGCAGCGGAATGCTAAGCTCGAAAAACACATATGGAATCACTGAGTGGCCGCGATAAGGCCGTCCCCCGCACTTAACGCGTGAGACAATCAGC
>NZ_KE992823.1:25007-33515 GCF_000466485.1 [Clostridium] symbiosum ATCC 14940 | reverse complement strand
CACCCGGCGGAGTCTTTCGTCCCGGCGACAACCTGCCTTTGGGACGGAGGAGAAGATATAATCTGCGGATGCCTTTGGAATCCATCGCTGCTTTGCGAGGTTTTTTCGAGCTTAGCAGCGCGATGCATTCCACCGAGTGGAAACGTGCTCCGCAGATTATATCTTCTCCGAAGTCCCAACTCACGACAACTCTCCCTCAGGACGAAAGACTCATAACACCACACCATCCCCCGTCCGCCGGCCATCCCGGCGGCGTCCTCACCTGCTTAACTAAATCCCCTATCTGAATGCATCCTGCGGTTGCCGTACTGTTTTACCTGTGCTATACTTTTGCCATCAGCTGTTATAGTCATCACGCATTACTATTCGCCGCCGGCGGGAACTGCCGGGCAGCGGCAGAAGCGACAGGAGGTTTCAAAATGGATCAGATAAACGAAACAGGTACGAATAATACAGATAAAAGCAAAAACATGGATAAAATCCATGAATCCGGTAAAAAATACACCTTTGAAGATTTGCGTGAAATCATGCGCACGCTGCGCTCGGAAAATGGCTGTCCCTGGGACCGCCGTCAGACCCATGAGAGTCTGATACCCTGTCTGGAGGAAGAGGCGGGCGAGGTAATCGACGCAATCCGCAATCAGGACCCCGAAAATCTCTGCGAGGAACTGGGGGATCTCCTGTTCCAGGTGATGAGCCACAGCCAGATAGCAGAGGAAAAAGGACTTTTTACAATTGACGATGTTGTGGACGGAGTTAGCGCAAAGATGGTCAGAAGGCATCCTAACGTATTCGGGGATGAGAAAGTTAATTCATCAGAAGAAGGACTTGATTTATGGAACCGAATAAAAACGGAGGAAAAGAGTAAAAAAGAGCAAAAAACCTTGACAAAACAAGGATAAATGTATATAAATGTAAAGTAAAGCATTACAAGAAAACTTGAGTAATATGAGCTCATATGAGAAGATGACAGGAGGAATATATCAAATGAATAAGACCGAATTAATCGCTGCTGTGGCAGAAAAGGCAGAACTTTCCAAAAAGGACGCAGAGAAGGCAATCAAAGCTTTCACTGATGTGGTTTCTGATGAATTAATTAAAGGTGAGAAAATCCAGTTAGTTGGTTTTGGTACATTTGAAGTAGCAGAGAGAGCAGCAAGAGAAGGAAGAAATCCTAAGACTGGCGAGACAATGCCGATCGCAGCTTCCAAAACACCTAAATTCAAAGCTGGAAAAGCATTAAAGGATATGGTAAACGCATAATTCTATGAGATTAGATAAATTTTTAAAGGTTTCGCGCCTGATTAAGAGAAGAACCGTAGCCAATGAGGCTTGTGATGCCGGCAGGGTTCTGGTTAATGACAAACCGGCCAAGGCGTCCCTGAATGTAAAGACGGGCGACATTATCGAAATCCAGTTTGGTATGAAGTCTGTGAAAGTAGAAGTGCTGGACGTGGCAGAGACGGTCAAGAAGGACGAAGCGAAAGATCTTTATCGTTATTTGTGAGTTTTAACATAAAGAGGATAACCTCCTAATATATTTAACAATAGTTAGATATATCAGGAGGTTTTTTGCATGGAAGAAAAGTTAAACCGGCGGCCTCATAAGCTGGAGGTAACGGGCAGAGGGACGGGCAGTGTGACCGGAATCCAGGACGTGGTGTCATTCGACGAAAACCAGATTATACTGGATACGGATATGGGTCTCCTGACAGTGAAAGGCAAAAGCCTGCATGTGAGCCGGCTGACGCTGGAAAAAGGGGAGGTTGACATAGAGGGGACGTTCGACAGCTTTGCCTATTCCTCCAATGAGAATTACCGCAAATCAGGAGAATCCCTGTTTAACCGGCTGTTCAAATAATAAGAAAAGGCGGGCAAAAATGGGATGAGCATGACAATTCGCTATGAATTACAGCTGTTGGCTGCGAGCCTGACGGTGGGAATCTGCCTGATGATGGTTTACGACGGCCTGAGACTGTTCAGAACCCTGATTCCCCATGGCAATTTCTGGACAGGCATTGAAGATGCCGTTTACTGGGCAGGCTCCAGCATTACCACGTTTCTCCTGCTGTTTGGGCAGAATGACGGGATACTCCGATGGTATGCCATATTCGGCGTTCTTATGGGAATGCTTGTCTATAATCTGACCGTCAGCCGTATTTTGCTTAGGCTCTTGAAAAAAGTGGAGAAATATCTTACAATAAGAAAAATAAAACGTCAAAAGATCAGGCAGAAGCAGCTGGAAGAGGAAGAGAAGCAGCGCCTCCTGAGAGAACAGAAACAAAAGGAAAAGAAAGAGCAAAAACTTCGACTGCGCGAAGAAAAGCAGAGACACAGGGAAGAAAAACAGAAAGAAAAGCGGGAAGAAAAGCAGCGGCTTTGGCAGGAGAAGGAAGCGAAGAGACAGATTCTTTTAAAAGAGAAAGAAGAACAGGAATTACGCAGGAGCAGAAAGGCGGAAGAGGAGAGAGATGCGGGAAAGCGGAAGAATGAGAAGAAAAAAGAAAGAAAATCTGAATAACCGCATGGCACTGATCGGCATCACTCTGGTGGTTCTGAGCCTGGCGACAGCGGTTCACTTAAAAGGGCTTGACCTGAAAAAGAAAGATCTGAATTATCAAATCAGGGAGGAAAATCTGAAGGCCCAGGTCCAGGCGGAAGAGGAGAGAGCGGCGGAGCTGGAACAGTACCGTGTCTATGTCCAGACGAAACAATATATTGAGAAAGTAGCCAAAGAAAAATTGGGTCTTGTCAATAAAGATGAGATTCTGCTTAAGCCGGAGGAAAAGAAGTAGCGTAGCAGTTCAGACGGCATGAACTGATACGGAGCAGAGGCCGGTAAAGATGCAAAAACAGGAATAACAGAAGCGGATTCGGGCGAAACCTGAGGTTATCTGTCGTACGATTTCCGGTATTCCACCAATTAATTTGACAAATATTTCCCTCCGGCCTGTATATAATGGTTTCACGCAGGTTAGGAGGGATTTTTGTGCTTAAAAAGAAGAGTTTACATAGAGACATGGCGGATGTCAATGTCTATACGGCCAGACGCCTGAAGGATATGGCAATGTCGCTGAGCGGCCTGGCTCAGGCGTTTGCAGACGAAATCGGGGGAGGACGGCAGCTGACAAAGGATGACGGTCTGGCAGCCATGCAGACTGCGGCGGCAGCGGTCTGCGGAGACTGTGTAAGATGCAATCTGTACTCAGGCAGCAAAAGAGAGGACAGCTATTATCTTTACTATCTTCTCCGCGCATTTGAACAGAAAGGGAAAATCGACATGGAGGACATGCCCCGGCTGTTCAATGAGGCGTGCCGGAGAAAGGATGACTATGTCCTGCATCTGAACCGGAACCTGGGACGGGCCACGATGAATCTGTCGTGGAAAAACAGATTTCTGGAGAGCCGGGACACCGTCATCGTGCAGTTCCGTGAACTTGCTTCCATCCTGGAGGAGTTTTCCGGTCAGATGGAAAATGCGACGGATATCACCGGAGACTGGGAGGAACAGATCAAGTACATCTTCCGCCGCCACCACATGAAGGTGGAGAATATGCTGATGCTTGAATACGAGAATGAGCAAAAGGAAGCGTTTCTCACCGTCCGCAGCACCAACGGCAGATGCATGACGGCCCGGGATGCAGCGGATCTGGTGGGACGGGCCATGTCGGGCCGGAAATGGAGTCCGGCAAAGGACAGTAAGAGCATTATTACCAGGAATGCGGCCACATTCCGCTTCGTCGAGGAGGGAAAATACAGAATGCTCCATGGGGTGGCCAAAGCGGCAAAGGGGGGCGAGCTGATATCAGGGGATAATTTTACCATCCATGAAGGGCTGCCGCGCCAGGTGATTATGAGCCTGTCGGACGGTATGGGCAGCGGCCCTCTGGCAAACGAGGACAGCAGCAAGGTGGTGGAGCTGACACAGCAGCTTCTGGAGACCGGATTTTCCGCCCGTTCGGCGCTCAAACTGGTCAATACGGTGCTTTTACTGGCAGGCACGGAACAGAATCCGGCAACGCTGGATTTGTGCTGCGTGGATTTGTATACGGGGGTTCTGGAGGCAATGAAGCTGGGAGCCGTGCCGACGTTCATTGTGGGACATGACGGAGTGGAGGTCCTGGAAGCGGGGGATGTGCCGATGGGTGTGGTAAAGACCGTGGAACCGGTACTCCTGTCGCGGAAAATGTGGGATAATGACAGAATTATTATGGTCAGTGACGGAGTGCTGGAGGCATTGCCGGGTGAAAACAAAGAAGAAACGCTGAAAGATTTTCTGGAAGGAACCGGGACAGGCAATCCGCAGGAGATGGCGGAGCGGATCCTTGAGTTTGCCGGTTCGTTTGAAGAGCAGCCGGGAGATGATATGACGGTCCTTGTGGGGGGAGTTTTTGAGAGATAGCCCTTGTGAAACGGACGGGATTCCTGTATACTGTAGGCAAACAGGCGAAGGGATGCTTGCTGCCGTTACATTTTCGCACGGTCAGCGCAGCAAATGCGTAGGAAAATACCTCGCGGAATACAGACCGTGAATGGTAACGGGCAGATACCGGGAATTATATTATGAAGAAAGAGACTCTTAATTTTATTCAAAAATATCATATGGCTGAACAGGGAGACGGAGTGATCGCAGGCCTGTCCGGAGGAGCGGATTCCGTCTGTCTGCTCCGTATTTTGCGGTGTCTCAGGCAAGAGCTTGGAATTGAGCTTCGGGCAGTCCATGTCCACCACGGGCTCAGAGGATCGGAGGCTGACAGGGATGCCGCCTTTTCGGAAGAACTGTGCAAAGAGCTTGATATCCCGTTTAAAACAGTAAGAATCAACGCGGCTGAAGAAGCCCGGGAAGCAGGGATATCAGTGGAGGAAGCGGGACGCCGGGCCAGATACCGGATTTTAGAGGCAGAGGCGCTTTTGTGGGAGAAAGACGGCCGGAACCATGTCCATATCGCTACTGCCCATCATGGAAACGACAGTGCGGAGACAATCCTTCACAACCTTTTCCGGGGTTCAGGCTTGAAAGGCCTGTCCGGGATACCGCCGGTCAGGGGCAGGATTATCCGCCCGATTCTGTGGGCGCAGCGCCGGGAGATACTGGACTGGCTCCGGGCGCATGGATATCCGTATGTGGAGGATTCCACCAACAGCGGGACAGATTATACGAGAAACCTGATCCGGAATGAACTGCTGCCGGTAATCACATCCCGCATTAACGGGCAGGCAGTCCAAAATATTCTGAGGGCCGGCGAACATATCTGCGAGGCGGACCGGTATCTGGAAAAGACGGCCGGAGAGTGGGTGCGCCAGCATGCCGTTGCGGCGGCTGCCGGGAATGCCGGAACAGAAAACGGCAAGGAAACCGCAGTCTTTATGGCAGCGGAGCTGCTGAAAGAGGATAGGATTATCAGGAGGTATGCTGTGCGCATTATCCTGAGGGAACTGGGCTGTCCTCTAAAAGATATTACAGCCAGGCATATAGACAGTGTCCTGGAACTTTTAGGGAAAGGGACAGGGAAAGAAGTGAATCTTCCCTATGGCATGACGGCCGGAATTGAATACGGCAGGCTCATATTCAGCCGTGGAAAAGAGGCGTATGCCATGCCGGATTCAATTGCCGGTCCGGAAAGGAGCGGGGAAAGGGCGGCGGCCCGGCTTGATTTTCAGGTTTTTCCCCGGCAAAATCAGCAGGAAATTCCCAAAAACCAGTATACGAAATGGTTTGATTATGATAAAATAAAAGATACGTTATCTGTCAGGAACCGCCAAACAGGCGACTATATTACGCTGGCATCGGGAGGCAGGAAGTCGGTAAAATCCTTTATGATTGATGAAAAGATTCCCAGGGAAAGCCGGGATGCGGTTCTGCTTCTGGCGGAGGGGAGCCATGTATTATGGATTGTGGGATACCGTATCAGCGAATATTACAAGGTAACGGAACAGACGAAAAATATATTACAAGTACAAACAGACGGAGGAACAGACAGTGGCCGATAAGATCAGGGTATTGTTAACAGAAGAAGAGGTAAATAAAAGAATCAGTGAAGTTGCGGAGCAAATCAACAGGGATTATGCGGGAAGACACGTTCATTTAATTTGTATCTTAAAGGGCGGCGTATTTTTCACCTGCGAGCTGGCGAAACGTCTGGATTTGTCGGTTTCCCTTGATTTTATGTCCGTTTCCAGTTATGGTGCGGGGACGAAATCCAGCGGTATCGTAAAGATTGTCAAGGATTTGGATGAACCGCTTGAGGGAAAGGAAGTTATTATCGTAGAGGACATCATTGATTCCGGAAGGACGCTTTCCTACCTGATCGAGGTTCTGAAGCAGAGAAATCCAAAGAGCATCGAGCTTTGCACTCTGTTAGACAAACCGGAGCGCCGTGTGAAGAAACAGGTTCAGGTCAGATATACCTGCTTTACCATCCCGGATGAGTTCGTAGTCGGGTATGGACTTGACTATGATCAAAAGTACCGGAATTTACCATATATAGGAGTAGTGGAAGTATAAGGAGGAAGCCAGTTGAAACAGCGGCAGTCATTTGGAGGGGGCATGGGACTTCTGATCCTTGTAATGCTCCTCATAATGTTATTCAGTACAAGAAACCAGAGCATGTTTATGCCGGGTAAGATCAGTTATCCCGAATTTATGATGAATGTGGAAAACGGGAGCATCAGCAGTGCAGTGATCAAGCCGAACCGGGAAACACCGACAGGAGAAGTGGAGCTTTACATGACATCCGGCGATAAGCAGGATTTCTATGTTCTTGACACGAAGGAAATCGAGACAGCTTTGAGAGACGCAGGGATTGCATACAAGGTCGCAGAAGTCCAGCAGGACAATTATTTCATGACCGTAATCCTTCCGATTGCGCTTTCGGCCGGTGTGCTCATCTTTTTCTTTGTGTTTATGAATTCACGTTCCGGAGGCGGCGCCAATGCGAAGATGATGAATTTTGGCAAGAGCCGTGCAAAGATGAGCCGGACCAGCAATATCAATTTCACAAAGGTTGCCGGGCTTCAGGAGGAAAAAGAAGAATTGGAGGAAATCGTGGATTTCCTTAAAAACCCGCAGAAATACACGGGAGTCGGCGCAAGGATCCCAAAGGGCGTTATCCTGGTGGGCCCTCCCGGAACAGGAAAGACGCTTCTTGCCAAGGCAGTGGCCGGAGAAGCCGGAGTTCCGTTCTTTTCGATATCCGGTTCGGATTTCGTGGAGATGTTTGTCGGCGTGGGCGCATCACGTGTCCGTGATTTGTTCGAGGATGCCAAAAAGAATGCCCCCTGTATCGTATTTATCGATGAGATTGATGCCGTGGCCCGCCAGAGGGGAACCGGTATGGGCGGAGGCCATGATGAGAGGGAGCAGACGCTGAATCAGCTGCTTGTAGAGATGGACGGCTTTGGAGTTAATGAGGGAATCATTGTCATGGCAGCTACCAACCGTGTGGATATCCTGGATCCGGCGATTCTGCGTCCGGGCCGGTTTGACAGGAAGGTGGCGGTCGGCAGGCCAGATGTGAAGGGACGCGAGGAGATACTCGGTGTCCACACGAAGGATAAACCGCTGGGCGAGGATGTGGATCTGCACCGTATAGCCCAGACGACATCCGGATTCACCGGTGCCGATCTGGAGAACCTGATGAACGAAGCCGCCATTAATGCCGCCAAAGACGGAAGGAAGTTCCTGATGCAGGCAGACATTGAGAAGGCATTTATCAAGGTCGGGATTGGCGCTGAGAAGAAGAGCAAGGTTATTTCGGAAAAGGATAAAAAGATTACCGCTTATCATGAAGCGGGCCATGCAATACTTTTCCATGTGCTTCCCGATGTGGGGCCGGTTCATACGGTTTCCATTATTCCTACCGGAATAGGGGCTGCGGGCTATACGATGCCGCTGCCGGAGACCGATGACATGCATATGACGAAGGGGAAGATGCTCCAGAACATCATGGTATCCTTGGGAGGACGTATCGCGGAGGAGATTATATTTGATGACATCACTACCGGCGCGTCTCAGGACATCAAGCAGGCTACGTCCATTGCAAGAGCCATGGTGACGGAGTATGGCATGTCCGACAAAGTCGGAATGATTAACTACGGCGGGGACAGCAATGAAGTATTCATCGGCCGTGATCTGGCGCATGCACGCAGCTATGGTGAGACAGTGGCCAGTACGATAGACAGTGAAGTGAAGAAGATTATTGACGACTGCCACGAAAAAGCCAAAAAAATGATTCTTGAACATGAAGATGTACTGCATAAATGCTGTGAGCTTCTTCTGGAAAAAGAGAAGATAGGACAGGCGGAATTTGAAGCACTTTTTGCCTGATTTCAGGGCCGCTACAATCAAAAACCATTGATTGCAGCGGCTTTTGTGCGATATGATAGGCACTCTGCCAAAAGGTGGAAAAAGAGGTGCCCAATATGCACAAAAAAAACGGGTTAATTATTTGATGTTTGTGCAGACTTATTTTGGCACCTGTGCTATTATAATACTCGTAACCCCCCCCC
>NZ_KE992823.1:22359-24907 GCF_000466485.1 [Clostridium] symbiosum ATCC 14940 | reverse complement strand
CAATACATTATATAGTTTTTGCTACACCCCATAAAAACGAAATACCTTCTCCTAAAAAGGCCAGCTACCCCGCTGGCCTTTTTACTGCCTTGAAACAAATGGTTTTTTTACCTTTTTGTCGAAAACAGCGGTTGTTCGCAGGACCGCATTTATAAGAGTTCAGACAGCATGAACTGTTGCCCGCATTTTGTTACTGTTCACGCCTTGCCAAACAGCGGCATGCTGTAAATAATAACACGCTTCGCGATGCACAGAAACTGATTGTGTAATTGACGGGAATCATTTAAAATAGATGTGATAGCAGAAAGAGGGATTAGTATGGAGAGGATCAACAGAGAAGCGCTTTTTAGCGACGAGACGGAAGATTACCGACATCCCTGCGAGGCGGATGCCGGGCAGGAAGTGATTTTTTATTTCCGGACGGAGCGTGACGGTGCAGACGCTGTTTATTTAATAGAATATGACAAACAGGATAGAATGAAAGAGCGTGACATGGAATACAGCCACAGCGACAGCCTGTTTGATTATTACCGCTGTAAATATATACTTGGAGAAGAGGTCCTGAATTACTGCTTCCGGGCGGACCGGGAGGAGGATATCTGTTTCTACGGCCGTCTGGGGGCGGCAGATCAGCCGTCGCGGGAGACAGCGTTTCATATGACTCCCGGATTTTTTGTACCTGATTGGTGCAAGGGCGCAGTTATGTATCAGATTTATGTAGATCGTTTTTGTAACGGTGACCCGACAAATGATGTGGAAACGAATGAATACATCTATATTGGGAAACCCGTGGAGCGGGTGAGGGACTGGAATGAGCTTCCGTCCAAGATGGATGTGAGACGTTTCTATGGAGGCGATATCAGGGGAATCTGGGATAAACTCAGCTATCTGAAGAGCCTGAAGGTGGAGGCTATTTACCTGAACCCGATATTTGTCTCTCCTTCCAACCATAAATACGATTGTCAGGATTATGATCACGTCGATCCCCATTTCGGGGTTATCCGGCACGATCTCGATTTACTTGTGGAGCCTGATGCCATGGATAATGACAACGCAGGCAAGTATACGGCCAGAACGGCGGATGAAGAAAACCTGCAGGCCAGTGATCTGCTGTTTGCGAGATTTGTTGAGGCGGCTCACGAGAAAGGGATCCGTGTTATCATCGACGGAGTCTTTAACCATTGCGGTTCTTTTAACAAGTGGCTGGATGCGGAACTGATTTACCAGCATGAGGGCGGCTACCCGCCGGGAGCATATGTATCGGACAAAAGTCCTTACCGGAATTTTTTCAAGTTTAACAATCACGGCAACTGGCCGTTCAACGACAGTTATGACGGATGGTGGGGACATTCGACTCTGCCGAAGCTCAATTATGAGGAATCCCCGGAACTCTACCGGTATATTATGGATATTGGTAAAAAATGGGTTTCGCCGCCGTTTAATGCGGACGGCTGGCGTTTGGACGTGGCTGCCGATCTTGGCAGAACCAGTGAGTTCAACCATCAGTTTTGGAAAGATTTCAGAAAAGCAGTCAAGGAGGCAAACCCCGAGGCTGTAATTATTGCGGAGCATTACGGAGATCCCAGTGAGTGGCTCAAAGGCGATGAATGGGATACGGTAATGAACTATGACGCTTTTATGGAGCCGGTATCCTGGTTTCTGACCGGATTGGAGAAGCACAGTGATGAGGCAAATGAAAGTCTTTACGGCAATGGCAAAGCATTTTTTGAGATGATGCGCTATCATATGCTGAGGATGCAGACCTCGTCGCTTATGACTGCAATGAATGAATTGTCAAATCACGACCATTCCAGGTTCCTGACACGGTCAAACCGGAGAATTGGACGGCTGGGAACCGCCGGCGCCGCTGCCGCTTCGGAAGGCATCAGCTATGGCATATTCCGCCAGGGCGTCGTACTTCAGATGACATGGCCCGGAGCGCCGACGATTTATTACGGAGATGAGGCCGGCGTCTGCGGATGGACGGATCCCGATAACCGGAGAACATATCCATGGGGCAATGAAGATTTGGAACTGATAGAGTTCCACCGATACATGACGGGAATCAGAAAGAGAAACCAGGCGTTCAGAACCGGTTCACTCCGGCAATTGGCTGCGGAACAGGGGATGATTGCGTACGGACGTTTCAGCCGCGGCAATAAGGAAGGCGGAGAGAGCAAGGGCGTTGTCATAATAAACACCTGCCATGAGGCGATGACGTATTCTATACCGGTATGGCTGATTGGCGTGACGGATTCCGAGTATATGAGCCGCAGAATGCTCACTTATGAAGAAGGGTATAATGCAGGAGCCGTGAACTATGAAGTAAAGAACGGAATCCTTATAATAGAAGTGCCGGCAGTTGGTTCGGCAGTGCTGGTGGCACGGGAACAATAAGTCCCTGCACAGGATATGCAGGGACTTATTGGAAGTTGTAAAAATACTACAAAAATATACAATTTCCCCTTGATTTTTTCCCTCTGTTATGATATTATTTTTAACTGTCAGAGTAATTTTGGATGGGTTCCCGAGTGGCCAAAGGGGGCAG
>NZ_KE992823.1:0-22259 GCF_000466485.1 [Clostridium] symbiosum ATCC 14940 | reverse complement strand
ACGCTTCGGTGGTTCGAATCCACCTCCATCCATTGGTAATTGAATATTGCCAGTCATGAGCAATCATGAATGCCGGCGTGGCGGAACTGGCAGACGCACAGGACTTAAAATCCTGCGAGGGTTAAACTTCGTACCGGTTCGATTCCGGTCGCCGGCAGTTAAAAGACTCACATTCTTTAAAAAGTATGTGAGTCTTTTTTATTGAGGGCGGTGACCTGTGCGCGGAGCGTGCAGGTTATCGTTTAACAGGAAAGTTCTCCTGTTAAATAAAAACCGCTCTGCCTTAGCTGTCTGCGGCCGTCACGCTGATGACGATTGCGTCATCCTTCTCAAATGCCGATTCACTGTAATACCGGGTAATCGTGCAGTTGGAATCCGCAGTAAAGCTGAAATGCTTAACAAAGTCCCACAGGATGGGAATGTCTGAGGGATAGCAGTTGTGAGGACGCAGCAGACACTGTGCCCACTGGACGAGGGGTATGTCTGTCCCTTCAATATTTCTGCTCCACCGGTATAGGGCCGGATGGCGTGAGTCTACCGTTACGACTTCGGTCTCCATACCGGGCGCAAAGGCGCTGCCAAAACCGTTTACTCCCAGCATATATTCGGCCCAGCCCCGCAGGCTTTCCGAACCGAATCCCTTTGCCAGGTCGGAGACATCCATCTGTCCTGTTATCATCATCGTAGGGATCGGTTTATTTGCCGCATTTTCCGGAACAGGGGCCGCTGAGGTGGAACCGACGGCGGCAAAGAATTCTGGGTTTGTGATGGCAAAGCCCTGTGTTGCGTTTGAGCCGGCGGACTGGCCTGTTCCATAGATACGGCTGAAGTCTAAATCTGCATATTTTCCGTCGATTTTCTCCTTCAGCAGAGTGATGAGAGAGTGGTAAAACAAATCGGAATCCGCATGTGACACGCTGGAGGGGCTGGCGTTATAGGTCTCACAGACGAAAGCCAGGGCAATGCCTTCCTCTTCGGCGGTCTGCCACCACAAAGTGGAATCCATAAAAATCGAGTCGGTCTGCGTATTGCCTGGGTAGACCACTAAAACAGGAAGTTTTTTCCCTTCAAATCCCTCCGGGATATATAACAAATATTCCCTGGGATCCCATTTTCCGTCGCCGCTGTTGTCGCTAAAGGCAATCACGCCCACCTGAACAGTGCCGTGGCCCCTGATGACCGCGTCCTCGACGGCCCAAATCTGTGTGCCGTTGCTTAAGGTCTGCTTAGGCTGTCCGTCCTTTGCGTCCCGCTGGGCGGCAACCCGGGCGGAAGTGTAATCCAGACGCTGTGCAATTGCATTCGAATATGCAAAAGTGGTATCGTAGCGTGTGTATTCGGACAGGAAGGCATAAATTTCATCTGCTCTCAGGGCGGAAGACCCCGATACCTTTACTTTGGAGATTCCGTAGACGGCTCCGGCATCCTTCTGCTTTTTATTTGCATACTCTGTCTGATAAGCGTCGGAGCTGATATCCTGATAGTATACGCCGTTTACCGGGGCAGAGAGACAGTCGTTAGCCTCTTGCCAATAGCTTTCACTGCCGGTATAACCGGCCAGATAGGTGGGAACCGGCACATCCTTTGGCGCGATTCTGCGCCCGCCTCCAAGTCCTGTCTGCTTCAATGTTTCGTCCAGCACATCCGTCATGTCGCCGTTGGCGCTTTTACCGTCATATTCGGTTCCTGCTACGGCCATCAGCGCACTGCTGCCGCTGCTCTCTCCGTTTAAATATACCTGGCTGATAACCAAGGTGGGATTTGCAGCTGCCCAGTACTCCAGGGCAGCTGCCCCTTTCCCGTAACCGGCCAGATAAAATTCGCCAAAAGTGGAAAATACATTCTGGCTGTGAATATTGTTACCGCCGGTCAGAAAAGCGGCTGCCGCTTTCAGATAACCCGTCTCTTCAGCGGGACTGCTCCAGCCGCCGGCGCCTGGCTCCAGAATAAACAGCCCTTCACCCTTTTGATCCGCCAGATCAAGCCAGCCCTCTTTCTTTAAAAAATCCCAGGTATTCACGCCGTCGGGCACGGCAACTACGGTAAAATAGGAACGTATGGATGCCTCTGGCGCGATATACACACCGGCAGTGCGGGCGTCGTCCGCAATTCCGTTGCCGTTTACGTCAATATTCTTCATGAAGCACCCGGTTAACGGCAGCTGGGCGGCCTGGGAGAAATCCTTCTTAAGGTCCGTTATACTGTCAAAATCAGTAACTGCCGCTGAATAAACGGTGGGTACTGCCGTTGTCTCCTGAACGGGTGCTCCTTTGAGCGCCCACTCCTGATAAAGATCATCGTATATGGTATAGCGGTAGCCTTCTTTGCTGCTTCCTGAGGCTTTACCGCGGCACTTCAGTTCATAAGACGCACCGTCGTTCAGCTTAGTATGCCAGGTGAGTTTTCCTGTAGCCGGATCAATCCGCAAATCAGGTCCATAAAATGCGGAGTCACTGAAATACCAAGCGTTAAGCCGTGTAGTGGAATGATCGCTCTCGCCCCAGTAGGCATATAACTCGGAAGGATAGCCGGTAAGGCGTACGTTCTCAGCGGCCCAGTCGGCGCCTTTCAAAGAAGTCATGAGGGCTTTGTATTTCGCGATGCTGCCGATATTATCCGTGTCCTGTTCTCCGTCAAAAGCCCATACTTTTAAGCCGGTCTCTGCTACGGCTGCCCAGTCGGCGTCGTCATAGCCATAGCCAAAGGTGCCGTTCTGACAGATATACGAATCAATAGTAAAATTGTAAGCGCCGGCAGGCAGCCCATAAGTTTCCTGTACATTATTTCCGTTTTTCTGATTCTGGGGATGATAGGGTTGTCCGGCCAGCGCCTTGATAATGAGGGCAGAGGCCATGGTTCCCCGCGAATTCCCCTGAAGAACAACATTTCCGGTGACTCCGTATGCATCGATAAAATATTTCATCACATTGACGTCGTCAGCTACAAAATCATAAATGTCATAATATTTTCCGGGACCGGCGCTGGAGCGGTCATGGATGTTGACCACGATGGCGCCTTTGTCAATCCAGGAAGTGGTGGCGGAGTCGTACATAATGCCGGTGCCGTCGTTATCACATCCGTCCGCCAGCTTCCAGTAGGAGATACCCTGTCCCTGAAGCGTAAATACAATGCCTGCCGCGGGATCGTAATGTTCCGGAACATAGAAATAACCGCGGACATAATCATCACCGGTACCGTCGGACGCTCTTCCTGCTGTGCTGCTTACGCGGATTCCGGCCTGCTCAAAGGAACGGAACCCGTTTTCTCCGAATTGCAGGTCAATCGTCCTTGCCCATGGCCCGCCGTCCTTGTATCTGCCGTCGGCCTCGCCGGCCAGGCAGACGGCAGCGGAAGGCTCCTCCCACGCATGGCGCAGTTTCAGCTCCAGACAGGCCCTGGCCTGGTACCCCATTCCCGTCGTATTTGCCAGGTACCCTTTATCCGCGTCGCCGCTGCCGAAATGAATCGCGCCGTTTTCATCCCGGTACCAGGCGCCGGTGCAGTAAACGCCAAAAGCGTTCCTCACGCGTGATCCCTGCGCGCTTTCGCCGGTATAGATGAGAGCATTATTTTCGGCAGCTGCGGTGCCTTTGTCCATGGTCAGGGTGACAACCTGACCGTCCACAACGGCTTTGGCAATTTTAACCTTACCATAATCGGGTGACAGCGTTCCCCGGTCTTCCAGAATATAACTGTCCGCATTAATCCCCGTCAGACTGACACCGTTATTATAGGTTACTTCCACCTTCACCAGTCCGGTACCGTAGACGGTTTCATCCGTGTAAGCCTGAATACGCCTTACATCTCCCATAGCAGGCCGATTTCCCTCCTGTGCTGCCAGCGTACCGGCGCTCACCGCTGAGGCAAGCGCAAATCCTGTCAGAACTGCAGCCAGAATTTTCCCCGAACATTTACGCATAGTTACCCTTCTCCTTTCACATACCTTGATTTTTAGTTTTTTATATTTGATTTCCTCCTTCTCACGCTCACTCTAATCTGACTTGAAGGGCAACAACCCCCCATTTCCGGGCAGATCCGATTTTACTTATGGATATATTTACTATATTTTCGCAGAAAAAAAGACTTGAACTATACAAAAAGTATAACATTTGTAAAAATTCAATTCCAATGTATAAAATTCATCCAATTATCTATAAATTTCATGAATTTAATGGCGATATGCCGTTATTGACAGCTTTATTGGGGAGAGATGAAGAACATATATTGGTCCGTTTCAGGAAAGACAAACCGGCACGCCTCATATCAATTATGATATCTGATTAAGAGGGAGGCATGCCGGAGATAAGGTGTTTTCGCAGCGCGGCGGGGGTTATGCCGAGCTTTTTCTTAAAAAGCTTTGAGAATGCGCCGACATCCTGATAACCGCAGGCATGGCAGATTTCTTCCACAGAAAGCGAGGTGGTGCGGAGAAGTTCAACAGCTTTGTCGATGCGGCAGGAGGTTAAATATTGCTGCGGGCTTTGAAATAAATATTTTTTAAAAATGGAAAACAGATAGCTTCTGTCAATGTATACAAAATGTGATATATCATTTACTTTAATATTTTTACTGAAATTATCCTCGATGTATGTAACCGCCTGCCTGAGATACTTTTGCTCCTGACTGCTGAATTCTGCATAAGCAGTCTGCCGTATTATTTCAGAGAGCAGAAGCAGATAAAGGCCGTTTAACCGTATGACGTCACTTGAAGCGGCGAGGCGCTGCTCCTGAACCGTCATAATTTCCTGGGTGTAATATTTCAAATGCGAGTTCTGCTTACAATGGAATACAGGGTTTGCAGACGACAGCTTCATGGAATACAGGAGCTGACGGACCATAGGCCCCCGCAGTTCCAGCCAGGCATATTCCCAAGGCGAGATTTTTTCCGCCTGACACGAGATGATGACATCCGGTTCGATTAAGAAGCCCTGTCCCTTTGATAAAGAATAATAATGGCTGCCGTATTGAAAACAGCCCTTCCCCTCCAGGATATAACACAGATAATACCCTTTATGGATAACCGGCCCATATTTGAACAGCGGTTCAGGGCACCGGTAGCCGAAAGAACCGATTTTTAGATTTTCAATTGGAGGAAGTGCGGAAATGTCAAGTGCACGCTTGCTTTTCATAGAATACTCCTTATTAAACTCGGCGTGGCAACCAGCTGTGTGGGCAATGTCGGCCACACATGGCAGATGACTGCACAGTCCTGCAGTTCCATCGCCCATAAAGGACTCCTTACAGCGGCCAAGGTAATGGCGCTGGCGGCGGTCCGGACCAGGGAGAGGCCGGATGTTATTGCTGCCGCAAAGGACGAGGTAACCAGACGAAACGGCGGCAGATATACTTGCCCTCTGCCGGATTATGTGAGCCCTCCGGTAAATACCGATTAAGCTTGATGGATAAGTGAAAACCGAACCGCTCTGTGGCACGCCGAAAGGCGTGCCTTTATTGATGGCGGTGAACCGTTTCCCGGAGGAAATCAAACCGTATCCCATCTTTCGGGACCTGTAAAGAAAGAGTAAAGAATTGCCATAAATACTGTACGTACGGCGTAAAACTATTATAATTAACTGGCAAAGCATGGAACAATACTTGTTAATACACGTAAAAGTGAGGATAACTATGACAATTTCATTAGCGGATTTTCTTTCGCAAATTACGGTAAATCCTATGCTGGCCGTTACCGTGATTCTGACACTTGGGGTCATTTTGGTCAACGGATGGACCGATGCCCCCAACGCGATCGCAACCTGTGTGTCCACACAGGCGATTCATCCCAGAGCTGCAATCATAATGGCAGCGGTTTTCAACTTCCTGGGTGTTCTCGTTATGACAATATTCAATGCCGGGGTGGCCTCGACAATATACAACATGGTGGATTTCGGAGGTGATCCGCACGAGTCCCTAATCGCGCTGTGCGCCGCTCTCCTTGCTATTGTGGTTTGGGCGACGGCTGCCTGGTGGTTCGGTATTCCCACGAGTGAAAGCCATGCCCTTATTGCAGGTGTGTCGGGAGCAGCTATTGCGCTTCACGGAGGCATGGATGGAATCAACGCGTCGGAGTGGATTAAGGTAATCTATGGTCTGCTTCTGTCTACGGTTCTGGGATTTGTCATGGGCTGGCTGACGGCCAAGACGGTACAGTATCTGTGCAGGGGCATGGATCGCGGAAAGACACGGGGAGTTTTTAATAAAGCACAGATTGCCGGGGGCGCGGCCATGGCCTTCATGCACGGAGCCCAGGACGGCCAGAAATTTATGGGAGTTTTCATGCTGGGAATTTTTCTGGCAAAGGGAAATGCGGCCGTCGGAGAGTTCAGTATTCCGGTTTGGCTGATGATACTCTGCTCCGCCGTGATGGGACTGGGAACTTCGATTGGCGGATACCGGATCATCAAGGCAGTGGGAATGGATATGGTGAAGCTGGAACGCTACCAGGGCTTTTCTGCAGATCTGGCCGGCGCCGGATGCCTGCTTTTGTCTTCTCTGACGGGAATTCCGGTTTCCACGACGCACACAAAGACAACGGCCATCATGGGCGTCGGGGCGGCCAGACGCGTCTCCTCTGTGAACTGGGGCGTGGTGAAGGAAATGGTGCTGACCTGGGTGCTGACCTTTCCCGGGTGCGGTGTAATCGGATTTTTGACTGCAAAGTTGTTTATATGGGTATTTTAATATAAGGATTTGAAAGGAGTGCGGCAATGGCACAGAAAAAAGGAAATGACTATTTTACAATGCTTGTCGATAATGTAAAGTGTTCCTGTGAGGCGGCAGAGCTGTTATGGGAGAACATGAATGAATATGATTATGTAAACCTGCCTGAAAAAATTCAGGATATTCATGAGGTGGAGCATCGTGGTGATCTGGGCAAACACAGCCTGATGGAGAAGCTGATGAAGGAATTTCTTCCTCCGATCGAGAGGGAAGATATCATGGCGCTGACCAATATTATCGATGATGTGACGGACGTGCTGGATGAGGTTCTGACAAATCTTTATATGTATAATATCAGATCCCTGCGGCCCGAAGCATTGGAGTTTGCCGCGCTGATTCGGAAGTGCTGCGCCGCAATGAAAGAAATGCTGGAGGATTTCCGTAATTTCCGGCGATCTCCGACCCTGAAAGAGAAAATCATTACTCTGAACCGTCTGGAAGAGGAAGGAGATCAGCTTTATACGAGGGCAGTCCACCGTCTGTACACGGAAGAAAATGATGCGGTGCAAATCCTTGTCTGGACAACAATCTACAATTGTCTGGAAGAGTGCTGTGACTGCTGCGAGCATGTGGCCGATTCTGTAGAGATGGCAATAATGAAAAATACATGACGCTCCGCAAAACGGGATTTTACATATTCATGACGTAAATTTCCCATATCCGTGATATCAGACTGTTTCTTCTCCTGATAAGATAGGTGACGTACCGCAAAAGCGGAAATAAGAACAAGGAGGAAGCAGTTGGAACAAGTAACATTTAAAGACATTAAGAAATCAAAAGAGGTTAATGCATATATTTACAAAGGCAACAGCACGCTGGGGGTGCTGGGTTATACGGATCATTCCGCAGAACATGCAGTTAAGGTCTCTTCGATGGCCGGGAAAATTCTGGAGTGCCTGGGATACGGCGGCCATACCGTCGAACTGGCAAAAATAGCAGGCTACATGCATGATATCGGAAATTGTGTGAACCGTTTGGATCACCCGCATTCGGGAGCTTTAATGGCCCATCAGATACTGCGGGACATGAAAATGGATTATGAAGACATCGCAGTAATTATCAATGCCATTGGCATGCATGACGAGAAATCGGGCGGAGCCGTGGATACAGTCTCAGCCGCATTGATTCTGGCTGACAAGACGGATGTCCGCAGAGACAGGGTCAGAAACCAAAATAAGGCGGCATTCGATAAACATGACCGTGTGAACTATGCGGTAGTATCTTCTTCACTCGATATTCAGAAAGAGAAAAAGGTGATCAAACTGGATCTTCAGCTTGATGAAAACATCTGCTCCATGATGGATTACTTCGAAATATTTCTTCAGAGGATGCTGATGTGCAGAAGAGCCGCATCTGTGCTGGGCACAACCTTCAAACTAAACGCGAATGGTAATAAAATTTGTTAAAAGACGCCAGGAACCGGCTGTGAAACCGGAATCTGACGTCTTATTTGATCTCATAATAAAATTACGTTTCGAATCAGCATTCGGAAAGCGCTTCTTCGTCTGCTATAACAATTACATCCGGATGGAACTGGAGGATAGAAGCCGGAACCTCCGGTGTAACAGGGCCATAAAGCGCTTTCTTTAAAATTGCCGCTTTATCTTTGCCGCTGACTGCAAAAATAATCTTTCTGCTTCTCATAATCGTACCGATACCCATCGTAAAAGCCTGGCGCGGAACATCGTCAGCCGATGCAAAGAACCGTTTATTTGCTTCAATTGTCATCTCCGTCAAATCCACACAGTGGGTCGGGCCTTCAAATATATCGGCAGGCTCATTAAAACCAATATGACCGTCATGACCAAGACCGAGTACCTGGAGGTCTACGCCGCCCAGAGAACGGATCACATCTTCATAGCGGCGGCACTCCGCATCGGCATCATCAGCCATGCCATTTGGAATGTTCGTATTGTCCATATTAATATTTACGTGCTGAAAAAGGTTACTGTACATAAAATAGTAGTAGCTCTGCTCGCTTTCCCTTGTAAGTCCCTTGTATTCATCGAGATTTGCCGTTTTAACCTCAGAAAAATCCAAATCTCCGTTGTTGTATTTTTCAACAAGATATTTGTAAGTGCCGACGGGGGTGGAACCGGTAGCCAGACCGAGAACGGAATCCGGTTTTGTGATGATCTGGGCAGCAATCAGATTTGCGGCCTTTCTGCTCATTTCGTCATAATTTTTTACTTTGTAAACTCTCATTCAATTACCCTCCATACAATTTTATAGCTCTTTCAAGTTAAGAATACCATTTTTGAGTCATAGTTTCAATGCATAACAGCATAAAATAGATAGCAAAGGAGTGATAGCATGTCTAACTATCAGAGACTAATTTCATATATCTATACATACGAAGGAGGGATACGCGGAAAGAACATCGGATTTGCAAAACTGGAAACAAGAGGAAGCCAGTGCAGAATTACGGTAAATGTCAAAAAGATATTTGTCGGAGGGAATCCGGTAGGAGTATACCTGCTCTCAGGGCAGGATGAAGTGAAAATAGGTACTTTGTTTGCCAGGAACGGCGCCGGGGAATTCAGAACGATGGTTAATTCGGCGGATGTGGAAAATTCGGGGCACAGTCTGGAAGAATTTTATGGGCTGAGCGTTCACGATGTGGAAAGCGCATGGAGATCCTACACGACTATCTGGGAAGATGCGGTAGCGCATGCGGCCGAAGTGGAGCTGGCCGATGTAACATCGGAAAAAGTTGCGATGAAACATGACAATACTGCAAAAGTACAGAGCGCTTTGCAGACGGAGGAAAAGGAACAGGAACTTCTGCCTATTTCCAGGGAGATAGAAGAGCAGGTTGAAAAGGAAGCGGTATTGCAGGAGGAGAGCGTCTGTGAGGCAACAGACCGGAAACAGGCTGAAACCGGCAGCAGGGTATACGATGCGGAACAGGGAAAGATTGTACATCTGAGCTCCGAGATTCCCAAGGTATCACGCAATACGGCGCAGACGGCGGAGGGCAGGGCTTTTACATCAGGACTGAGAGAGAAAATCGTTTCGCAGATACGGCAGAATGAGGCGGCGGTTCCGGACGAAAAAGTATGGAGGGATCCGGCGCTTCCGGACGCAGCAGATGCAGAAGCGGTGAAGAAGGAAGAAGTAAACGCGGATGAGACAAACAGAGACGGGGTAATGGCACCGGAAGTCAATCCGGCAGAATTTAGTTCATCGGAAGTTAGCTCATCAGAAGTTAACTCAACAGAAGTTAACTCAACAGAAGTCAATTCATCGGAAGCTGATTTGCCTGAAGCGGAGCCGGAAGAATTGAAGCCGGCAGCGGAAATTATAAGGGGGGCCGACATACAGGAAGCAGATAAGACGGAAGGCGGAACCGGGATATTTGCGCAATCGGCAGCTCAGGAAACACTGCCAATAAGGCAGTCTGCAGTGGAAACTGTAAAAAGGAGAATGCCCGTCTGGAGGATGCCCGAACCTGAACCTGTAAATGGCAGCGATCCTGTGACGGAAGAACCTTTACAGGAAATGGAAATACCAAAAGCGGAGACGGCTCTGCCGCAGCAGGAAGATGCCGGCGAGGATGAAGCAATTCAGGGGCTGGATTCTACCGTAACATCTGAGGTGGAATACATAGCGCCCGGCCTGGCGAAGACCAATAGACAGCCGGAATTTCAGCCTAATAATGCGGCGCCCGGAATGAGTGGACCGGCGGTGCATTCGTCAGGGATGATGCTGCAGGAATCTTCCGGCCGTCAGCAGCCGGAGCAGCTGCGTCAGGGTCAGATGCCGACAACGCAGAGGGCACAGAACCAGATGCAGCCGGGGCAGATAAGGCAGAGTCAGATGCAGCCGTCCCAGGGGCAGGCTGTCCAGCCGCAGATCAGGCAAGAGCAGATGCAGGCAATGCAGCAGATGCTGCGGGGGCAGATGCAGTCGGCCCAGATGAGGCAAAACCAGCTTCGCCAGGGTCAGATGCAGCAGAGCCGGAGCCAGCAGAGCCAAACTCAGCAGAGCCAGACTCAGCAGAGCCAGACCCAGCAAAACCAGATCCAGCAAAACCAGACCCGCCAGAGCCAGACCCAGCCGGGGCAGATGCAGCAGCAAAACCCGATGAATCAGAGCCAGGTGCAGCAGCCTCAAATGCAGGCAGCTCAGATGAAGATGTCACAGGATAGGGGAGGCGGAGTTTCACAGCGGTACGGTACACCCCGGAGAGGAATGCAGTCGGGAGCGCTTCGGAATGAGACTTTAAAACCCGAATCTCTGGGGCCGGCTCAGGAAGAGCGGACGGATGATAGAAAGGAAACTCAGGCCGACATGTGTGAGACGAGTCCGCCGTCTGGCGTGACCGCACCTTTTAAAGACTTGAGTGACATATGTGATGAGCAGGAAGTTTGGGAAATGATGAGAAAGAAATATCCGAAAATTCTTGCATTTGATTATGCGGACGGCTGTGAAGTGCTGACAATCAAACCGCAGGATATCGGCCTGCTTCCGCGTGAAGAATGGGTATATGGCAGCAACAGCTTTCTGCTGCACGGCTATTATAATTACCGCTATCTCATTCTTGCAAGACTGAATAACCCGGAGGGAAAAGCCAGATATCTGCTGGGAGTTCCGGGGCATTACCTGAGCAATGAAAAGTATATGGCGTCCATGTTCGGTTTTTCTAACTTTGTGCTGGCGAAAAAACAGCCGCCCAGAGACAGCCGTTTTGGATATTGGTACACCGATGTGAAGATAGGCGATTAGATGCAGGCGTCAATAGTCTACACCCCTGAGCGCTGCAGAGGGAACCAACGGAACAAGAACGTCACGAAAATGCAGAAGTTCCTCCTTGCTATAGGATGAAAATCCCGGGACGAGGACATTTTCAGAATCCTTATAGCTTTGAAGAAAATAGGCGGAAGCTCCTGCGAGCCATGAGCCAATCTCACGAAAATCGTCTTCCCTGTGAAGTTCCCTCACGACCGTTGTGCGGAATTCACAGGGAACCGTATTTTTCATCAGGAAATCAACACTCTCTTCTATATGTGACAGGTCGAGACCCGGGACGCCGGCTGCTTTGGCGTACCCGGTCCGGCCTGACTTAATATCCATTGCCACATAATCCAGCAGATTTTTATTGCATAGATCCTTTAATACATCCGGCCGGTATCCGTTGGTATCCAGTTTAACCAGAAGACCGAGACTGCGGATTTCCCTGATAAAAGGTTCCAGATCGCGGTGCAGGGTCGGTTCGCCTCCCGTGATGCAGACCCCCTCCAGGATACCGGCTCTTTTTTTCAGGAATGTCAGAACCTCCTCTTTTGAGAACAGTCCGTCCGTCCCCTCCAGCAGAACACTGTTATGACAGAAGGGACAGCGGAAATTGCATCCGCCCAGGAAAATGGTAGCGGCAACATGCTGAGGATAATCTAACAGAGTGGTTTTCAAAAGTCCGGATATAATCATAAGTTTGAGTCCTTTCATGGGCTGAAGGCAAAACAGTAACATATAGAGAATATTATAGTACGAAATTCGCGCAGGTGCAACTTGCCAAAGCGGGAGTTGATTTGTATACTTGTATAAGGGTAAACAGAAATATAAAAGTCAGATGGAGCAGAATAATGAAAATGACCGATGATGAAAAATATATGAGAGCGGCAATCCGTGAAGCGAAAAAAGCGTATGCGCTGGGGGAAGTGCCGATAGGATGTGTTATTGTCTTTGAGGGGAAAATAATCGGGAGAGGGTATAACAGGAGAATCGCAGACAAGAATGTTCTGTCACACGCTGAAATAAATGCGATAAAAAAGGCATGTAAAAAAATGGGAGACTGGAGGCTGGAGGGCTGTACGATGTATATCACTCTGGAGCCGTGTCCCATGTGCGCCGGGGCCATTGTACAGGCACGCATTCCCAAAGTTCTGATTGGCTCGATGAACCCAAAGGCCGGCTGTGCCGGTTCTGTTATGAATCTGCTGGATGAGAAGGGATTTAATCATCAGGTGGAGACGGAGATCGGGATTTTAGGCGAGGAATGTTCCGGGATGCTGAAGGAGTTTTTCAGGGAATTGAGGAAGAAGGCCAAAGAACATTAATTTGAAAATCCGAAATGCCGTCCGGAGGCAGGTATGCAGTTAAGGCCCGGGATAAAAGTCCCGGGCCTTGTCATGTATTTATTATTTAATAACCTTGATCCATCCTTCAGGCGCTTTGATTTTACCCATCTGGATGCCGGTCAGCGTGTCGTAAATCTTCTGGGTGGCCGGACCCATCTGCTCCATTCCGCTTGGGAAGCAGATCTCTTTACCGTGATCTACAATCTTTCCGACCGGTGAGATTACGGCTGCCGTTCCGCAGAGGCCGCACTCGGCAAAGTCTTTAACTTCATCCAGGAACACTTCCCTCTCCTCAGTCTCCATACCCAGATATTCACTGGCAACGTGGAGGATAGAGCGGCGTGTGATGGATGGGAGAATGCTGGAGGATTTTGGTGTGACCAGTTTATTGTCTTTTGTGACAAAGATCAGGTTGGCGCCGCCTGTTTCCTCAATTTTCGTTCTAGTCTGCGGATCCAGGTAAACGTTCTCGTCAAATCCCTTTTTGTGAGCATCGACAATCGCATGAAGGCTCATGGCATAGTTCAGCCCGGCTTTGATATGACCTGTTCCATGTGGAGCAGCCCGGTCAAAGTCACTGACACGGATGGTGATCGGTTTGGCGCCGCCCTTGAAATATGGGCCTACCGGAGTAGTAAAAATACGGAACTGGTATTCACTGGCCGGCTTAACTCCGATAACGGAGTCAAAACCAAACATATAGGGGCGGATATAAAGGCTGGCACCTGAGCCGTAAGGGGGCACATAAGCGGCGTTGGCCTCTACCACTTTGGCAACGGCTTCGACAAAGCGCTCCTTCGGAAATGCCGGCATCTCAAGACCTCTGGCGGAATTTTCCATGCGCTCACCGTTTAAGTCGGGACGGAAAGTTACGATATGTCCGTCTTCGGTTGTATAAGCTTTTAAACCTTCAAAGCATGTCTGCGCATACTGAAGCACGCCGGCACATTCATTCAATACAATATTTGCATCCGTAGTCAGTGCGCCTTCGTCCCATGCACCGTTTTTGTACTGTGAAACAAAGCGGTAATCGGTCTGCATATAACCAAAGCCGATATTTGCCCAATCAATATTTTTCTTTTCCATAGCGATACTCCATTCTTGTTTATAGTTCTGCTGTTAACGTGTTACAGTGGTAAATGATGTATTGCCCCTATTATAATAACATCCGGTCCGTGTTGCAAGATTATGTGCGAAAAAACTGAAAATTACTTGTCTTGCGGCAGCAGCGGGGAGCTTTGGCGCTTCTGTTCAGCGATAAAGACGGACAGCGCTGGGGCAGGATTTTTTCTTATCCTTATTATAAAGGTTTTTCAGCAGAATATAAAATGAAATCTGAGCATATTTCCCATATTTTTTTGTTATATCTCGCAGATGCCGGAACAATCATGCTTCAAAAAGCAGCGAGAACACCTCGCGGAATACATTATGGCAGAACTGTTCCCTGAATTGAGGCAAATGCGCTATCTCCGGCTTGACAAAAAGGCGGCATCCATGTATACTTAACTGGCTGAAGATTACTTATCATCAGCCATAATCAAGTTATAAAGTTTCCGCACAGCCGGGGAGTTAGCGGTGCCCTGTACCTGCAATCCGCTACAGCAGGGGTGATGTCCTTGCCGAGGGCGTTATGTTGCAGAGCTGCCCCTTGAAAGTGGCGTTGAAGTCTGGGTCTTACGCAACAGGAATCTGTGAACCGTGTCAGGGCAGGAATGCAGCAGCACTAAGCAGAAGCTCTTGTGTGCCGTGAGGCTGCCTGGGCGGAGTTAACTGCAAGGGTAACGTTTGTGATATACGTTCGAAGCAGGATGTGCGGATTTAATAATAGTTTCATATGTAATTCAATGTAAGAAGCAGGGTGTATCCGGATTTGGATACATCTTTTTTATTTAACAGGATTCGGGTGTCAGATAAAAAACGCTCCGCGGCAGTAAGAAATTTGATTTTCTGCACAATATAGTAAAGAAGATCGTAAAGAATTTTTTCTTGCCCGCAGAACATGATTGTATTATAATTACAAAATGGGTATATTGTAACCTGATATCATAAAGTGTGACAGGATTAAAATACAGTACTTAGAAAGGGTGTGTCATCCATGAGAAGAATTGGTATGCTGACCAGCGGCGGAGACTGCCAAAGCCTGAACGCGACAATGCGCGGCGTGGCGAAAGCTCTGTACAAAATGTATGACGACGTAGAGATAGTAGGTTTTGAGGATGGTTATAAGGGTCTGATGTATGCAGACTACAGGATTATGAAGCCATCAGAGTTTTCAGGGATACTGACCAGAGGCGGTACAATTCTCGGCACATCCAGACAGCCGTTCAAACTGATGAAAACTCCTGACGAGAATGGTTTGGACAAAGTGGCTGCCATGAAGCACACATATTATAAATTGAAATTAGAATGTCTGGTAGTGCTTGGAGGCAACGGGAGCCAGAAGACGGCAAATCTTCTGAGGGAAGAAGGGCTAAACATTGTTTCTCTTCCCAAGACCATAGATAATGACCTGTGGGGAAGTGAGCTGACATTCGGCTTCCACAGTGCTGTGGACGTGGCGACCAACGCAATCGACTGCATTCATACGACGGCGGCTTCCCATGGCCGGGTATTTATTGTTGAAATTATGGGGCATAAGGTGGGATGGCTGACTCTCTACGCGGGAATAGCAGGAGGCGCCGATATTATCCTTATTCCGGAGATACCTTATGATATTGACGTTGTTGTTGAGGCCATCAAAGGAAGAGTAAGGAGCGGCAAGAATTTTACGATTCTGGCCGTTGCTGAGGGTGCGATTTCAAGGGAGGACGCGGCCCTTACCAAAAAAGAACTGAAAGAAAAGAAGAAAAACGGCCCGGCCTACCCCTCGGTAGCTTATGCGCTGGGCGCTCAGATTCAGGAAAAGACCGGCCAGGAGATTCGCGTGACGGTTCCGGGACACATGCAGAGGGGCGGAGAGCCATGTCCGTTTGACCGGGTTATTTCCACGCGTCTCGGTGCAGCGGCAGCACAGATGATTAAGAATGAAGAATACGGTTATATGGTTGCCCTGAACGACAGCCAGATTACGAAAGTGCCGCTGGAAGAGATTGCCGGTAAGCTTAAAACGGTTGATCCGAATAGCGATATTATCAAGGAAGCCAAATCTGTGGGAATCAGTTTTGGAGATGAATAGTTACGGAAACAAGAAGGAGCAGGATATTCATGTCGTATACAGCGTTATACAGGAAGTGGCGGCCGGTATCATTTGACGAGGTCAAAGGCCAGGATCACATTGTAAAGACTTTGAAAAACCAGATAACGTCGGGACGAATCGGACATGCATATCTGTTCTGCGGTACAAGAGGTACAGGAAAAACAAGTATTGCCAAGATATTCGCCAAAGCGGTGAACTGTGAGAGCCCGGTTGACGGAAGTCCGTGCGGCGAATGCAGCATGTGCCGTCAGATAGCCTCATCTGCGTCTCTCAATGTGGTTGAGATTGATGCCGCTTCGAATAACGGCGTTGAGAATATCCGTGATATCCGCGATCAGGTTCAGTATCCGCCGACCGAGGGCCGGTACCGCGTTTATATAATCGACGAGGTTCACATGCTGTCCATCGGGGCTTTCAATGCGCTCTTAAAAACGCTGGAGGAACCTCCGTCCTATGTTATATTTATTCTGGCTACGACAGAGGTGCATAAGATTCCGATCACGATCCTTTCCAGATGCCAGAGATATGATTTTAAGAGAATCACGATAGATACGATTTCCGCCCGCCTGCACGAGCTGACCCAGGCCGAGCAGATCGATGTGGAGGAGAGGGCGCTGCGCTATGTGGCGAAGGCAGCAGACGGTTCCATGCGAGACGCACTGAGCCTGCTGGACCAGTGTACCGCATTTCACTTTGGCGAGAAACTAACCTATGACAATGTGCTTGAAGTATTGGGGGCCGTTGACAACAGTGTGTTCAGCAGTCTTTTCAGGGCGGTAACGGCCGGGGATACTAAGGGCTGCATATATACAATAGAAGAGATGATTATCCAGGGACGCGATTTGACGCAGATGGTCAATGATTTTGTATGGTATATGAGAAATCTGCTGGTTGTGAAGACAACGGATGACGCGGAAGACATGCTGGATATGTCATCTGAGAATATAGCGATTCTTAAAGAAGAAGCGGAACTGACGGATTCCGATACACTGATGCGGTTTATCCGGATTTTTTCGGAGCTGTCGGGCCAGCTGCGCTATGCCAGCCAGAAACGCGTTCTGGCAGAGATTGCATTTATCAAGCTGACGAAACCGTCGATGGAACAGAACCTGGATTCTGTCCTCCAGCGGCTCAATATGATAGAAAAGAGAATGGAAGAAATACCGGCAGAATTTTCCGGCCTGGCTGCGATGGCGGCGCAGGGAGGAGAGGCGGGGCAGATCAAAGCCCCGGAAACAGCGCGGCCGGATGTAAAAGAAGATCCGGCTAAGACCGTGACATTACCAAAAGCCCAATACGAGGATCTGATGCTGGTCCGCGGCGAATGGCAGAAGATTTCCAGACAGATGGGAGGGGCGGTCCGTGCTGCTCTCAGGGACACGCAGGTGGAGCCGGCAGGCGACAGCTGTCTTTGCATTGTATGTAACGATCCCGGCAATTTCTCCATCGTCAACCGTGAAGCCGTGATGCAGGAATTGAAAGAAGCGGTTGAAAAAAACTACGGTAAAAGTATAGATTTCAAGGCGAACCTGAATGACACGGGCGCGAAGTCAACGACCCTTTATGTAAGCGACGACGACTTAAAAGTAATTCACGACGATATCATAGTGGAAGATTAAAAAGACAAGGTAGTAAATTTATAAATAAATTATGAAAATAATCAGGAGGATGAACACCATGGCAAAACGTGGCGGTTTTCCAGGCGGAATGCCTGGCAATATGAATAATTTGATGAAGCAGGCACAGAGGATGCAGCGCCAGATGGAAGAGACTACAAAAGAACTGGAGGAAAAGCAGTACACAGCCTCCTCCGGCGGAGGTGCGGTGGCAGTTACCGTTTCCGGCAAAAAGGAAGTGGTTGCGGTTAAGCTCTCTGAGGAAGTGGTGGATCCCGATGATATTGAGATGCTCCAGGATCTAATCGTTGCGGCAACAAATGAAGCATTCCGTCAGGTGGAAGAGGAAAGCAGCGCAGCGATGGCTAAACTGACAGGCGGAATCGGCGGCCTGGGAGGCGGTTTCCCGTTCTAATATATGGATTATTACAGCAATCAGATTACAAAATTAATAGAAGAGCTGTCAAAGCTGCCCGGAATCGGAAGCAAATCGGCACAGCGGCTGGCATTTCATATCATTAACATGCCTTCTGAGCAGGTGGAGCGCCTGTCCTCGGCTATGGTGGACGCCAAGCATAATGTCAGGTACTGCAGTGAATGCTTTACATTGACAGACAAAGAACTGTGCCCGATATGCAGCAGTGACAGAAGGGATCATGGGACGATCATGGTAGTGGAAAATACCAGAGATTTGGCAGCCTATGAGAAAACCGGAAAATATGAGGGGGTTTATCATGTTCTGCATGGAGCTATCTCCCCCATGCTTGGAATTGGGCCGAATGATATCAGGCTGAAGGAATTAATGACCAGACTGCAAAAAGACGACGTTAAAGAAGTGATTATAGCGACAAATTCGAGTTTGGAAGGTGAGACAACAGCTATGTATATCAGCAAGCTCATCAAGCCTACCGGAATTAAGGTAACAAGAATCGCCAGTGGAGTGCCCGTTGGCGGAGATTTGGAATATATTGACGAGGTTACGCTGCTCAGGGCTCTCGACGGGCGGACGGAACTGTAACGATTAAGTCGTCTGTATGGTGCAGGCGGTTAGGAGATGCAAAAGAGATGGATAAGTACGAGTTTAACATCAAAGTTGAACAGATTAAAAAGCTGGTTAATAAAGGCGACTATGAAACAGCGATGAAGATCGCGGATACAATAGACTGGAGAAGAGTTCGCAGCACCAGCCTGCTTACGACGATTGCCCAGGTCTATGAAAGAAATGCGGAGTACCAGGATGCAAAAGATATTCTGCTGCTGGCTTTTGAGCGAGCTCCAATTGGCAAAGGGCTTTTATTTAAGCTCACGGATTTGGCCCTGAGGGAAGGGAATGTGCCGGAGGCAGAGGCATATTACAGAGAGTTCTGTGATCTGGCGGTAGATGATCCGAGACAGAACCTTCTGCGTTTTCTTATATTGGAAGCGAAGGGAGCCACAATTGAGCAGTTAATCCACTCACTGGAGAAATACTGTCAGGAAGAGCTGGATGAGAAATGGATGTATCATCTGGCTGAGCTTTATCAGCAGGCCGGAATGGAAACGCAGTGCGTCAACATGTGTGACAGAATCATGCTGATGTTCGGCCTTGGAAAGTATGTGGATAAGGCGATGGAGCTGAAGCTGCAGTTTGCTCCTCTGACCAAGTACCAGATGGATTTAGTCGAAAACAGAGAAAAATACGAAGAAAAGCTGCGCGCCGTGGAAGAGAAGTATAACAGCAGGACCCTCAGAAGAGAACCGGAAGAGGAGGAGGAGTATTTCGATTCCGAGGATGCGGAAGAAGCAGATATGAACGGCCTGGATATGGACGAGCGTATGGATGCACACGATGAGAACCGTCACAGGGCAGCCTCCCGCAATATGGATTCGGAGGATGACGGAATGTATCCGGAGGAGGAGCAGATGTATCCGGAGGAGAGTGACTTCCTGGAGGACGATCTGGTCTCCAGTCTGCATGAGGCAAAAGCAGAGGAAGAACTGGCAAAAGAGATGTCGAGGATGGAGCCTTATGATGAAGAAGAAGGCGCTTCTGCCGGTGAAACCAGAGTCCTGGATAATATCAGGGATATTAAAGAATACAGACTTACAAGCCATGGCGGATTAGATGATGAAGAACTGGCGGCAGCGGAGACGGCGGCAGCCGATGAGTCGGACAAACCTTTAATCAACCGTTTTGAGGAAGAGGAGGAGACGATTGTAGAAGACTGGGATTTGGAGCCGGAAGAGGTAGTAAGCAATCATCTCATGATTGAAGCGGAAGATCCGGAAAGCGGTCTGAAGATGGCTCTTGATTCACTAAAAACGATTCACCGTGAGCTTGGGACAAAGAATCCCGTTGCGAAAATCAGCGGTGATAATCTGAACAGAAAAGGCATATTTGCAGTTGCGGAAAGACTTGCCGGAAAAGATCTGATTGTAGAGCGTGCAGGAGAGCTGGACCGCATTACAATCAGTGAGCTGAGTGAGTTGATGGAACAGGACAACACCGGAATGATTGTCGTATTGATTGACACTCCGGCCAGAATGGAAAGAATGCACAACAGCTATCCGTCCCTGGCAGGCAAATTCCAGTATATTGGCTGCGAAGGCTCAGGCAGCGCCGCCCACAGGGACGCTGCGGATATGAAAACAGAAGCGGAAAGGGCACGTGAGGAAGAGCTTTTAAGACTACAGGCGGAACGCGAGGCGGAGGCTGCCAGAAAACGACTTGCGGAACGCGAAGAAGAGATCAGGCGACAGGCTGCCCGCGATGCGGAAGATGCCAGGAGGATCCAGGCTCAGCGTGACGAGGAGATGAGACGTCAGGCGGAGCGTGAGGAGGAAGCCAGACGCATGGCGGAATATGAAGCCGAGGAGGCAATGCGCCAGGCGGAATACGAGGCGGTTAACGCGGCACAGCAGCAGGCGGAGCTGGAGGCAGACGAGGCCAGACGCCAGGCTGAGTATGAAGAGGATTTAATAAGACGTCAGCAGGAGATGGAAGACCAGCGCCGTTACGAGTATGAAGCGGAGGATGAGGCTGATGCTGAACCGGAAGAGCCGGAAGAGGAAGAAGACGAAAGAATCGAACGTATTCCGGACGACGGAAGCGAGATGGATGTGGAAGAATTTGCCCAGTACGCGTGCAAATATGCTGCTGAGATCGATTGCAGCATTTCCGGAAAGAGCATGCTTGCTCTTTATGAGAGAGCGGAAATGATGGAGGAGGACGGTGTGCCTCTGACGAAAGCAAATGCCGAAGATTTAATAGAAGAAGCGGCAGATAAAGCGGAGAAACGTTCATTTGGAGGTATGTTCTCTTCCAAATACGATAAAGACGGGCTGTTGATATTAAAAGAAAAGCATTTCTTTGATTGATGTTCATGTAGAGATAGCAGGCGCTGCAGGGGGAATTGGTACTGCAGCGCCATGTCTTTTTTCTGGAAGCAATAAGATACCGGGATATTTACCGGGAAAAGAGGTAGTAATGGAAAACTGGTTATCGATTGCAGTTGCAGTTTATTTAATCGGGATGGTATTATATGGACACTACAAGGGATTTATCAAATTAGCGGTATCGGCAGTTGCCTTGATAATCACTTTTGCAACAATCCATGTTGCAATGCCCCAGGTCACCGATTTTCTGAAAAACAATACTAAGATTTACAGTTCATTTGAACAGAGCATGAAAGATGCGATGAAGCTGGATGAGAATGCCGATTCTGAGGAACCATCCGGACAGCGTTCAATTATCGAAGGGCTGGAACTGCCGAAGCAGTTAAAGGATGCGCTGCTGGAGAACAATAATAATGAAGTGTATAAGGTACTGGGGGTAGATACATTTACCCAGTACGTGGCGAGTTACTTGGCGAACAGTATCCTTAACATTGTAGGGTTTCTGGTTTTATTCGTGGTTGTCTTCGCTGCGCTTAACATTCTTACGGTCTGGCTGGATCTGGTAGCCAGATTGCCAATCCTTTCCGGGATTAACAAAATAGCGGGCGGACTGCTGGGAGGAATTGAAGGACTCATATTTCTCTGGATCATCTGCCTGTTTATAACCGCCTTCTCAGGAACTGCCGGCGGAAGGGCTTTGATTCAACAGATAGAGAGCAGCGCTTTTCTTTCTTATATATATAATCATAATCTGTTGGGCAGCTTTGTGATGACCGTAGTTAAAACCATCCTGTAACAAGGCGGGGTGACAGGATGGCGGCTTTATTGCATTTTAGAAAAAGTAGAAATAATTACGACAAAAGATACAATAATCCGGAATTAGGGAAAATAAGGAAAATTATATTCCAAAACCCGCACCACAAAATATAGAAGATATATTGAAAAAATAGCATATCTGGTGGTGCGGGAAATAAATAAAAAATTGTTCGAAAAAAAGCTACAAATTCCCTTGACATTTTGAGGGACAAGTGGTATATTTTAATTCCAGCGTGATTGAAACGCTGAAACACAACTTCAAATATCAAATTATCTTTTCATTATCAAGGAAGTTTCAGGAATGAATCCATGAACACCGGGTAACAGAAGCGTAAAAATTTGAAAAAAGAAAGTTGGAAAAAATAGAAAAAAGTTGTTGACAAACGGCTGGCAAGATGATATACTATCAGAGTTGCTGCTGAGGTAACAACAAAGAACCTTGAAAACTGAACAGTATGT
>NZ_KE992822.1 GCF_000466485.1 [Clostridium] symbiosum ATCC 14940 | reverse complement strand
GTGCAAAAACTATATGATACTTGCATTCCCATTTCGTATGAGCTAAACTATTATTGTCCATTTTGGATCTCCTGTGCTTTTTATTTGTGGTTTGCAGACCTACATTTATTCTAGCACAGGAGTTACTTTAATCTAAAGAAATTCCCTCCCCCTGCATAGCAGGGGGTTTATTTTTTCTGTGATACAACTAATCAAGGCCCCTGAGATGTATCTCAGGGGCCTTGATTTACTAAATCTTTCAACTTAGCTCACAGCTAAAAATTAATCTTCTACTTTAACGATTTCTTTCTTGTTATAAGAGCCACAAGCTTTGCACACTCTGTGAGGCATCATTAATGCGCCACATTTGCTGCATTTAACTAAGTTTGGAGCGCTCATCTTCCAGTTAGCCCTGCGGCTGTCTCTTCTTGCTTTGGAAGATTTGTTCTTTGGACATATAGACATGGTTACACCTCCTTAAATTGATTAAAAATCTCCTGGATAACTGACATCCGTGGATCGAGCGACCTAGTGTCACAGGCACAAGTCCCAATATTGAGATTTGTTCCACATCTATTGCAAATCCCTTTGCAGTCTTCACTACACAGGACTCTCATAGGCAAGCTCAGTAGCAGTTCGTTACAAACCAACTGGTCTACATCCAGACTATAACCGCTTAAATACGGCTCTTCATCCAAACTATCCTCCTGCTCCTCTTTCTTTCCAAGATCCAACTCCCGGTCAAAAACGAGTTCACAGACAAAAGTTACCGGTTCCAGGCACCTGGCGCACGGCGCTTCCACAGTGACGGAAAGTCCTCCCGACATCGTGTATTTTTTGCCTCCGCCAATATTGGCTATCTCCAGCTCAAACGGCTCTGCTTTGACAATCTTATAGATGTCACCGCCGAATTCAATGGATCCAAGTTCAAATGATACCGTATAAACCTTTCTTTTTCCTTCACAGGTAAAAAGTTCAGATAAATTAATCAGCATACTAATCTCCTAATACGCACTATGATATTATACATAGCGCTTTCATGTTTGTCAATGCTTATTTTGTATATTATTCCAAATTTTCGACAAATTATTGATGTTTACAGCCTTGCCCTAAAATGAGGTTTTTAATTACCCGCTCCTCCGAAAGCCGGACTCAGGCAGAGCCTTGAAAACTCCAGAGGCTCTGCCTGTCCTTCTTTCAGCAGCCGGCTGCGAAAAGTACGCTCTGCGGACTTTCCGTCATTATTTTACTAACGCAAGTGTCTCCCTTGCAATTGCAAGCTCTTCGTTGGTTGGAACAAGAAGAACCTTTACCTTTGAATCATCGGTGGAGATAATTCTCTCTTCTCCCCTTACATTGTTCCTCTCATCATCGATTTTAACACCGAGGTAACCGAGGTTTGCACATACGTTCTTTCTCAGCTCCTTGTTGTTCTCACCGATACCGGCCGTAAATGCGATTGCATCGACACCGTTCATAACGGCTGCATAGGCGCCTACGTATTTGATAACCCTGTAGTCGAAAATGTCAAGTGCAAGCTGAGCCTTCGCATTGCCTTCTGCCGCCGCATCCTCCAGATCGCGTCCGTCGCTTGACAGGCAGGAGATTCCGAGCAGTCCGGATTTCTTATTCAGAACTTCCATAAGCTGGTCAATGTTCTTGTTCTCTTTCTTTCCCACATATTCGAGAATCGCCGGATCAATATCCCCGGAACGTGTTCCCATAACAAGACCCTCAAGAGGAGTAAGGCCCATGCTGGTATCTACGGATTTACCGCAGTCAACCGCCGATACGCTGGCACCGTTGCCTAAGTGGCAGACGATAATCTTCATTTCGTCATATGGTTTTCCGATAATCTCTGCCGTTCTCTTGGATACATAGCTGTGGGAGGTTCCGTGGAAACCGTATCTTCTTACTTTATAATTCTCATAGTATTCATATGGAAGGCCATAGATAAATGCTTTCTCCGGCATTGTCTGGTGGAAAGCGGTATCAAATACGGCTACCATCGGTACGCCCGGCATCAGCTCCTGGCAGGCACGGATTCCGATTAAGTTGGCCGGATTGTGCAGAGGAGCGAGATCATTGCACTCCTCAATCGCCTTGATTGACTCTTCGTTGATGATGCAGGAGGAGGTGAATTTTTCTCCGCCGTGTACCACGCGGTGTCCGACTGCGCCAACTTCGGAAAGGCTCTTGATAACGCCTGTCTTCTCATTGGTCAGCGCTTTGATAACAGCATCAATCGCTTCGGTATGAGTCGGCATGGAAACGTCGGATTTTTCTTTCTCTCCGCCCTCCGGCTGATAAGTAAGCTTACCGTCGATACCGATTCTCTCACAAAGTCCCTTTGCCAGTACTTCCTCTGATGCGGAATTAATTAACTGATATTTTAAAGATGAGCTTCCGCAGTTGATTACTAATATATTCATTTTTTCTTCCTCTCACTTTTCCATAAACTCTTAACTTATTTGCCGCCTCAAAATCGAACATTTAAGATGCGGCGTGGCCAGACGGTCTGAATTATGACATCTGAGCCTGTACGGCTGTCAGCGCTACCACGCCGACAATGTCCTCTGCAGAGCAGCCACGGGATAAGTCATTAACCGGTCTTGCAATACCCTGTAACATCGGACCGTAAGCTTCCGCCTTTGCAAGTCTCTGCACCAGCTTGTATCCGATATTTCCGCAGTCCAGGTTCGGGAAAATCAGAACGTTTGCATGACCTGCAACTTCGCTGTCTTTCGCTTTGGATTTTGCAACTTCCGGAACGATAGCGGCATCAAGCTGTAATTCACCGTCGAGATCAAGCTGTGGATATTTCTCATGGGCAATTTCGGTGGCCTTGACAACCTTATCAACCAGAGTATGATGTGCGCTTCCCTTTGTGGAGTGGGAAAGCATGGCGATAACCGGCTTCTCTCCCACCAGAGCGCGGTAGCTCTTGGCGCTGGAGTCAGCGATGGCAGCCAGCTCTTCCGCTGTCGGATCCTGGTTGAGTCCGCAGTCTGCAAACAAGAATGTACCGTTATTGCCGAATTCACAGTCCGGAACATCCATGATAAAGAAACCGGAAACAAGCTCCGTGCCTGGTGCTGTCTTTAAAATCTGAAGAGCAGGTCTTAATGTATCCGCCGTAGCATGGCATGCTCCGGCTACCAGACCGTCTGCAATCTTCTCCTTAACCATCATAACGCCGTAGGTAATGTAATCTTCTCTCAGAATTTCCTCTGCCTTTTCAAGAGTCATTCCTTTATGTTTTCTCAGTTCAAATAAGGTTTCCGCATAATGAGCAAAGTTTGGATCCAGATCCGGGTCTACTACCTTGATTCCTGTCAGATCAACTTCCAACCAACCGGCACCATCCAGGATCTTTTCCTCTTTACCAATCATGATCAGGTCTGCTGTGCCCTCCTCTAAAATCTGAGCAGCGGCAATCAGAGTTCTCTTGTCTTTACTTTCCGGTAAAACGATGGTCTGTTTGTCCTGTCTTGCTTTTTCTTTCATTAAATCAATAAATGCCATGGTTAAAAAACCCCTTTCATAAGTGTATGTGTTCTTTATTCTGCTAACATTATATACCACTTGTTTATTGTATACAAGAGATAATTTCCATTTTCGGGTTAATTATTTTTTTAACAGGCTTGTTTCTTTTTTAACCGAACATTACCCTTTACGGAATTTACTTCCTCCTATATAATTGTAACCAAAACAAAGAGCGGCTATAAGCCTTTGCGCAATCTTAACACATTGCGATTGTAAAAAATGGTTACACGATCCATCAGGAAAACTCAAAAAAGCAGGAAATAATATGAAAATTACCGGACTCATCACAGAATATAACCCCTTTCATAACGGTCACCTGTACCACATCAGAAAATCCAAAGAAGTGACAGGCTCTGATTACTGTATCGCGCTCATGAGCGGCAGCTATGTCCAGAGAGGCGCCCCGGCCATTTACGATAAGTATGTGCGGACTGCCGCAGCTCTCTCAGCCGGAGCCGATCTCGTCGTCGAGATGCCGGTGTCCTTTTCCACCGCATCCGCGATGGAATTTGCCTCCTACAGCATCGCTCTGTTCTCTGCCCTCGGTATTGACTCCGTCTGCTTTGGAAGTGAATGCGGCGATATCGCAGCTCTCACCAAGATTGCCGGATTGCTTTCGGATGAACCTGTACAATTCAAAGAGGCTCTGAGAACTTACCTGAAGAATGGAATGACATTTCCCGAGGCAAGGCACCGGGCCCTTCTGTCCTTTTTGGATGAAGAGGAACAGGAAATCCTGAATTCGCCGAATAATACCCTCGGCATTGAATATATCAAAGCCGGAATGATGTTTCACAGCCCACTGGATTTTTACACAATACAGAGGGAAGGACAGGCATACCATGACACCGCGCTGCTGCCGGAGAAGGCGGAGTGCTTTACAGGTATGGCCTCCGCATCCGCGATCCGCGCGCTGGTTGAATCTGCGAAGGGGCCTGCATCGGCAAATGGCCCCGGGGATATGCCGGCGGCGCTGCGCTCCATGGTTCCCGAACCTGCCTTCCGCCTTTTTAAAGAAGAAATCCCCGTTTTTCCCGACGACTTTTCCACCCTGCTGAACTACCGCATACTTGGAGGCGGCTGGGAGCGGATCGCAGAGCTTACGCCGGAGCTGGATGCCCGTATCAGAAAGAGCGCAGCCTTGCCCGTCTCCTTTGAAGAATGGATCCGGGCCCTAAAGACAAGGCAGCTCACCTACACCCGGGTCAGCCGGGCGCTTTTACATCTGATTCTGGATATACAGGAGTCCGATATCTGCCGCTTTAAGGACAGCGGCTACGCTCCCTATGCGAGGATTCTCGGTTTCAGGAAGGACTCCGGGCCGCTGTTGAGCAGGCTCAAACACTCCTCCTGCATTCCGCTCATTACAAAGCTGGCCGATGCAGGTAAGAAACTGGACAAAAACGCGCTGTCCATGCTGGAACAGGAAATCCGTTCCGCCCATATTTATCAGATGATCCGGCATACAAAAGGCGGAACCTTCCGAAACGAATATACGCAGGGCGTTATAATTTCCGGTACTGGGCCGGAGTTACAACCGTGTGAACCAATGTCAGTTAGTTAACACTATGGAGATTTAGTTAAGCAGGT
>NZ_KE992821.1 GCF_000466485.1 [Clostridium] symbiosum ATCC 14940 | reverse complement strand
GGACGCGTCCTCCAACCTCAGTTAAATCTCTATTTTCACCTGATATTGACTTGTACTCTTCTTAATATTATAATAATTCCAGCAATAAGTACATCTTATTTTTATTATCGTATTGAACATTTCGGGCACAGTTTAAAGTAAAAACATTGGTTGGGGGATACTATGGCGGATAAAGTTTTGATCGTAGACGACGATCCATCGATTTGCAGACTGCTGGAAAAGGTTATGCACAGCAATGAGCTGGAAACCACGGTTGCAGACAGCGGGCTTGCCGCTCTGAACCTTTTAAAGAACCATTCTTACGACATGATCCTGATGGACATCACCCTGGGCGATATGGAGGGCTTCGACGTAATTAAGAAACTCCGCAGCCAGGGCATCCAGACTCCCGTTATGATTATCAGCGGCAGGAACGAGGATTATGATTCCCTGTACGGTCTGTCACTGGGGGCCGACGACTATATTACCAAGCCCTTCCGGCCCCTTGTTCTGGGTGCTAAGGTAAAGGCTTTGATCCGGCGCAACAAGAATATGGTTCTGGACCACTCCGATGTCCTGGACTGCGGACCGTTCACTTATAATACCTCCACGATGCGCTTTTACAAAGGAGAAGAGGAAATTTCCCTCTCTTCCAAAGAAAACAGCCTGATGCTGCTGTTCATGAAGCATCCGGGGCAGGTATTTACCAAAGACATGATTTATGAGCATGTCTGGGGCACCAGCGTCGCAGTCGATGACAATGCCATCATGGTCTATATCAACCGCCTGCGGGGCAAGATCGAAGAGGACAGGCAGAAACCGGAGCATATTGTCACAGTCAGAGGACTGGGCTACCGTTTTATTCCTTAGGACAGGCAGATGGCAGGAATGAATTTTCAAATACGCCCTATTACAGTATTGCATCAATAGCTGTACCGGATTCCCATTTATTCCCTTGATAATTACCATAAATAGTATGATATAATCATTTAGTAACAATATTGTAATATTTATGTAATATTAAGGAGGAAATTACCATGAGAAAATCATTAATTTATGCCTTGACCGCAGCAGCCATGACTGCAGCAGGAGCCGCAGCCCCGATGACAGCCCAGGCTGCCGTCAATACATATACGCTTCCGGGAGGAAACGGACAGGCTATCGTAATCAGCGGAAACTTAAATTCCTTCAACTGTGAAAACGGTTTCCCCGGAATCCAGCTTCCGGATAACATGTTTCCGGGCAGCCAGATACCGGGCAGCATGCTGCCGGATAATCTGTTTCCTATCCCGGATTTCGGCGGCCAGGGAGGCACTGACGGCGGTATCATCGATGGCGGTATCATCGACGGAGGTATCACCGGGGACGGACAAATCAACCAGGACGATGCGGCGGCTCAGGTAGTAAATCTGGTCAATGAAGAGCGGGCAAAGGCAGGCCTATCACCTCTGACAGCCGACCGTTCCGTCACAAGCGCGGCCCAGAGAAGAGCGCGTGAGATCGAGACTAATTTCTCCCACACAAGACCGAACGGCAGCAGTTTTTCCACCGCGCTCAGTGAAGCCGGCGTGAATTACAGAAGTTCCGGAGAAAATATTGCCTACGGCCAGACTTCCGCATCAAGTGTAATGCAGGGCTGGATGAACAGCTCCGGCCACCGCGCCAATATCTTAAACGGTAATTTTACTAAAATCGGAGTAGGCCATTATAAGAGCGCCTCCGGTGTAGATTACTGGACACAGTTATTTACAAACTAAATCCTTTTCACCGGCCGGTGAAAAGCGGTTCTGTATAAACGATAACCTGCACGCTCCGCGCACAGGTCACCGTCATCAATAAGGGACTACCGCCCGCCACGGCGATAGTCCCTTAACTGTTTCCTGTCCGGCTGCAAAAGGCTGACTGTGCGTATTCTCACGGTTCAGTCTGAGCATTGAGCATCACGCAGACAGTAAAATATGTCTTGTCATATTCTACTTTCATGACCCCCTGATATTTCTCCACCACTTTATTAACCGACTCCAGGCCGATTCCGGCTCCTTCGTGTTTAGTTGAGGAAAATCTCCCCTTCTGCCGGTTAATCTGATTTCCATATGTATTCTTTATCGTTAAAATCAACTGCCGGCCTTTCCTGCATGCGTTCACTTTAATATATTTTCTGCCTTCACTCTGAGCAATACAGGCCTCGGCTGCATTCTCCACCAGATTACCGAAAATAATGCATAAATCCGTATCAGCTATACCGCATTCCTCCGGCAGATCCACCGTGATTTCCGTCTCGATTCCGTGGTTCTGCGCCATACCGGCATAATGTTGAAGTATCACATCAGCCACATGATTTTTACAGAGAGAAAAATCCCGGCACGCCTCATATTCCGGTATCAGCTTTTTGAGATAGCTTTGAAGCTGCTCCATATCTCCGTTCTCGGAAAACCCGTTCAGGGACATCAGGTGGTGCCTCCAGTCATGGCGGAGCCGTCTGGTGCTCTCAATATTTTCCAGCAGTTTTTCATACCGCTCTTTCTGCATCTCTAACTGCATCGTAATGCGTTTTGTATCCTCCATGGCAGAGATGCCCTCATGCGTCTGGATAATCATCTGCAGTGTTACCCAGAACAGCGCGTAGGTCGTAAAAGACCAGAGAATCGTGAACAGGATATCCCCCGTTCCCATATGTACCGGCTTTTTCCAGTAATCGCTGATGAATTTTACATAGAAAACCAGATAAGTGAGGGCAGGAATCACCCAGATAAACCGCCAGAATGAGGATGCCACATTCAGCTCAATCACTTTTTTATAAAGGTCTAAGAACAGGCTGCCGAGCAGGGGGATATAACCGATAAGCACCAGCACCGCATAAAGCAGCTTTGACAGCTCGCAGGAAAAGGGAAGGTGCAGTACATGCCCCATTACCTTTCCCACAACCATGATATTCACGTAGAGATTCAGTACTACAAGCACAAGAAACAGGATTTCCAGGCGGCTGCACCTGACGCTCAGATAGAAAATCAGCACTGCCAGAAAAATCCACAGCAAAATTCCAAAGGTACTGTATTTGTAATAATTACGTCCGGACGACAGGAACAGAATCGTCACCGCCACTGTGATTGCAATCAGCAGCAAGACGAGCAAGCAAGTAACAGGGACATTGTGCTTATAACGGCACCTGAGAGGGGCGTATACAATATAGGCAAAGACCATACAGGTGACGGCAACCCTGACTGCAATACAGATAAGATCCGTGTCCACGGAATGCCTCCTTCCCGGTATGTATCTTTTCGCTGCCACATACACTGTTTTCTTTTTCGAACGCACGACGGTTCTGTTTACCGCAATAATTCATTATCATCATCAGGAGCCCGTGCAGGGGCTGTCCCTCTGTGCCAGCATAAACGCCTCCATGTCATCCTCTGACATAGGTCTGGAATAATAGAATCCCTGAATCTGATCAACTTGACAGTCCAAAACCAGCCGTTTCTGCTCCTCTGTCTCGACTCCCTCGGCGATTACGCGCATGCCCAGGTTCTTAAAAGCACTTATCAGGTTCCTGACGGCATAAAATGCTGTTTTCTTTTCCATTGCAGCATATACCAGGCTTTTATCTAGCTTGACTGTTCCGAAGGGAATGTGAAAGACCGTTGAAATATTGGAATAACCGGTGCCAAAATCATCCAGTCCAATCATGATTCCATATTGGTTCATCTCATATGCAAATTCCGTGACCAGTCTGGGATTTTCAGCCAGAGTACTCTCCGTAAATTCAATCTTTATCTTTGTGAACGGGGTTCCGTTCCGTATTATAATATCCAGTACCTTCTGCGCCAAATCCGGTTCTGAAAACTGCACCGCCGAGAAGTTGACATGGATTGCTCCCACCTCAATTCCTAGTTCCGTCAGCCTGTTAATATATTTACAAACCTTATCCAGAATAATATAGGTGATTTCAATGATAAGGCCGGTTTCTTCGGCAACGGGAATAAACTCGGACGGATAGACCGGGCCGATTGGCGTGTGATTGAGACGCATCAGGGACTCCGCATAATGAAAGGCTCCATCCTCTGCCGAATAGATCGGCTGATAATACATTTCAAAGGAGGGGTTTTTCAATTCATCTTTCAATATCTGTATCACGCTGTTCCTTCGCTCCAGTTCAGCGAGCATGACCTCATCGCAATAGCAGATAAAACCATGTCTGCCTGTCTTCGCCTGGAAAACGGCATATTCGATGGAGTTGATTGCCGTTTCCAGCGTATCGCCGCTTCGTGTCCGGCGTATGACTCCCACCGCGACCGACAGTGTAAACCGGTACTCTTCTACTTCCCAGGGCTGCTTCATCCGTTCCCGTATCGCAGCAAGGCACTCCTTGATATCCCCGTCACTTTCCGAAGTGAAGAGAAGGGCAAACTCATCCCCGCTGAAGCGGTACACACCGTCCCTGGGACCGATTTCACAGAGATATCCGCAGATTTTCCTTAGAAATTCATCTCCTTTGTGCTGGCCGCAGACATTGTTAATCTGCCGGAACTGCCGAAGCGATACCACGGCCAGTGTAAACTGTTTTTCCGGATGCTTTTTAATCAGCAGCCCCATCATATCCAGAAGCTCCTGACGGTTTGGCACATTTGTCAGATAATCCCGCGAGATCTGGCGGTTCTGCAAATGGAGATAAATTATCAGCATAACACAGGTAGCCGCCGACCCTGTCAGAATAATGTCCGGATAAATCTGCTGGATTAAAATAACAAATACTGCAAGAAGCGGGAAAGCTGCCAGAATTCTGTATACCGTCCGCTCAATCTGTTTCCGGTGTATTACCGTCATGCTCAGACTGGCCAGACAGTAAAAATAAAAGACCAGATAGGTGAGATAAAGACAGCCTCCCCTTTCATATCCGTCCGCACTGAGCGTAAACAGCATTCCCGTCAGCGGATTGGCCAGTACCACCAGCGAGTAGGCCACACCCGGAATCATCCAAAAAACGAGCCCCCGTCTCAGTGAAGAGCTTCCCTCAAAGAGAACAGCTGCCGCATATGTAAAATAGATCAGTCCCATCAGGGGCGTAAATAGAAAGTATACTGTCGTCACAATCCAGGTCATCCACCGCAGGCCGGAACGCAGATAATAAATCATGAACGTGGACAATATATTGCTGCCGATTGCGATGAACGTAATCACCAGGCACAACCGGAAGGTTCTGTTCTTAAATGAAGGGAGATGGCTTCCCTTTCTCGAATACGTCCATATAATGAGCAGAAAAATGAGGGAAACCACTTCCGGTGCAATATTCCAGGTCATCCTGTCACCTGCCATTTCCGGCGCAAATATCCTTCAAACAGCATTCCTCACAATGAGGCTTTGTTCTCGCCGTACAGACATCTCTTCCGTGATAAACAAGCCTGTGGCAAAAATCACTCCCCTCTTCGGGAGGAATAATCTTCCATAATTCCATCTCCACTTTTTTAGGATCTTTGATGTTATCCACCAGCCCCATCCGGTTTACCAGACGGATACAATGGGTATCGGTCACAATGGCCGGTTTTCCAAAAACGTCTCCCATGATGAGATTTGCGCTTTTACGGCCGACTCCCGGCAGCTTCAACAGGGCGTCAAAGTCCTCCGGCACTTTCCCGCCGTACTGCTCCCACAAAATCTTCATACAGGCATTTATGTCTCTGGCCTTACTGCGCCCGAGGCCGCAGGGCCTGACAATCTCCTCAATTTTATCCACGTCCGCTTCCGCCAGCGCCTTCACGTCGGGAAATTTATCATATAAATCCTGAACCACAACATTCACTCTGGCGTCGGTACACTGGGCCGCCAGCCGGACACTAACCAGAAGCTTCCATGCCTGGTTATAATCGAGCGTACAGCCCGCATCAGGATATTCCTCTTTTAATCGTTTTATTATTTCAAGAGCCAGTTCCTTTTTCGTCATTTCTGTATCTCTCCCCCGTTCCCCCAATCATAAACATGCTTTATCCTGTAGCTGCAGCGAAACCTCATTTATTTAAGCCTTAACAGCCCACCTCATTTTAGTCGAACGGGCGCGGCTGTTCATATTGCACTCTTCTGCTGTCGGACGGATTACCTCATCTGCAATTTCACTGTAAACCCCTTGTTTTTTTAACCGCTTAAACGATTTCTTGACGAGGCGGTCCTCACCGGAATGAAACGTCAGGATCGCCGCCCTTCCTCCCGGCGACAGTATATCCGGCAGTTTTTCCAGAAATTCTTCCAGCACCTCAAACTCACTGTTCACATCGATTCGGAGGGCCTGAAATGTCCTCTGGCATGATTTTTTGACCGCTTCCTTTCTCTCGCCTTCCGGCAGGAAAGAGAGTGCCTCTTCTATCAGCCTGCGCAGCTTCGACGTCGTATCAATGGCGGTACCTTTGCGTCTCGCCGATATTACTGCGCGGGAAATCTCAGCCGCATAAGGTTCATCCGAGTTCTCCGCCAGCATCCCCTCCAGTTCTTCCCTGGAAATATCTTTAAGGCGCTCCGCCGCTGAAATTCCTTTTTCAGAATCCAGACGGAGATCCAGCGGCCCCTCATTCTTGTAAGAAAAGCCTCTGTCCGGGTTATCAATCTGCATCGATGAAACCCCCAGATCCGCCAGCACAAAATCAAAGGTTCCCGCCTCCGCCGCCACCTGATCAATATTCGCAAAGTTCAGTTTCCTGACGGTGAGAAGCTCCGGACCGTAGCCCAGGGCTTCCAGTCGCTTTCTTGTCTTTTCCTGCTCTACGGCATCCACATCGAGGCCATAAATATGGCCTTTTCCCTGCAGGCATTCAAGCATTGCCTGAGTGTGTCCGCCATAGCCCAGCGTAGCGTCCAGCCCCTTCTGCCCCGGCTGTATCTGAAGAAATTCCAATATTTCCTTTACGCAGATCGAAATGTGCATGCCGACGGGCGTGCTGCCCTTTTTAATCACCCTCTCAACCGTCTCGGGATATTTATCTGGCTGCAGCTCTTTATATTTCTCATTATATTTACGCGGATGAGTCCCCTTATAACGGACACGGCGTTTATGCTGTTCCTGATGCTCCATCGGTTACCTCCTGTAAAAAATCCTGTTAAGAACAAAAACGTACGTACCTTCTTTTTTCGAGATCTCATATTCTTTCAGAACAGAGAAACCGTTCCGGGCCGCCAGCGGCCTTACAAACCCTCTGTTTCTCGAATAAAGGATTATGATGCCGTCTTCCTTAAGGAAACCGGCAATACAGCCGAAGAAACGCAGGTACAGCCCGTATATCTCTTCTTCCGTAACGTGTCCCATCTGAAACGGCATGTCCGTGATAACCTCGTCAAACAGATAGTCGTGGCGGAACTGGAAGAAATCACGGTTGATATAATGGGCCGCCATACCGGCAGCTTCCGTATTCTTTCTGGCCTTTCGCACCGCATCCTCCTGGATATCCACACCGTAGGAGGTGTAGGCCCTGACTGCTTTATGGCGTTCAATCAGCATGGTTCCGGCGCCGCAGAAGGGATCCAGCACCTGCGCCCCTTCTTTCATGTATTCCCTGGCGAGCGCCGCCGTCAATGCGGCCGCCGTCGGACGGATACCGGTGGGCGTGACTTCCTTTCTGTATGAAAAGCGGTTGTCTTTCAAAGTATAGAGTTTCAGCAGCAGATTACAATTGCCCTCTTTATTCTCTATCAGGCGCAGCTCCACTTCATAATCCGTGGCCGTATTAATCAGCTTCCTGCCGGACAGCTTTTCAATCTGGCCGGACAGTTTCCGTATAAAAGAGCTTCGCTCCTCCAGTGTTTTCCTGCTCTTCAGCTCGATTCTGAAATACCATGGTTCACCCCCGCCGTGGCTTTCGTTAAGGAGGGAAAGGAGGCCGGAGCCGGTAATCACCTCTGCCGCCTTAAACGGTTCCATCGGGCATGTTCCCATATCCCTGACTACAAATAAAAGCTCCTGCCAGGTCCGTATTTTATCCATCCATCTTAAATTCGTCACCCTGGCTCTGACTCCCGCGCCAAACACCTTCGATTTGGCATCCGGATTAAGGGCCGTCAGTTCCTCCTGCGTCAGGCCTGCAAAATTGCGGTTGGTCAGGAGGACAATATCATAAGGCCGGTCAAAGCCGGTAAATTCATGGTTCTTAATACCTTCCGCCCGGACCACGAGGGCAGATAATTCCCTCATTTCTTCCATCAGGTGCTTTCTGTTCTCCCGCGTCTCCTCCATCTTTCCAAGCAAACAGAGCTGCTCCTTCAGTTCTTCCAGATAAGCGCTGTAATTAAAACTGCCGATGGCGGACAGGTAGGCGCTTTTGACAAAACGCTGCTCCTCTCTGCGGTATGCCGCGTAAACCGGCTCCAAAAACTCCTGATTTCCAAGATCCCCCATCAAAAGCGCAGCATTTTTCCGTGTCTTTGCATCTTCCGACCAAAGCAGCCCGGCTAATTGTTCCTCCTGTCCTTTCACAAGTGAAGACAGGACTTTCAGCTTCCCTTTGTCTTTTACTTCCTGCCTCAGAAGGCTTAAATTCTGCCTCACATCCCTGTTCTGTGCAATCTGATTCCAATACTCCTTTATCATATTCCTCCCCTGGTGGTTCTCACTTTTCTGATTTTTCCTTTGATCGGCTTGTCCTGCAGGCTTTCCAGGACATGGCTTCCTTTACCGTTTAATATTTCTACATAGGTCAGGCTTTCCCTGACATCAATAATTCCTATATCCGAGACTTCTATCCCATCGATACTGCATAAGGTTCCCACAATGTCACCGGGACGCATTTTTGATTTCCTTCCGCCTCCAATGGACAGGCGGGTGATATCCTGATTCAGAGCCGCCCTTTTGGACGGCTTTGCCTCTGTTTTCAGCCGCTGTGACTTCCAAAAGTTTTTTTCTTCTTCCCCGCTGCTCTCAGGGCAAACCAATACAGGCAGAGAGCGTCCGGTATATTCCTCCGTCATCTGAAGCATACGCCTGTCCTCAGCCGTTACCAGACTGACTGCTTTGCCGGTCCTGCCGTTTCTTCCGGTCCGTCCGATGCGGTGGACATACGTCTCTCTTCCGGTGGGAAAATCGTAATTGATGACATGAGTGATATTCTCCAGATCAATTCCTCTGGCCGCCACATCCGTAGCTATCAGATACCGGACAGCCCCCCGCCGGAACGCATCAATGGTCTTCAAGCGTTCTTTCTGTTCCAGCTCTCCGTGGATCATTCCGCAGAATATCCTGTGTCTGCGCAGTTTTTGGAACAGCACGTTTACCATCTCCCTCGTTCCGCAGAAAATAATACAGCACTGTGGATTTTCCCTGTACAGTACATTCAGAAAAACCTTAAATTTATTTTCATTATCCGTCTCAAAAAGCTCCTCCGTGATGGCATTCTCCGCCGCCTCCGGCTGTTCCGTAAAAATCATCACCATATCATGGATATGGGAACCGGCGAACTCACGGATTTCCGGTTTCAGAGTCGCTGAAAACAGGGCAATCCTGCACTCAGGAGAGAGGAGGTCAAGAATCTGCTTAACCTCGTCGATAAAACCCATGTCAAGCATCAGATCCGCCTCATCAATTACGAGACAGGTGACTTTGTCAAGAATGAGGCTCCCCCTGCGTATATGATCCATAACACGGCCCGGTGTGCCTGTGACAATATGAGATTTCTGTTTCAGGCTCCGTATCTGTTTATCGATGGGAAAACCGCCGAACACGGCAGGAACCTTCAGGCGTTTTTTCCTTCCGATATGAAAGACTTCTTCCTGAACCTGTACCGTCAGCTCTCTTGTTGGCTCCAGAATCAGCGCCTGCGGAAGGTTTTCCTCCCATATTATCTTATCGCAGATGGGAATCGCAAACGCCGCCGTCTTACCGCTCCCGGTAGGCGCTCTCCCGACCACGTTCTTTCCCTCCAGCATAGCCGGAATTACCTGCTGCTGGATCTCAGTGGGCCTTTCGTAGCCGAGCAGCCTCAGTGATCCCAATATATCGTCCGACAGCCCATAGGCGCCGAAGCTGTCCTGGTTTTCATTTATCATTATTCACCGCCAATCAACAAAAACACCCTGCCGGGCGGCACTGGCTCACGATCTGTATCGTAAGAAAGCGCAGGGCAAGGATTAATTACCGTCATTTTATCATTTTATGCGAAAGATAGCAAGGATTACATAAGAAAGTGCTGATTATACTGAAATGAAAAAGTAAATTCCACTCCCCAT
>NZ_KE992820.1:408-15046 GCF_000466485.1 [Clostridium] symbiosum ATCC 14940 | reverse complement strand
TCATTCCGGCCGGATTCCCACCTCACGACAACCTCCCCCGGGGACGGAAGACTCAGACATCCCCCTCACCACACCGGACCTGGTCCGTTCCGGACGCGTCTTCCAAACCTCCGTTAAATCATCCCCTCGCCTTTCTCCTCTCCGAAGTCACATTGATAATCATAACAAGGATCAAAACCAGTCCCCATATCAGATTCTTATAATAATCCGATATGTTCTGGAACATGGAAAATCCTGATGACAGAGTCTGGAGAATGACGACGGCGATTACCATCCCTGCCGCCTTCCCTTTTCCTCCGTTGGGGCTGACGCCTGCGAGGACACAGATCAGGATCGCCGGAGTCAGGTATGATTTTCCAAAGTCGGAGCGGGCCGAATTAAAGTGTCCGCACATCAGGAGTCCTGAGACGGATGACAGCATGCCGCTTATCATATAGGTAAGAGTGATTGTCTTTTTATCATCTATTCCCGAATATCTGGTTGCTGTTTTGTTAGAACCAATCATATAAATCTTAAACCCGAGTGACGTTTTATTCAGAATAAATGCCACGGCGCCGGCACAGACAGCAAATATGATGGTCGATGCCGGTATGGCGTCAAAGAGACGGTAGCTGACGACACCGTTCAGGATAGGCGGAAGCTCTTTTACGGAAGAACCATTCGTGATTCCCACGGCTAGTCCCAGAATGATATCGGAGGCGCCCAGCGTGGCAACCATTGCCGGTATTCCGATTCTGGAGATGAGCGTGCCCGAAAAAGCTCCGCAAAGTCCTCCGATTACCAGGCCGACAGCAACAACCAGCAGCAGTACAAGGATCTGCACCGGCAGTGACGCGTCGTTCGGCATAACCGCCTTGAGCATCATACAGCACAGGATTCCCGACAGATCGGCAACCGCCACAACGGTCAGGTCGATTCCGCCGCTTATCATTGCCAGCATCATCCCAAGGGAGAGCACACCCATTTCAGGGAAAAGATAGGCTATCAGCTTCATCTGCCCGGCTGAGAAAAACTTTCCGCCCGTTGCCACGGTCAGTACGGCAAAGGATACGGCGAACATCCCGAGCAGCTTCAGGTTATTTGCATTTTTTTCGCGGAATTCTTTATTCATTCCGGCTTTATTCTTATCGGCTTTATTTATATCGCCCTTATTTATATCACCCTTATTTATATCGCCTTTATTCATACCGCCCTTACTCATTCGTATCCGCCCCCTCTCCCTTATTTCCTGCCAGAATATTGGAAGTCACCTTCCGCTCGGCGGCTACCATCTTATAAGCCGATGCACTGACCCCGGCAATGATAAGGACTCCGGTCATCAGTTTGCTCCAGTTAGTCGGAATACCAAGAAGAATCAGATTGTTGGAAATCAGCTTCATCAGCAGGACGCCCAGAAATGTACCGAATACGCTCCCTGAACCTCCGGCAATGCTGGCTCCTCCCAGGACAACGGCCGCGATAATCGTCATCTCATAACCGTCAAAAAATCCTATCTGGCACATCCCAGACAGAGTTACCTGGGTCAGGCCGGTGATGCCTCCGATAAATCCCATGAATGTAAAGACAAATATCCGGATTGCCGCTACCGGGAAACCGGCCCGCTCAGCGGCGACCTGATCTCCGCCCACAGCGTAAATCCCCCTGCCGAGCATCGTATATTTCATAATAAAGCCGACCAGAAGAAGGACTGCTATCAGGATAAAGATACTGACCGGCATGGAACTTCCAAGGCCTGTGGATGCGCTTCTGACTGAAAAAAGGCTGGAGGACGCCATTTGGGAAAGAGGCGCCGGTATTGCGGAAATAACGCTGCTTTTCAGTACCCCCTGAGTAAAGCCCAGATAGATGGAGCAGGTTCCCAACGTAATAATCAGAGTCGGAAGCTTGAGCCACGCCGCCAGGACACCGTTGATCAGGCCTAGGAAGGCGCCGAGCAGGCCCGCTGCGAGAAAGCCGACAATCACCGGACCGTCATAGCCCGTTATCTGAAACCATTTTGTGACAGCAAACATACACAGCATTGCCGTATAGGGAAACGATACATCTATGTTCCCGGAGGCGATAACCATAAAAAGTCCCGCTGCCATCATTCCGGGTACAATCAGGCTCCTCACCAGATCCACGATATTATTCGCCGTAAAAAACTGGCCGCTCTTCATCTGGATGAGCAGAGACAGGACGACGATAATCAGAATTACATAAAATTCATTCCTTTTCAGCAATTTCTTCATATTCATACCGCTTTCATCTCCTCTCCGCCTGTGATTAGCGCCTGCAGCTTCCTGCTGTCTAACTCCGTATTCCTGTGCCGGCTGATAATCCGGCCGTTCTTAATAATCAGTATCCGGTTGCAGTTCATCAGAATTTCGCTGATGTCGTCGGAGATCAGGACGATCGCCATATTTTTCTTTGCCGCAAGCCCTCTTAAATAATTGTGGATATCATATTTGGCGCCGATATCAACACCCACCGTAGGGCCGTTCAGAATCAGAACCTTCGGCTCCGTCTCCAGCCATTTGCCCAGCACCACCTTCTGCTGGTTTCCTCCCGAGAGCGTCTGTATCCCGTCCTTCAAATCGTTCAGTTTTATCCCCAGATTTCTGACCCAGTCCTTCGAATCAACATGTCCCCGCTCAAAATCCACAGTCCTGTTTTTCTTTCTGAGCCGGTCTATATTGGATACTATCATATTATTTTCGATGGACTGCGTCAGGAAAAGACCTTCCGTCAGGCGGTCTTCAGGCACATAGGCTATCTTCAGGCGGAGCGCATCCATCGGGGACTTTATCAAAACTTCCCTGTCCTCCACAAAGATTTTCCCGCTGTCCGCCCTGTAAAGGCCGAATAAAGCCTTCGCAAGCTCCGTCCTGCCGGAACCCAAGAGGCCCGTGATTCCAAGAATCTCCCCCGGATGGATATCAAAGCTGATATTTTCGAATCCGTTCTTCAGACAGAGATTTTCCACCCGGAACAGGCTGCGGTTATAGTCCACATCCTTAGGATCGAAATAATCCTGTTCTATTTTTCTTCCCGTCATATAATAAATAAACTGGTCATTATCGATATTCCTGGCAGAATCGGAAACAATATGCCTGCCGTTTCTGAATACGGTAAACTGATCCGCAATCTCAAACACCTCATCCAGCTTGTGGCTGACGAACAGGACCGAGATCCCCTCCCCCTGTAGCTGTCTGATGACCCTAAACAGCTTATCAACCTCCTTGCGCGTGAGAGCGGAGGTCGGTTCATCCATGATGATAAGCCTGGAATTATGAAGAATTGATCTGGCTATTGCGATCAGCTGCTTATCGGCAATGGACAGGGAGCCGACCGTGGCATCCAGGGGAATATCGATTCCGATATGCCGAAGCGATTTCCTGGCCACCTCGTATACGTTCTTCCAGTTTACAATTTTCTTCCTATTATAAAGCTCATAATTCAAAGCAATATTTTCAGCCGCCGTCAGATTGGGAAAAATAGACATATCCTGATAGATGACCTGGATTCCAAGCTGGATAGACTGGTTGATGCCCAGATTTTTGTACGCCTTTCCGTCATAAATAATCTCTCCTCCGTCCGGTTTATAAAATCCTGAAATCACCTTAATCAGCGTGGATTTTCCACAGCCGTTTTCCCCGACCAGACAATGGATTTCCCCTTTTTTGATAGACAAATTCACTTTATCGAGAGCTTTCACTCCGCCAAAATGCTTTGATATCTCTTTAACTTCCAATAATGTTTCGTTCATTCTGCCACCTGCCCCTGTTTTATTCCGATACCGTTCACAGCACTGAAAAGTCTTGCAGTTACAACGGTGTTTTATACCTTTCACCTCTATCAATAATGCTTGCGTATCCGGCTGTTTTGGATACGCAAGCATAAATTCTGAAGATATCATAGAGTGCCGAATAAATAGTCTGCGCCGGAGCGCGGCCGCTTTAGAACTGATAATCTCCCATATTGTCTTTATTGATTGTAAGGATTGCGCTGCCGCTTATGTCGGTGCCGTTAACCTTAATGCTTTCATACCCTTCAATTCCAAGATTATAACCTGTGGCTATCTTGTCCTTCTCCCCGTTCAGAACCATTACGGCCAGTTCGCACATTGCTTCCCCGGATAAAGCAGGATCCCAGCAAAGTACGCACGGGTTGGAACCGGATTCCAGATAAGGGCCGGATACGGACGGAACTCCGGTGCCTACGGCAAATATCTTTCCTGTCATCCCCAGTTCGTCGATTGCTTTGGCAGCTCCCGGCGGGTCATAGCTGGATGCGCCGATAAAGCCCTTGATATCCGGATATTTCTTAATAATCTCCTTCGCCTTGTTGTATGCCATATCCATATTATCTTCGCATTCAATCCGCTCCTCCGGAATCAGCTCCATATTCGGATAATTGGCTTTCTGATGAGCTACCGCAGCGTCCATCCACTGGTTGTGGGATGTGGATGAGAGGAAAGCGACCATTGTGACATACTGTCCTTCTTCGCCCATTGCCTTTGCCAGCTCATCCATCATGGCCTCGCCGTACTCAGTATTGTTAAACGCTTCCAGATCATAGTCGCACGCATCAAAGCCTTCCGCTTCATGGGTAATTACCACAATCCCCTTTTCCCGCGCCTTGGCAAGGGCCGGTTTGCACGCCTCCGGATCGATCGGAACCACACAGATGGCGTCAATATCCTGTTCTATCAATGTTTCAATTACCTGGATCTGCTCAGCGGAATCCGTCTTTGACGGGCCTTTTACATAACAGTTGTGGCCTGTCGTCTTTGCGTATTCGTCAACGCCTTCCTGATGGCGCAGACACCACGGATCCGACATATCCTTCACAACGGTGGCAATTGTATATGTTTTCCCTTCCGCTGCCTCTGCATTTTCTCCCCCTGCTTCCGACTGGCCCTCTTTTACTTCCCCTGCCGCCTCCTGAGCCGCCTTTGTCTCCGGTGCCTGTGAACTGCTGCACCCGGCCAGGGAAGCTGCGGTCAGGGAAATAACCATCACTGCCGATAATAACCTTCTCTTCATATAGTTCCTCCTTTGTATTTAAACATTCCGGCTCTTTCCGATGTTCCTCAGTCCTTTCATAAAGGAATCATCACGGCCGAAAACATCATGTAATTTCCCATAATAACAATACAATTCATCGTACAGCCTGCCTCTTGCGCCATCAGGACGGTAGACAAGCGTCTCCCCCGGGATCAGACGCTCTGACGACTCTTCAAAATCCATGCAGCCCGGATATCCGCATTCCTTTCCCACAGCGACCGCCGCACAGGCTGCGGCGCCTCTGGCGGGCACATTATCTATCTGAGGCACTATAACCTCCTGATGGAATATGTCCGCGCACATCTGCATAATCCACGGACTCTTCCGCGCAATCCCCCCGACCGCATAGATCGCATCAATCGCAACGCCGTTATTCTTATAATTCTCAAGAATTTTCCTGGAACCGAATATATTTGCCTCCACAAGCGCCCGGTAAATTTCTTCAGTTTTTGTATGTAGCGTAAGTCCTATTATCGCTCCCGACAGATTGTAGTTGGACAGTACGCTCCTGTTCCCGTTAAACCAGTCCAGAGCAATGAGACCGCTTTCCCCCGGTTCCAGTTCTGCAGCCAGATCCCCCAGATACTCCAGGATACTCTTTCCTTCCTCCCCGGCTTTTTCATAATATTCCCGGGGAACCGCATTCCCCGCAAACCATTCAAACAGATCTCCCGTTGCAGGCTGCCCCGACTCGTAACCATACAGCCCCGGAACCATGCCGTCCGCCGCCACCGAGCACACGCCGTCAAATGAATGAAAGTCCCGGCACATCATCTGGTGGCAGGTAGAAGTCCCCATCACCAGCATCATGCTTCCGCTTCGGGTGACTCCGGCTCCGCAGCCCGCCACTGCTCCGTCACTGTGCCCGGCAGATACCGCCGTATGTTCCGTAAGGCCCAGCCGTTCTGCCGCCCTGCTGCTCAGATGGCCGGCAAAATCTCCGACATCGATAATCTCACCTGCGAACTTTGTCTCAACCAAGTCTTCCATCATGGGATCAAGGGCCTTTAAAAAGCTCCTGTCGGGATATCCTCTGCCCTTAATCCAGAATGCATTCACCCCGAGAATACCTCCTGTCCTCTTTAAGTTTCCTGTCAGCCAATAGACAATCCAGTCCACCGCCTCCATAAACAAATCGGTTGCCCGGTATATTTCAGGGTCCTCTTTTGCCACCTGCATAATCTTTGGAAACATCCATTCGGATGAAACGGAATTTCCAAAGTATTCCCTGAGCCAGTCCGTGTGTTCCCTTGCGTACCGTTCTATCTCCTCGGCATATTTCTGGGCCCCGTGATGCTTCCACAGCTTCGGCCATGCATTGGGGATGTCACGAAATTCCGCCTTCTTGCACAGGGGCGCGCCGTCCTGACAGACCGGAATCATGGTGCAGCTTGTAAAATCAGTTCCGATACCTGCCACATCCTCCGGCGGTATTCCTGATTCACGAAGCATCTGTTCTGTCACGGAACACATGCTGTTTAACCAGTCGTCCGGATCCTGCAGGAACCATTCATCCTCAAGCGGGATCGGTTTGTGGTGCATCATGCCGGAAATTACTCCGTTTTTATATCTGCTCTCTGCCGTAGCCATCAGCTTTCCGTCTTCCAGCCTGAGAGCTACGCCGCGGCATGAGAGTGTTCCAAAATCATATCCAAAGACGTATTTACCCATTTCATGCTCTCCGTTATGTAATGAACCGGGCCTGTGCCGTCACCGCATCGCCGCCTCCAGTTCTTTGTCTATTATCACCGTTACGTCCCTGCATATTTTCAGAATGCTGCACGGCAGCATGGGATCGATATAGTCATCGGCAAGTAATTTTCCGATTGCCTCCGCCTTGGCAGCTCCGGCCGCAATCAGAACTACTTTTCCTGCTCCGGTAATCCCGGCCATCCCCATCGTGACGGCTTTTTTCGGCACTTCATCCTCTCCGCCGAAAAAACGGGAATTTGCTTTTATCGTCTCCTCTTCAAGCTCCACAACATGAGTTTTAGCTGTAAATACATGGGATGGCTCGTTAAAGCCGATATGCCCGTTATTTCCGATCCCAAGTACTAAAATGTCAATCTCATTCTGTTCCAGAAATCTGTCATAGTCTCTGCACTGGTCCTCCGCCTGGGCCGCCCCGTCAATCAGCATAATATTTTCCTTTTTAATATTAACTTTAGAAAAAAAATGCTGCTCCATAAAATACCCAAAACTCTGGCTATGGCCCTTTGTAAGACCTGCGTATTCGTCGAGATTGATGGTACGAACGCCTGAAAAGTCGATTTTTCCGGCCCGGTAGTCCTCTGTCAGACACTGATACAGCCCTATAGGGGTGCTTCCCGTCGCACATCCCAGGAGGGGATTCTTCTTATTAATAATAACCTCTTCAAACATATCCGCTGCAATGCGGCTGCTCTCTTCATAACTGCCGGTTACAATTAATTTCATCCTGTCATTCCTCCGCCGCAAGCATTGCACCAACCCCGCCGGCCGGATGCACCAGTTTAAAATAATTCTTGTCGATGCCGTTATACAGCATACATCCAATTGATATTGCATCAAACAGAGCGAAAACCGCTGTCACGGATGTCGTTGAAAGGCACTGGTAAGGGCAGGCCTCCGGTCCTGTGCTGAGTATCAGGTTCAAATCACTCTCCAGTGCAATCGGAGAACCGGGATTCTCGGTTACAGTGATAATCCTGGCGCCTCTTGCCTTTGCCACCGGAATCAGATTTATCATCTCCGTTGTCTTGCCGCTCTTGGATATAATGATAATAATATCTCCCCGGCGGATCATTCCATAATCTCCATGGGGCGCATCGGCCGGATTTAAGAACTGGGATGCCCGATCCACACAGTTGAATACCTGGGATACTTTCTTTGCACAGGCTCCGGAAGTTCCGCAGCCTGTCGTTATGATTCTCCCCTCACATTCGGCAATCATCCGTACGGCTTTCACATAGCTCTCCCTGTCTACCGTATCGGCCAGTTTTGCCACTGCATTGGCTTCGTTGGCAAAGGTGTGCAGTGCACTGTCATAAATTTCATCCGCTGATATCATGTCAGTTCCCTCCTCTAAAATCTTTGACTATCTTCATAAATTCCTTCACCCGGTTCTTATCCACCTGGTTTTCAAATTTACCGTCATATTTAAAGGTCGTTGCAACCACCGCTCCGTCGGCTATGCCGAGAAGGCCTTCAATTGTCTCCTTCCGGCAGCCCGTATTGGCCAGGACAACCGTATCCGGCACCTCCGCCTTCACATCCCGGAGCGTCGACATATCGGTCGGTGAGCCGGCAGTCAGGCCGGAAACGCAGAGTGCGTCCGGACGGCAGTTGAAAACCGTTGATTTCGCAATCTGCCTGATCTCTCTGTCGGCCAGGTATCTGGCTGCCTCCGGCACTATATTAAACAAAAGCTTGACATTCTCCGCTCCTATCTCCCTCTGATGCCTTACCACCTCCCCGCAGCAGGTGTTCCAGAGTCCGAAATCGCTTGCGTATACTCCGGTAAATATCTCTCTTATGAATTTGGCATCCACGGCTGCGGCCAAATCGAGAGAGGCTTTCGGATCCCACAAAACATTCACGCCATACGGCACCGTTATGTATGGCTGGAGTTCGCCGATGATCCTTCCCATTGCAGCTACGGTCTCCCTCTTTACCTCAGTAAGATAGGGGAGGCTGTATTCATTGCTGAACATAATAGCGTCAACTCCGCCTTCCTGAAGAGCGTCTAAATCCTCCCTGGCCTTTTCAACCACCCATTTGATTCCCTTTTCCTTATTATAATAGGGGTCTCCAGGCATTGCCTGCAAATGCAGCATGGATATAATCGCCTTCTCTGTTCCGATTACCTCTTTCAGCCAACTCATAAATCCGTATCCTCCTTATACAACTATCAGATGGGGTATCTTTTTATCCAGATATTCCCTGGTCTCCTTTTCGATGCCCGAATCTGTAATGATCGTATCAAATTCTTCTATATCGCATATCTTGGCCAGCGCCTTCTGCTTAAACTTGCTGTGATCGGCTAAAAGCACCGTCCTTTTGCCGCTGGCTATCATACTCTTTTTAATTCCTATCTCCATAAAATTGCTGTTATAAACACCGCTCTTGGAATTAACCGCATCGGCCCCTACAAAAGCAATATCCACATACAATTTTCTGACCAGCTCCTCCGCTATATCCCCTATCAGTACACTGTAACCATCTCTTCTGACCCCTCCCGTCACTATCATTGTGGAAGAATTGTCCAGCTTAACGGTCGAAGCAATATCCAGATTATTCGTCACCACCGTCAGCTTCTTGATGCCTTCAAGCTGCTGCCCCAAAAGAAGTGTGGTTGTACCTGAATCAAGGAAAATGCTGTCTCCGTCCTTGATAAGCTTTACAGCCTCTCTGGCAATCCTCGTCTTTTCCGGTATCATGGCCTTCATCTTTTCATCGTGATACTCTTCAAAGCCCGTCCCCTTATGAAGCACCGCCCCTCCATGTGTGCGCTCCAGAAGCCCGGCCGCCGCCATGTCATCCAAATCGCGCCTGGCCGTCGCCTCCGAGACATTGCAAAGCTCCGATGCCTCCTTGATTGAGATGCTGAACTTCGATTTCAGATAATCCGAAATCTGCTGCTGCCTCTGCGCCGGTATTGAAGTTGTGAACTGTGTCATAATTTTCTCCTTCCTGTGATATACATTATCACATATTGCAATCTTTTGCAATATTTATTACAAATAATTCCAAAATAAATCATTTAAAATTGCATTTAATTTCATTTATAACTTTTCTTCTGTCGTTTCCTGTTATTTGTTGCAATATTAAATGATTTCCCGCGGCACCTGTAACATCTGCAGGATTGCCGCTTACCGTACCGGGCGTCCGGTACGCCTTAAATTATAGTATACCTCAGATATCGGCCCTGCGCATTCATTTGTTTGAAACATGACTGCAATTATTTTTGCAATCATTTCAAAAGAGAGCGCCGCTCCTGACATTCGGTCATTGTGACTTCATGCCATTAAGCGGCGCTCCCTTTTCTATTTTTTACTTTTCTATTTATATTTTTCTATTTCTACTTTTCTATTTTACGCGTCATCTATTCATAACGCCGCAAAACCGTCTCCAGGCGCTCAAGCGCTTTTAGAAGAACTGCTTTGGGACAGGCCAGATTCATCCGTTCAAATCCTTCCCCCTCTTCTCCAAAGCGGTATCCTTCGTCAAAGAAAAGCTGGGCTTCCTGCTGCATAATCCGCTCCTGCTCTTTGATATCCCAGCCGTAAGCCCTGAAATCAAGCCATTGGAGATAAGTCCCCTCCATTTCCACAGGCCGTACTTTCGGCAGGCGTTCATTTAAGAACTGCACAAGCATCTCCTTGTTTTCATTGAGCACTGCCAGCATTTCACCCATCCATGCATCGCATTTCGTATAAGCGATTTCCACGGCCCGGTAACTGAGGGCCGGCAGCCAGTTGGGATGAAGCACTTTTGAAATCTCGTCAAGCAGAGCGCTGCGCCGTTCCCCGTTCCTCACAAATATACATCCCGACTTGATTCCCGCCAGATTGAATGTTTTCCCGGGTGACAGGCAGATCATGCAGTTTTCTGCAAACTCTTCCGAAACCGACGCAAAAGAGGTGAATTTGTACCCCTCCATGATAATATCACAGTGGACTTCATCTGAGATGACAAAAACGTTATTTTTCAGGCATATCTCGCCAACCCTCATTAACTCTTCCCGGGTCCAGACTCTTCCCACCGGATTATGGGGATTGCAGAGTATCAGCAGACGGCAGTCCGGTTTTTCGGCCAATTGCTCTAAAAGCGTAAAATTAATGGTGTAAGTCCCATCCTGGCATATCAGGGGACAGCGGTAAAGCTTTCTCCCGTTTTTACAAATTCCTTCGGCAAAAGGCGGATAAACAGGAGTCATCAGGATGACGCCCTCCCCTTCTCCGGCAAAAGCCCGGATACCGCAGCAGAATGCATTGATCACTCCAATGGTGTTTATGAGCCATTCCGGCCTGGCCTCCCATCCGTAACGCCGTTTTACCCAGGATGTAACAGCCGTTCTGTAGCTGTCTTCCGGAGTCTGGTATCCCAGTACAATCTCATCCAGACAGGCTTTTAAGCCTTCCGTAATCTCCGGAGGGTTCTTGAACTCCATATCCGCGATGGAGAATGGTACGATTCCTTCCTCCACATTGGGATTATCACTCTTCATCTGCTCCCACTTCACCGAGCCGGTGCCGGACCGGTCGAGAATTGTTTCAAAATCATAGGTTCTATGAGTCTTGTTCATCTTACGATTGCCTCCTTTGGCAGGATTATTTTCGCGAAGCGTGTTACTGTTCGCGGAACCGCGCTTTTCAGCGGGGCCGTGAATCGTAACGATTATTTCTTCATTTCAAACAGGAAATGACAGCAGCCGTCTTTAAAGAAATGTTTGTCATGGGTACATTTGAAGTTCTCATTATAGCCCTCCGCTATGGACGGGTCAATCATCTCGCAGTAATGGATTCCATATGCCTCGTCGTGATCCTCCATCCACTGTTTTGCAAAGATGCATTCGGTAAAGAGCTGTTCTATGGAATCTTCCCTGATATCGTTTTCACTGTTAAACAGCTCGCTTCTTCCCATATCATAGCAGGGAAGATAGCTCTTTGCATCGTTCTCATGGCCCATGGCCTTCGCGCGCTCCGCGATATTCCTGCCGCGCTCTAAGCCAAACTGGCGGACGCCTTCCCTCACTGCTCTCACACCTTCTTCACCGCAGGCTTTCTCCACCTCCCTTGTAATGTGGGAAAACATTTTAGCGAAAAGTACATACATGTCAACCGGCTCCAACTCTAAATCCTTGTCCTTCATCTTCTTAATCCTCCTCATCTAATTTTCTGATCATCTGGTATAAAACGCGGCTTCCCGCCGCCATGGCCTCATAATCGATCCATTCATCCGGATGGTGGCTGATTCCATCCCTGTTCGGCAGAAAAATCATCGCGGTATCCCAAAGCTTTGCAAATATCATGGAATCGTGGCCTGCGCCGCTGTTCAGCCTCATGCTCGTAAACCCCAGTTCCTTACAGACGTCTTCAATCCCTCCGGCCAGAGCTGCATTCATTTTTACAGGTTCTTTTCTGGTCAGCTCCCGCACTTCAACATCGAGGGCATATTTCTCCCGGACCTCTCCGGCAAATTCTGTGAGATGTTCCAGAATATCCCTGAGTATTTCTTCTTCCCCTGAGCGGATATCGAGAGAAAATTCACACTCTCCCGGAATACTGTTCATGCTCCCCGGCAAAAGCGATACCTGCCCCGCCGTCAATGTCGCTCTGCCCGAATACGTATCACATACATAATCGTGAATCCGGCAGATCAGGTGAAATGCGCCGGTTCCCGCATCTCTTCTAAGGTTCATCGGAACCGTTCCGCTGTGCCCGGCCTGTCCCTTCACTTTGACAACAAGCCACGACAGCCCGACGATGGTATCCACAACGCCAATCTGTTTTTCCTCCTGCTCCAGAACGGGCCCCTGCTCACCGTGTATTTCCAGAAATGCTTTGACCGCATCTTCTTTCCTGGATACCCCCTTAAGATCTCCGCTCAGCCCGTATTCCGTCATGGCCTGGCGCATTGTTTTTTTGTCTTCTATACCGATAAATTCATCAAGCTGTTCTTCTCCATAAATCCCGGCTATAAACTGGCTTCCCAAAAGCGCTTTTCCAAACCGCGTGCCTTCCTCCCCAATCATACCCAGAACCTGGAAGGTGTGGCGCAGAGGTATGCCGCTCTCTCTGACCAATCTGGCAGCTTCAGCGGCGCATACGACTCCCGCAATCCCGTCAAAGGCCCCCGCGCATCTGACCGTATCCAGATGGGAACCGGAGAGAATTTTCGCCAGTCCCGGCTCCGTACCCGTCAAAGTGCCGATGACATTTCCCACTCCGTCTTCGTGGACCGTCAGGCCGCAGTCCTCCATCACTCCTTTTATGTAAGCCGTCCCCTCCTTATATGCTGCCGAGTAGCTCTGGCGTGTGGTACCGCACCGGCATGGCTCCGAAATGCCCTTTAATGTCTCAATCTCCGTTTTGAGCCTGTCCTGCAGCAGTTTATGCCCGCCGCCCATTCTGTTCGTGCCGTAGTTTTCCAAGCTGTGCGTCTCCTTTCTTTCGTCTTTATTTACTCTTTATCCAGACTTTATTTTCCTATCATTATCTCTAAAATTTCCCGGTCGGTTTCCCTCATACCGTCTTTGCCAAGACGGCCGACCGAACGTATCGTCTCCTCCACGCCTTTTTTGACGATTCCGTCCCCGGCCCGGAACTGCTGATCCTGTTCAATCATCAGATACCCCAGCAGTCCGGCCTCCACCGACATTCCGATCTTTGCCGCACATGACGCCTTCGCTCCGTCACAGACAATTCCCGAAGCGATTGCCAGACAGTTCACTATCGTATGGGAGATCGTCCTCAAATCCCCGCCGTTTAAATAGGCAATGGCCGCCCCGCTGGCACAGCCTGCGCTGACCGCTCCGCAGTAAGCCGACAAAGGGCCGATTCCCGTCTTCTGATGAATCGCTATCAGATTTGATAAAACCAGCGCCCGGTACATCTTTTCCTCCCCGCACTTTAACTCCTTTGCATATTCAATGACGGGGACAGAAGCTGTTATTCCCTGGTTTCCGCTTCCTGAATTGATGATAACGGGCAGCTCGCATCCGCTCATCCTGGCATCGGAGCCTGCCGCAGCCCTTGCTTTTGCGCGGACGCGCACATCCTGATCCCCGTATGCCTGAAGCAGCACCTTCCCAATATTCGCACCGTAATTATGGGCAAGCCCCTCGTCGGCAATTGCCGTATTATAAGCGATTTGACGGGAAATCACATCTTCTATGTCCTCCAGCTTTACCTGGTCTGCAAATTCCAGGATACCTTCCACAGACAGAAGCTTTTTTTCCTGACTCAGGCCCGCGTCGTCCCCTCCGCAGTCCATCGCTTTCTCAAACAGTCGCACTCCGTTCTTTTCAACCAGAACTACATTCGTGTGGGCATTCGCGATCCGGACGAAAACGGAATCGTCCCCTTTCTTAAGCTGAACCTGGACATCGAGCAGCAGATCCGAGCCGGCAATCCCCACCTCGATTATCTCTTTCTCCACGAGATCGCGTATCTGCTCTTTTTCCTCTTCCGTGACTTCGCTGATAACCTCCAGCTTTTTCTCTGATTTTCCGCCAACCAGTCCGGCGGCAACCGCCGCTTCTATTCCCTTCATGCCGTTCGTCCCGGGTACCACAACGCTTTTTACATTCTTAATAATATTACCGCTGGCCTTGATTTGTATCACATCCGGAAAAGCGCCCAGGCACTCTCTGGCAATGGCTGAGGCATATGCGATTGTGATAGGTTCCGTACAGCCCAGGGCAGGTACCAGTTCTGCTTTTAATATTGACAGATACGCATCGTAAACTTTTTGATCCATTCCTTTCTCCTCTCTCATTTTCACTATATTATCGTTTTTTAAACTATAATATAATTTTATTATCTTTTTCCCAACTTGTCAATCGCTTTCTTTGTAGTTAAGCAGGTGAGGACGCCGCCGGGACGGCC
>NZ_KE992820.1:0-308 GCF_000466485.1 [Clostridium] symbiosum ATCC 14940 | reverse complement strand
ACGCCCGGGACGGCCAGCGGACGGGGTGGTGGGGTGGGTTTATGAGTCTTTCGTCCCGGGGGAAGTGACATTGCTGGCAGGAGAAGGAGATACTATAGTTTTGTTTTCGCAGTGCGGAGCCGGAGAGAATGCTATCCGGAAGGTTATCGACGGGACGAAAGACTCTGCCAGGTGTATCAGCCCCGTCCACTGGCCTGCGGCCGCTGAATGTCTCACGCATTAAGTGCGGGTGCGTACCTTGTCGAGGCCACTCAGTGCTACCGTGTATGGGAAATACGATATGCCTTCATTGCGCCTTTATGAAAGGC
>NZ_KE992819.1 GCF_000466485.1 [Clostridium] symbiosum ATCC 14940 | reverse complement strand
CAAATCCCACCCCAACTATTGACAAAGAGCCTAAGTGGCTGTCTGCGGAACTGGAAGTCCGTTGATTTCGACGATAAGCACCAGGTGCTTGACACTCTTGTTTCACAAGCGCAGGTCACAAGTGAGTTAGTCGTGATACATTGGGAACTTTGATTTGTTCTTACTTCGCATTATACCATTGTCATATGCCTTTTTATGTATTGCTTTAAAAAGATTTACTAATTGAATTCGCTTGCATCCGCTATTTGGTCTATACACCATTTTTCTTACTCTTTATTCCATATAATGAATGACAGGGAAAGATTCCTGCTCAGATTTTAAAGACTCCCTCTGAAAGGGTCGGAGCCAGGCATTGCGCCTGGCCCCATTGAAAGAAACTAAAGTTTAGACCTGGAAAAGTCTACACTTAATAAACGATCTAAAATCAAATATGTGACAGTTTTTTACAATTATTTTTATTTTTTTGCAGATGAAATACAGTGTCATTCTTCCCAGACAGTCTTTCACATTCATGGAAGGTATCTCTCAGAGATCAAAAAAGCGGCAAAATAATTTGCCGCAAATAATGATGCCTGGAGACAACGGGATTCGAACCCGCGGTCTCTGCGTTGCGAACGCAGCGCTCTCCCAGCTGAGCTATGTCCCCATGTGAATAATTATACCACAGACGGGAAAGATTTCAAGCTCTTCTATTTCTTTTTACTCTCTTTTTCCAATTTCCTGTGTCCACAGCCATAGCGCGAAATGCACTCATCATCCACTTCAGTTAAATTCAAATGCCTGCTGCTCATACTCCATGGATTTTTTCAGTTTCTCCGGCACCTGTCCCAACAGTGCTTTGCAGCTTTCCATTCCGCCCAGCCATTCTTCTATCTGTTCCTCTTTAATAATAAGCGGCATCCTGTCATGGATTTTTACCATCGATTCATTTGCCTGAGTTGTCAGGATCACAAACCGTGGCACTCCCTTCTCCATCCGGTAAACACCGGCAAAATACAGTGTTTCTTTGTTCTCCGGCTCAAAAACGGCTTTTTCTCCCGCCCTGTTCCATTCATAGAATCCGGCGGCAGGGACAACACAGCGGCGGTGTAAAAAACTTTCCCGGAACATCACTTTGTCTGACACCGTCTCTGAACGCGCATTAAAAACAAGACTATCCGCATTCCCTTTCAGGGCGCGAAACCCCCAATACATCATTCTTGCTTCTGTTCTTCCATCACTTCCGGATGTGAAAACCGCTGCTTCATCACAGGGATGTATCTCTGTCCGCATACCGGATCTCTTATCTTCTGTAAAATACCTGCTGCACATATTATCTTTCGTCCGATTTATTCCATTCTCTGCCTTACAATCTCATATGCCAGGACTCCGGCTGCCACCGATGCATTCAGGGAATCAATATCCCCTTTCATCGGAATGGAGGCAATATAATCGCATTTCTCCTTCACAAGGCGGCTGACTCCATCACCCTCACTGCCTATTACAAGACCAATCGGCCCTTTCAGATTCATACGGTACATCAGCTCACCGCCCATATCTGCGCAGACAAACCACAAGCCCTTTTCTTTTAACTCCTCGATAGTGGCTGAAATATTTGTCACCTTTGCGACCGGTGTATAATTGATGGCCCCTGCCGATGTCTTAGCCACTGTAGACGTAAGTCCCACAGCCCGTCTCTTCGGGATAATAACGCCGTGTGCGCCCGCCTGATTCGCGGTCCGGATGATTGCCCCCAGATTGTGGGGATCTTCGATACCGTCCAATATAAAAAGAAACGGCGGCTCCCCCTTTTCTCTGGCCAGTTCTAATATATCTTCCACTTCCGCATACTTGTATGCGGCGGCAAATGCAATGACTCCCTGGTGCTTGCCTGTCTCAGACAACTGATCCAGTCTCTCTTTGGCCACATAATTAATGATCGTGTCCTGTTTTCTGGCCTCTCTTGTGATTGTTTTCACCGGGCCGTCCTGGCAGCCGTCCAGTACAAACAGCTTGTCTATCGTTTTACCGGAACGGAATGCCTCAAGTACCGCATTGCGGCCTTCTATTGTCAATTCTTCAAATCTCACGTGTTTTCTCCTGCTCCGATGCACTCCTGTGCATCTTCTTCCAATTCTCCCAGCTTCTTAAGCCCGTGTCCCAAAAGCTCCGCCATCCGCTCCATCTGCTCCGTCAGGTACAAATACCCCATCAGAGCCTCAAACCCGGTGGCCATCCTGTAATCTTTCATCGTCGCATGCTTTGCCATCGTCACCGATTTGGCATTGCGGCCTCTCCTGTAAACAGCCTTCTCCTCTTCGGTCAGCTCTTCCTCCAGAACCTTATAGAAATTGGCCTGGGCTTCCGCTTTCACAAGTCCTGCTGTCTTTTTATGCATCTTATTAACCTGGGTATTGCCGTGATTCATGACAAAGGTCCGGATTGCCAGCTCATAAACGGCATCCCCCAGATATGCCAAGGCCAGGGGAGAATATTCCCTGGCCTCTACTTCTTTCAGTTTCATTGCTTTTTTAAAACAATTCAGGCACGTTTCCATTTGACGCCCTCTCTTGTATCCTCCAGGACAATTCCCATCTCCAGAAGCTTTCCGCGGATTTCGTCTGCAAGCGCAAAATTCTTGTCTTTTCTGGCCTGCTGTCTTTGGGCTATCATATCCTCAATTTCACTGTCCAGAATCTCTTCTTTCTTCTCCGTGATAATTCCGAGTACATCGCAGAGCTTTTCGATGGTCTCTTTCAGCCAGGACAGATAAGCCTTTGACGAGTTTTCCGATGCTGTCGTATTGCTGAATTTCACCAGCTCAAACACAGCGGATATAGCATCTGCCGTGTTGAAATCGTCGTCCATGGAAGCTTCAAATTTTTGAACAAATTCCTTAGCGGAAGTAATATTCTCTTTCTCGCTCTCTGTAAGCTCTCCTTCTGCCGCCTTTAACGCGTCATTTAACTTCTCGACCGCCGTGAGGATTCTCTCCAGGCCGTTCTTGGATGCCTCCATCAGCTCCGCGCTGAAATTGAGCGGGCTTCTGTAATGTGCGCTGAGCATAAAGAACCGAAGTACCTGAAGGTCATATTTTTCACTAATCTCCCTTACGGTAAAGAAGTTGCCGAGGGATTTGGACATCTTTCTGTTGTCAATATTCAGGAATGCATTGTGCATCCAGTATTTAGCAAAGGTTTTTCCATTGGATGCCTCACTCTGCGCAATCTCGTTCTCGTGGTGAGGAAATACGAGATCTTCTCCGCCGGCGTGGATATCAATGGAATCCCCAAGATATTTCTTCGACATAACGGAGCACTCAATATGCCAGCCGGGACGGCCGTTGCACCATGGTGACTCCCAGTAAGGTTCCCCGTCTTTTTTCGGTTTCCAGAGGACAAAGTCGGTCGGATCCTCCTTGTCTTCCTCACCCGTCACTTTAATTTCACGGAAGCCTGACTGTAAATCTTCCAGGTTCTTATGGGACAGCTTCCCGTATTCCTTAAATGATTTGGTGCGGAAATATACGGTGCCGTCTTTGCCTGTATAAGCATGGCCCTTATCAATCAAATCCTGAATCATGTCAAGCATACCGCAGATTTCTTCCGTTGCAAGCGGATGGGTGGTGGCCGGCTTCACATTCATCATCGCCATATCTTTCTTACACTCTTCAATATACCGTTTGGAAATAGTATCGGCATCAACGCCCTCTTCAATCGCCTTCTTAATAATCTTATCATCGACATCGGTAAAGTTGGATACATAATTTACATCATATCCCTTATACTCAAAATAACGTCTCACCGTGTCAAATACAATCATCGGCCTTGCATTTCCGATATGAATAAAGTTGTATACGGTAGGGCCGCATACATACATCTTAACCTTGCCTTCCTCCAATGGGATAAATTCTTCCTTTGTTCTGGACAGAGTGTTAAAAATTTTCATATTATGTTTCTCCTGTTATTCCTTATATTAATAGGTTCCGGTTTAAATCTGTCTTTTGCGGGTTTGTCTTATTCCTCCGTCAGCCGGTTGGCCGAACAGCCGGAACAGCCTCCGCAGCCGGCCCCTCTCATCATTTCCCTATCATAACAGTAATTAACTACTGTCGTCAACAAGGTTATTGCCTGCGATGAAATTCCTTCGCCGTTTCCGGTAAAGCCCAGGCCTTCTTCCGTTGTAGCCTTGACATTCACACGGCTTTTTTCAATGCCCAATGCCCCGGCAATATTGTCTACCATCTGAGGCCGGTATTCCTTAAGCTTCGGCTTCTGGGCAATGATTGTCGCATCAATATTCTCTATAATATAACAATTCTCCTCCAGCAGCTTTCCCACATGCCTGAGCAGTTCAATACTGGAAATTCCTTTGTATGCAGGATCCGTATCGGGAAAATGTTCTCCGATATCTCCAAGTGCAGCCGCCCCCAGCAGCGCGTCCATCACGGCATGCACAAGCACATCGGCATCCGAATGCCCTAAAAGCCCTTTATCATATGGAATCTTTACTCCGCCGAGAATTAAATCCCGGCCTTCCGTCAGTCTGTGGACATCATATCCCTGTCCGATTCTCATAATGTGTATCCTTTCTGTCATATTGTGTCTGATTTTGTTACCGCAGCTTCTGTGTCCTATATTATCTGTTGCATCTGCAATATCTATGACAGTTCCGCCAAAATTTCCGGCGCCTCCTGCCACACATTATCACACATTCCTATACTATGATTCTGACTTTCCGCTCAATGCACCGTATATGCAGGTCACTCTGGTACAGGCAGCTCTCCCCATCCACATGGACTGCCATCGGCCTGTCCGTATGGATCTGAACTTCCCGGCACTGATAAGTGCGAAGTCCTTTATTATGGGAGCGTTTCAGCAGTGAACGGCCCAAAATAAATAAAACCTGCAGTTTTGAGGCATGGCTCACCGCACAAACCTCCAGCTTGCCGTCGCTGCAGTCTGCCTTCGGCGCAAACCTGAAGCCGCTGCCTTCAAATGGATGGATATGCGCAGATATAAAATAAATATAATTAAATTCTACTTTCTTGCTGCCGTCGAGGAGCATATACCCCTTTGTCGGTTTCGCCTTCAGATACTGCTTCAGGCCGACAAGAATATAATTCAACTTCTGCATGCAGATCCGGTTAAACAATGGTCTCATTCTGGAATAAAGCAGATTGTGACAGACGGCGGCATCCAGACCAATGCCTGCGCTTACGGCAAATCTGCGGTGTTTTACCACATCATCTCCATAGGTGACAACACCGTAGTCCATAAGTTTATGATATTTCGGCCGAAGTACCTTTTTTAAGCATTTCCGCGGGGAACGCGGGAGCCTGAGACTTCTTGCAAGGTCATTGCCGGAACCGGTGGGAATATACCCCAGGGTAATTGTATTGCAAAAAGAAAGACCGTCCAGCACTTCATTAACCGTACCGTCTCCGCCGACAACTACAATGATTCTCGGTTCCTGACAGCCCTTTGTCAGCTGGTCGGCATACTCAGCCGCCTGTCCCGGCCTTTCCGTCAGAAATGCCCTGTATTCCACGCACTCCAGCTTCAGCAGTTTTTCAATTCTCTTCCAGACTTTAAAACCATATCCACTCCTGGAGTGGGGATTTATGATAAAATAATACATCACAGCCTCCGTTGTTCTGTATATTTTTAAAGCGGCCGCCGGCAGGCAGTAGACCGCAAAACCTTTTATTTACTCACTGTTTTTAATTATATCATACTTCATAGCAAAAAGAGAAGAAAATTTCTATAAAATATTGTCAAAAAAGTATTGACAATTGGAACAATAAATATTATACTATCTAAGCAGTCGCGATTGAGTGACAAGCAATGGGGTCTTAGCTCAGCTGGGAGAGCATCTGCCTTACAAGCAGAGGGTCATAGGTTCGAGCCCTATAGGCCCCATTCAAAACAAAATATGGCGGAATAGCTCAGTTGGCTAGAGCATACGGTTCATACCCGTAGTGTCGAGAGTTCGAATCTCCCTTCCGCTACTCTTTGATTGCCCCGGATCCCTTATTTTATAAGGTGTTTCGGGGTTTTGTTATTGAAAAATGGTTGATTACATTTGACTGCACTTTTAAATAACCATTCTTTGGTCCGTTGCTTTTCCAGCTCTTATCTCCTCGATATACGATCCATTCCGGATACAGTTCTGCCAGAGTAGGATCTATTTTTGATATATAATGCTCATATTAAAATAAGGCGATATTACTATATCGCCTTAAGTGTTCTACATTATATTAAACGATATCACATCGACATATCGGACAGCTGATGTGACTACACTGCATTGTATTACCTTGCCTTAAAGAACTGAGTTTTTGTTACTTGTTCTATCCTCAGCTCCCAGAATGTTGCCTGTATGTATTGTCCAACTGGACACCAATCAGATTTTAATGGTGTAATAGCAAATATTTTCTCCCAAGATTTCAGAATTTCCTATTGTCGTATTGTCTTTGGTAAACTATCTAGCCATTTATCTAATCGCTCTGCCTCATCCTCGGAGCCACTCTGATCATAATATCCATTACTTAAAACGAAATGCCATCCATCAAAATCACTTAACAATACCTTGTTGTCATCAATCTCAAATTCAATACATACACATTTAGTCCCCGGTTCATTGTATCCACAGCATCTAAGGTCAGGTTTCTTATGCTCCCAATTTCTAGTATGCCAAGCCCATATCGGGTACTTACCCCCCTCTGGTTCCTCGCCAATGCGCTGCCTCATTTGCCGTACTATCCAGTCATAAGGCTCCTTGAAACTAAGCGTTGCATCTGCATCACTGATTAATACAGATTTTTCAGGATCACAATGAAATACTTTGTCCGACACTAGTTTTGTCCATACCTCTACTGGCTGGATTGTCCATAACCTCATAAGCTCAATACCTTTTTTAGTTTTCGCCTTGCTGTTCTTCGATTATTGCGTTTATATTTTCGCCATCCTTTATGATTTTGTGTCCAACAAGCATATTTTCTATCAAACTTATCCTCATACGATAGACTTTTCCAAAATCCTTTTCTCATTTATTTCACCCTGTCGATATGCGTTATAAATATTTTATTCTTTCGGCTCTTCTAAAGCTGGTTCTTCGCCGTCTACCTCCAGAAGTCCTGTCTCATTCCATGCAAATTTGTAATCAATAGATTTCGGCAGGTTGTGCGGGACTACTGTTTTACTCTTAAACCATGGAGATTTGATACAGTCTTCCTGGTTATCATTTGTGGGTATAGCATCTTTTGATATATTTAATCCTCCTGACATTATTCGCTTCTTCTGAAAACAGCATTTCATTTTTACACCAAACACCTCTGGGGCGTGTAAACTCGCTTGCAAAACGCCGAATATATTCATTCTCGTCCAATGCCCACTCTGCTTCTCGTCCTCCCATTACTAAAATTAATTAATCTTTTTTGCATGAGCATACACGTCTGCGTTTAATATCTCCCATTTCGTTTTATATTTCTTTTCCAAAACACCTCAGAACATTATTTATATTATTTTACCACGTCAGACAATAATCTACTATATATTTCTCTCTTTAATGAGGCGGTTATGTCTCCCGGCACCTAAAAACGCATCTTGATCTCCATTATTTTTCCTAAACAGATTATTCGCTTGAATACATTTAATTCTTATAGCTGTGTCTTTATTTCCTTGATACCAGACCGGCAACGTTATGTATTGCTTTTATTTGCGTTTTATACTTCTATTCCATGTTTTGGGCAAAAAAATACCAGCCATCGTTATTCTGATAGCTGGTTTCCATTATTAAATGCTTTAAATAATCCTTGTTGTATCTACAAGTAGCCTTGATAATTTTTAGTCTCTTATTATACTTCAATATCTCTTTGCTCTGCCCATTTAGCAATTTCTTTACACTGTTCTTCGGACGCCGGCACAGCCGGCGCTGGCGCCATTACCGCAGGAAGCGGCGATATCCTATAAGCGATATTATAAACCACACAAGTCTCATCATAACCGTAATTTGTCCTATTTTGGTCGTTATTGACTCTATAAAACAAAATATCAGTACAGCGAGAGTCAATATCCGTAATATTTTTTCTCCCGGAACTCTCCATTCACTTCCATCTCCATATTTATCACAGAATTTCGAGCAGGACACCGCAATCATACTCCACATCACGCAGAAACAGAATCCTGAAAAGAAAAAGAGATACTTATATACCGCCTCCCCCAGCCAGGCCGTTTGGACCACGCAAAGAAGAAGCAGGCCTCTTATGAACCAATTGATCATCTTTTTTCGATTTTCTATGGAAGTATCACCGTGACGTGTACTGTTCTGCACATTGATGAGCTGGTTTTTTAGCATCTGCGTTGTCGGGAGCATACTTGTAATGGTTAGGGCGCTGCCCGACAGAAATATAATAACTCGAAAGCATTCAACGATAATCGGATTGCACCCGATCAGCTTAAGGGCTCTGATAAAAATACTAACATCCGATTCAGTTCCTATTGTCATAATTCCGGCCAGAATGGGCACTGATATTACATTAATTACAATTGCACGAAATACAATCTTAAGTGTTTCTGTAGCAATCTTTTCACTGCTTTTCTTCGTATTGTAAAGTAAAAATCCGATACTTTCAATTCCTCCATAAATCATAATTGAACCATAAATCGCGCATGCCGAGGACGCGATCGAGCCTCTGGCAAGGCCGCTGAAATTGATGGGCCATGGAACCTCTGTCGTGTAGAATACGCCTTTAAATAAATGACAGACTGCAAACAATCCTATAAAACAGAACACCATGATTGCCAGTATTTTAAAAAATGCCGTATAAAAGTTAAAAATTTCATGTTTCCCAAACATAGAATCGATTGCAAATATTACAATACAGAGCATCAGGCATACCGGAAATAACGGCAGCCATTCAAATATTTCACATAGTATCATCCCTGCTGCGATAATTTCAGAGGCCGGACCAACCACCATAGCCCCTATATAGGCAGAAACAGCAAAATGCCCTGCAGCCGGCCCATAAATATCCAGCATGATCTGTGCATAATTCCAGTCCGGGGGCCCGGCCAGATTCATTTCCATTAAAAACAAACTGACAATACCTGCCAGAATTCCTGTCAAAATAATAAGCGGAACCATATGGATTCCAATCATGTCATAAATAACAGTCAAACCGCAGAATAAACCCGCTCCAAGGATACTCCCAATTGATATAATTACAATATGTCCGCTTGCGTTTTGACCGCCGTTCTGCTCCGCATATGAAAATCGCCCCATTATACTCCTCTCCTGACACAAATTTCACTGCCGCCCGAAGCTACAACAGGTTAAAAACCCAATTGTTTCCTCGGCCCAGCTATATTCCGCCATATAATTTTCATTGAACTTGCAGGGACTCTCATCGTTCTTTTCAAGCCACTGATAGAAGTCACACTCAAAGGTTCCTACATCGACGGCCCTGCAATTAGGATGCTCTATCAGTATCTCCCCGATTCCGTACTGTGACAGCGTATCTCGGAGATCCTTTACGACTCTGCGGAACTTGCTTTGGTATTTTTTATCATTTGTAGCTTCCTCCCACAATATATCAATCGCCTGTTCATTATTTACAGAGTTCCCCTGTCGATCAACCAGATAAGCCAGCAGTTCCTTTGATTTTTTATTTGCAAAATAGACCAGCTGTTCTCCCGCATACACATCAAAATATCCGAATGTACGTATAAATGTTGTTTTTATTTTACTTTTTTTAATTAACCGGGCCGTCTCCAATGCATAGGCCAGATCTTCATAGCTGTATGGTTTTTCCAGATAAACCGGGGCATGGATCTGATAGGCATCCATCGCATACTGCGTATGGGCGGTAATAAAAATGAGAATAATATCCTTCCTGCGTTTTCGAAGTTCCTTTCCCAATTCGATCCCATTCATCTCAGGCATCTCTATATCCAGTATTGCCATATCCACATCATGCTCCTCTGCATATGCAATCGCTTTGACAGGAGATTCAAACTTTGCGATTATCCTTATATCTTCAAACCTGGCACATTCCAGTTCGAATAAACGCATTGCTAATATTTCATCGTCAACCAGTATCGTTTTAATCTCCATGATGTTGTCCTTTCTTTGGAATTGAAATTCTCACAAACGTTCCTTGGCCCGGTACGGAATGAATAAAGAAAGCAGCATTACAGTAGTATTCCAAACGTCGCTCTATGTTGCAAATACCGATGCCGCTGTGTCCGTCAGGACTCTCTCCTTCAGGTCCCTCCGATGCAAATCCCACACCGTTGTCCTCAATCTCTACATACCAAAAATTATCATCCTGAGATGTGCGCAGTCTTACGGTACCTCCTTCCACCCGTTTCAGTACACCATGCTTAATGGCATTCTCCATCAATGGCTGTATTGTCAAAGACGGCACATAAAAATCCTGAGTCTCGACCTGATATTCCACATTTAATTTAGGAAAACATGTTTTCTCAATATTGACATAAAATTGAAGGTGCTCATATTCCTGGCTGAAATGAATCATCGTTTTATCAAATGCATTCATATTAGCCTTTAGAAAACGCGAAAAATCATAAACCATATAATCTGCCTGTTCCGGCTGAATCCGGATGAGCGTACGAATCGAATTCAATGTGTTATAAAGAAAATGCGGTTTAATCTGACTTAATAAAAGAGAAACCTTACTTTGATTGATCTCCTCTTTAAGCCGTTCCAAAGTCTTAATCTGGTTAAAAATTTCTGCGAAAAAAACAGCCACCGCAAAATATGCACTGATCAAAAACAGCCAGTACAGCCTTCGGGAGGCCAGGTTTAAAGCCACTACGCACCCATATAATGCAATTGCCGTTTTGATGGTTTTTAATAAGCTGGAGTGAAGAACCACTTTGTTATGATCAAAACGAGAGATAATCTTTGTCTCAAAGAAGCCAAAGGCCCCGATATACAGAAAAAACACGCACATATACAGAATACTCCACACAGCCATATCGGATAAGGTACACTGCCCAAAAACTGTCAGGCCAACGGCCAACACAAAATAGATTCGATAAATAAAGTTAAAGCCCTGATACTCCCTGTAAAAAATATTTGGGTAACTTATCACTTCGCAGGCCATTAATAAAAATTGGGGAAGCAGCAACAAAAGAAAATTTTCCAGAAAATACCAAACGGGAGAAAGTCCGATAATCATATCAAAAAAATGAGTACGCAAAATACAGAGGACGGAAAACATCACGACAAACCAGCTTATATAGCTGACGCTATAACTTTCCCGGGCTGTTTTATAATATATTTTGTTTAGCAGAAGACCGACAAAACCCGCTAAAAACATAAGAATCCCAAGAATAAGCTCAGCAGCTATTCTTCCGGTAACTGTGCGGGAAACCATATTTACAGAGGTAAGCACAATATCTTTAACCTGCCCAAAAAGGATTGTCTTTTGATTGCATAGTCCTAATTCCAAACGGACATCTCCTGATAAATGCCCTAAAGAGATAATTTCATATCTGTTCTGTTTTCCCTGATTTTGATAGAAATTTCTCAGTTGTCCATTTACCCGTACCGATATCTTTTGACCTTCCTGATAAAATCCCAGGGACATGTCTTCCTCAGGATTCGCATTAAATCTGGCAATAAAACGATAGCTGTCTCCACTACCCGTTGGGATTTTGCATGGAAAGCCCACCGGTGTCTCCTTTTCTCCATTACACAAAATCCATTGTATGGGTTCTGATTCCTTCGATAATGTCTGCCGGAAGCTGCCGGACATTTCAGAAATAACTAAGATCAGCATTAGAAGGAGTGTGACGGCAAGCCAGGCTATATTCCATTTTCTCCTGCTGTACTCCATAGCTGTTCCTTTCTGTATTGTTTTGCTCACAGTATAACACATATTGCTTATTCTTTCAAAAAATTCGCAACTGCCGGGACGGTATAAAACCGCCCCGGTACGCAACAGTCTTTATCAGATAGAGCTTTTTACAGAATTCGTTTCCTCATCGTAAACCCACTCCCTGTTTGCAGAAATTCCTGCGAAACTTTCCTGTTCCTGCGACAGTTCCTTTTGAGGATATTTTTTAAGAACCCAAAGTTTCATCAGAACATAGTAGCAAATCCCCGAAACAACCGAGCCTGCGATAAAAGCAACCGAAGAAAACAGCATACATGCTCCCAGTCCCACTATAAACGAAATAATTCCTGCCGGATTAATTCCATTTGCATAAAAATACTGTCCTCCATCCTCCCTGTATAGATCCGGAACGTTCAATCGTCTTTTTCTAATCAGGAAGAAATCAACAATTGTCATACCGTAAATCGTAGACCAGAGAGAACCTGTAATTGTCAGAAAAATTCCGATATGATCCACAAGTACCCACGGCTGAATCACCGCACCTATAAAACCGCAGATACACACCCCCAGCCAATATGGAATCCGGGAACGGAACAGAGCTACAATGCAGACTCCGCTTGGCATCAGATTACATACAGCATTGGTAGACCACTGCGCCATAATGATCATGACAAGCAGCAGCACCAGTATAACAGGATTATTCGTCACCGCACTGATTGCTTCAATGGGATTAAAATTTCCGGTTGTTAAGGTCGATAATGCACCCAAAAAGATCATGAAGCCTGATGCAAGCGGAAGCGCAATTATGTAACCGGGTATCGCACGTTTATTACGTTTCAGCAATTTTTTCTCTCCTTTGTCTGTTTTAACATAGCGGGACCAGGTTTCTACCTCACAGGCATTATCGGCCCAATAATTTAATGCCAGCATCATTACGTACAAGATCATGTTTGCGTTTCCTTTGGCAATATGAGCGCCAAGCTCGTCTGAATAGACGGAGTTCCATGCATCAATTCCATTTGCACTGGCTAATCCAAAAAGACGTATTACCATATAAATACCAATCAGCATAATTGTCGGAGCTGCAATATTGGCCACCTTTTCCATGGCACTGAAGCCGCAGGCCGTATTTATGACCTGAATAATGACGAATACAATAAACCATAAAAGCCAATTGTCATAGCCCGTAAAGATGACTACAATCTGGTTAATTGCAGTGGCCCCGAAGTAAGATTGAACTCCAAACCAGATAGGTCCGTATATTGTCCGCAGGGCATTGGGCAGCGCTGTTCCCCGTTTTCCCAAAACCGCCCCGACATATACAGGAAAGGACAGGCCATGCTCCACTCCTATATCACTGGACACACAGAAAAAACATCCGAGAACAAATGTGCCAACGATTGCCGCAAGGGCAATTTGCTTCAGATTACAATAGTAAGCCGCCTCTCCCCCCACAGCGAAGGTAGCAATAATGATGCCAATTCCGATCCATACATTAAAGTAACCCAATCCCCCGGTATTTTTTCCGGATAAAGTAACCGGTAATAAATCAGATGAAATCTTTGCTGCTTTTTTCTTATTATCATTACTCATAAAAGTGCTTCCTCCCTTTGTATTTTGAAACTGCTCATCTTATTTGCAGAACTTAATTAATTCGTATTTTAAAAAACGGCAGGTTTTAAGGTCCATGTCTGTAATACTGTCTGCTCAATAATATTCTCTGCCCTAAAATCTTCCTTCCACAGATCCCATCCTCCGCCGAATTCTATATCGCGGCTTACATAATCAGCTGCCGCAAGGCGTCCGCTTTGAACCTCTAATTGAGAAACTCCCTCCGACACGGCCTTTGACAATGTTGCAAATGCATCGACCGGATTGATAAAATTATCCCCTACCCGATAAAGTGACTGAAGCTGCTTATATCCGAAAATCCGTTTGGTATCACTGAATATTGCCTCTGCCAGTTCTTTTGCCGAAACAGGGGAAGTAAGAACCGATGTCTCCTCACGCTCCGGTCCATAGATAAGCTCCGGCAAAAATGCACGGCCTGTCAGGTAACGGGCCATCAGATTAAGTATCTCCGATGCTGAAGACCATTCGCCATGAAAATCAAAAAATCCGGCTTCTCCGCCTAAACTGCGGGCGGCCATGCGGACATCCTCTGCTGTAATAGGTTCGAAACGATGCTGTTCATAAGCCATGGATTGCTGCACCGTAACAAATTCAATTTCATCATGCGCGTTCACGTACTGGAAAAAGGTGCGGTATTGTTCCAGAAGCCGCTCAAACTCGCCATCTTCTCTTAATGGAGCAGGCTGCAAATATGCCGGATTTTTCCCGTAAGCAAAATTTGCAGAATCCCAGAATTTAGTACAAACCAGTTCATGGGGATGATCATACATACTTAAAAACACCACCTCATGACAATCATTTTCATCCATCAACTCCACCGACTGTATCAGGGAACATTCTTTTTTCTCTTTATCTAAATGAGCCAGGTTATTTAATTTTGTATAGCACAGTACACCGCCAAACCAGAATGGCTGTCCATAAACACGTAAGATATCATGGATATCAAGATATGTAGGAATCCCCCATTTGCGAAGAGCCGGGAAAACCTGAGGAGCCCATGCAACACCAGGATGACCATATGATGTCAGGTTTTGACCGGTAAGACTCTTTAACCTCGCAAATCCCTGCCCTTCCCGACGCTCAAATTCCAAAGCCCCCTGAGCAAATCCCATTCTGTCTAAATATTCCGATGGAATTGGGTGTACGCTATGGTTTGTCATATGAAACGCCAGCTCATGGTCAGCCAGCAGTTCTAAAATATCAGTTCTTCCGTTATGTATCAACTGCTCATATTTTTTTGTACACAACTTCAGAGTCGCCCGGACGCCATACTCGTGCATCAGTTCCAACAGCTTTAATAGTGCATTCTCCGCCTCTTCGGTAACATAATCTTCCACATCGTACCACAAAAGGATTTTCTTTTTCTTCATCATTTTTGTCATTCCTTTCGCTTCGCTCAAGGCACAAACAAGTTATGAAAAAATGTTGTACCTCTCCACTATTTGATTTATAATCCCTGTAGGGAATAGCAATACACTACAGAGCACGGAAGGAGGAGTGGCGAATTTATTCCGACCCCGTATCATTATATGTGCCGTCATCCTTTCAAGCACAAACAAGTGGGACTTTGAGCCCGGACTCTTATCATTGGTAATAAACCATGTTTATTCAGTCACAGGATGACAGTCACTGTTGCTATTCCTTTTTATAAGGTGGTGATACTTATGATGAAGTTAAAATACCCCATCTGCTGTGGGCTTGACGTCCACAAAAATGTTATCGTTGCAACCATCGTAATCACTAACAGGGACGGAGTATCCGAATACAGGCAAAAATCCTTTTCAACCATCAACTCGGATATTCAAAAGTTTCACAACTGGCTTATCGAGAATAATTGTTATCACGTTTGTATGGAATCCACAGGAAAGTATTGGATTCCTATTTTTAATTATCTCGAAAAGGACATAGAGGTCTGCCTTACACATCCCAAATATGTCAAAGCTATCAAAGGCAAGAAAACGGACAAAAAGGATTCAAAATGGATTGCCGACCTCTACAAATTTGACCTTGTCAGATGTTCCTTTATCCCTCCCAAGGATTTCCGCCAGCTCCGGGAACTTGCCAGATACCGCTTTAAGCTGGTCTGCATGAAATCCTCTGAGAAGAACCGCATCCAGAACTGTATGACCGTTTCCAATGTCGGCATTGCCAGCGTGCTTTCTGACCCTTTCGGCAAAACAGCAACCGAAATCATGTCTTATCTGCTGGAGCATACCGCTGATTCCATTGACGAAAAGGCTGTCCGAAAACTGATAAAAAAAGAGGCCAAAGCCAAGTCTGATGAAATCATCGAAGCAATCAGAGGCTGCAACATTGAAACAGACCAGGCAAAAAAACTGGAACTGGCCCTTGGCCATCTGGAATATCTTGACGGTATGATTACCCAGACCGAAGTGGAACTCTATGTCCGTATCAAACCTTATTATGAGTTTGTGGAATTTGTCAGCACCATGCCCGGCATGACAGAGTTAAGTTCCACCATTGTTCTCGCAGAAACAGGCGTTGACATGAACATTTTTGATGATGCCAAACACCTCTGTTCCTGGTGTGGACTTTCTCCTTCCAACAATGAATCCGCAGGTAAGAAAAAATCTGTCCGAATTGCCAAAGCAGGCGCTTACTTGAAACCGATGATGGTACAGTGTGCCCTTGCCGCAATCAAAAACAAAAAGCAGCCTTATTTTGCAATCAAATATGGGCGAATCAAAAAGCGTCGTGGCCATAAGAAAGCAATCATTGCCATCGCAAGAATGATGATGGTCTGTATTTACCATATGGTCTCGGAAAAGAAACCTTTTACCCCTGCTGACTATGAGGAATTGATGAAGCCTCAAAACCATGTAGAGCGTGTTGTTCTGAATGAAAACAATGTTTTTGCCTATCTTGAAAGTCTTGGTTACGATAGTTCTAAGTTAGTGAAGCGCAACGATAACTAATCTTTATTCTATTGTCAAACAATCGCAAAATCAGGGGTTTTATGAACCCTTATATAAGTGCGCCCAAAAATCCACTTTATTTTTCACTCTTTTTCTCCTTCATAATTAGATGTCTGCTTCATTACGTTATTATAATAAATCGCTCAGTGTGCAAAAATCGTGCAATCATAACCACCGGCTGAAGCGCACAGCAGGTGGTTTTATTTTTCCAAAGTTCTGTTTTTCAAACATAAAAGACTTCACTATGAAAACAGGCCCTTGGCCTGACAACAAAAATGCACAGGTTTTGCACGCACGTTTCACTATACTTTAAATAAAAGTGAACCAGAGTCTGTCTTAATATTGCTTTCAATATACCGCGAAGTGGGGCGTGCAGATGGCAGAAATAAATTTTAAGACAGGCTCTAGCAATAACAGGAGGTGTTTATGTATCCAAGCATCACGTTGAACCGGGAACGACTGCGTCAAAATGTCCGCGTTATGACATCCTTATGCCGTAAACATGGCATCGGGATAACCGGTGTAACCAAAGGTTTCTGCGCTGAGCCCTCTGTTGCACAAATATTTTTCGAAGAAGGAATAACCAGATTTGGAGATTCCAGACTTTTAAACCTGAAAGGATTAAAGGGTTTTGAAGTAGAAAAGTGGCTGATTCGTCCTCCCATGTGCTGTGAGACAGAAAATGTAATCACTTACGCTGATGTATCTGTCAATTCAGAATATGACACCATTCTTCGTCTCAATCATTATGCCCAAATTCACGACAAGCCGCATAAGGTTATTTTAATGGCTGACCTTGGCGATATCCGAGAGGGATTCACGGACTATCAGGAACTTTTTGAGGTGGCTCGGGCCGTGGAATCACTGGATTATATTGAGCTTTATGGCATTGGCACAAATCTGACCTGTTTTTCCTTTATTCAACCCACTTTCCGGAAGATGGCACAGCTCTCCGAACTGGCGGAACAGATTGAAGAACGGATTGGAAGGCAGCTTGAGATAGTCAGCGGAGGAAACTCCGCTACTCTTGACTTGATGATTCATGGCGGCATTCCGCCTAAAATCAATAACTTGCGTTTGGGAGAATCGCTTCTTTTCGGAAGAGAACGGGCCAATTACCAATATCTCCCTGATACGTTTCATGATGCTTTTGTTCTTCATGCTCAGATTATAGAATTAAAATATAAGCCTTCCCTGCCTTGGGGAACGGTCGGAGTCGATTCATATGGCATTCGCCCGTCCTTCACTGATCGTGGAGAAAAACGTTTGAAGGCAATCTGCGCAATCGGTAAGCAGGATTTTGATCTCGAAACTACGGTACCAGTCGATTCTGGTATTCTTATGCTGGGATACAGCTCAGATCATTTGATGCTTGATATAACAGACTCGATACATTCCTACCATTTAGGTGACATCATCGATCTGATTCCCGGATATTTTTCTCTTATGCGTGCATTTACCTCAAAATATATTCAAAAATCTTTTTAAGAAAGGAAGAAATACCATGAAAGTAAACGATCGCTACTGCTCCTTCTACTATGAGAATGACGATGACTACGGCACAATCGAAATTGAGCCGGAAAAAACCGCCCTACTTATTATTGACGCCGAATATGCCTGCGTCAAGCGTCCCCAACCTGAAAACCTGAGCTCGGCAGAGCTTGAAAACATAGCCCGTTGGGAACCGTTCTATGAAAAGTATGATAAGGTGATTATCCCTAATCTTCAGCGTCTCATTTCTCTGTGCCGCCGCACCGGCATAGAAGTAACCTATGCCAAGATTCAAGGCTTTAAAAGCAACGGCCGTGACCGCTCCTTAGATCAAAAGGTTTCCGGTTTCAATCAGTTCCTGGTTACTTCCGGTGATCATCGCGGAGATATCATTCAGGAAATTGCTCCTCAAAAAGAGGATATCGTAGTCACCAAAACTACCGACAGCGCCTTAACCGGTACAAACCTTCGGCTCATTCTTCATAATATGGGGATCGATACGGTTATCGTTACCGGAACCATGACTGACCAGTGTGTCTCCGGTACAGTACGTGATTTGGCGGATGAAAGCTTTAAGGTCTGGCTGATTGAAGACGCCTGCCTTGCAGCAACAAAACGCCTGCATGAAACAGAACTTGAAATTCTAAACAACATTTATTGCCATGTTATTACAACTCAGGAGTTGATAGATGTTGTTAATCAGACCCGATGATGATGCTTCACAACCGTGCCGGTGCTTTAACTCACTATTCTTTGCCTCTATTTATAACGCTCTTTTGACTTTTCCTAAAGTTCATTAAAAGCATCTTTAAGGCCATGAAGTTTTCCTCTGTTTCATGGCCTTTCTATATCAGCAAGGCAGTTGCGTTCCTGCCCTTCACTTCTCCAAAATTACGTATTCGGTTTACGATTTAATATGTATATTGATTAAAACTTTTACATAGGTATTAAAAGCCCTGATTATAAAGGAAACTTCGTAATTTAAGTATTTTACGCAATAAATTAAGCTTTGCTTACTTCCTCAATTGATCTATACTATAAATAAGGCCTTTTAAACCATGATGAATGTACTTTAATAAAGATAGTGTCAAGTGATGTATGAAAAAACT
>NZ_KE992818.1 GCF_000466485.1 [Clostridium] symbiosum ATCC 14940 | reverse complement strand
TCTGAAACAGTGTTACCGCTGTTATCTTCTTCATGTTATCAGTCCCTCCATATATTTTTTATAATATTTCGCCCCTTCAGCAGCATAATCAACGCTGTCCTGGGCCTTAAGGCGGTCCCTGCGGCAATCCAGCCGGTTCTGTTCATATCCTGCCTGTTTCGCCTTTATCTCCCAGCCAAACCGCTGGCCTGCCCGCCCGGCAACAATAAAAAATGCCGGGGTCCGCTCCGACACATAAATGCTGCCCGGCCCATACGCCTGAAGAAACACCTGATATTCGCATCCAGCATTGACCGTCTCGGCAAAAATACTGTCCAACGTCACGTAACAAAGACCGTCTACGCCGATTGTTCCGCTCCCCACGTCTCCAAACATGGGGGACGCCGTTTCATATGCTGCCATTTTTATATCGCCGTAACCCGTTTTGACAATCCTGTTTTTCTCTCCGCTCACATCAAGATTTCCGTCAATTACGGCATCAACGGTGCGCATGTTCTCTGCCCCATAAAACGATGATTCATTTCGGTTTATCCAAAATGTAATTCCGTCGGCGTCCTCCTCGATGTAGGCGCTGTTTACGTCGTCTCTGTCGCTGTACATTTTTA
>NZ_KE992817.1:54684-54917 GCF_000466485.1 [Clostridium] symbiosum ATCC 14940 | reverse complement strand
GTTTCGATCCACAGGCTCTTACGAGCCTGACCGAACAAACTGCCTTGCTGATATCGAATACTTCGCGTTTCGATCCACAGGCTCTTACGAGCCTGACCCCTTTGCTTCGGCCTTCATTTCGTCTACCACGTCCGTTTCGATCCACAGGCTCTTACGAGCCTGACCGCTGAATGCCCTTAAAGATGCCGAACGGCAGGTAGTTTCGATCCACAGGCTCTTACGAGCCTGACCAG
>NZ_KE992817.1:54160-54584 GCF_000466485.1 [Clostridium] symbiosum ATCC 14940 | reverse complement strand
TTTCGATCCACAGGCTCTTACGAGCCTGACCGCAGAAATACCGCGAACGCTTCTTTACATCCGCCGTTTCGATCCACAGGCTCTTACGAGCCTGACCGTGGGGATAGAGTTTGTTCATAATCCGGGAAACGGTTTCGATCCACAGGCTCTTACGAGCCTGACCGGTTGGCTATACGCAGCTAAGCATTGCTGTTCGCGGTTTCGATCCACAGGCTCTTACGAGCCTGACCGGCTCTTGGATGGTCTTCTCCGGGATTGACGGGGTTTCGATCCACAGGCTCTTACGAGCCTGACCCTTTATATGCGGAAGAATTCGCAATTGTAACTTAGGTTTCGATCCACAGGCTCTTACGAGCCTGACCCGGATGGTCTGATCCATGATGGCCGGGAATGCGGTTTCGATCCACAGGCTCTTACGAGCCTG
>NZ_KE992817.1:53767-54060 GCF_000466485.1 [Clostridium] symbiosum ATCC 14940 | reverse complement strand
TTCGATCCACAGGCTCTTACGAGCCTGACCATTATAGAAGATAAAGATACATGGGATAAGACTGTTTCGATCCACAGGCTCTTACGAGCCTGACCTGAAACAAAGATACTGACGCACTTCTATACAAGGGTTTCGATCCACAGGCTCTTACGAGCCTGACCAGCCATCACCTCTTAAAAACTTTGTGTCTTCCCTGTTTCGATCCACAGGCTCTTACGAGCCTGACCTTCGAAGAATAAAAATTTTGTATGAAGATTTAAAGGTTTCGATCCACAGGCTCTTACGAGCCTGAC
>NZ_KE992817.1:53370-53667 GCF_000466485.1 [Clostridium] symbiosum ATCC 14940 | reverse complement strand
GTTTCGATCCACAGGCTCTTACGAGCCTGACCAGGGTCGCGCCATGGGTTCCGGTTCGATTCCGGATGTTTCGATCCACAGGCTCTTACGAGCCTGACCAGCCTTCGCCCTCCTTTTTGAATTTGACGGTGACGTTTCGATCCACAGGCTCTTACGAGCCTGACCCGGGCAGATACCGCAGGAGGCTATAAAGGCAGTTGTTTCGATCCACAGGCTCTTACGAGCCTGACCATCCTTACAACTTCATTTATGCAACTAACAATGCGTTTCGATCCACAGGCTCTTACGAGCCTGACC
>NZ_KE992817.1:53042-53270 GCF_000466485.1 [Clostridium] symbiosum ATCC 14940 | reverse complement strand
TTCGATCCACAGGCTCTTACGAGCCTGACCATTGTTGGTTCCGGGGTATAGGTACACCACAAAGGGTTTCGATCCACAGGCTCTTACGAGCCTGACCAAATTCAACCCGGTAACGAAGTTGTTTGAACGGCGTTTCGATCCACAGGCTCTTACGAGCCTGACCGTATTTTGGATACGAAATCAAACAGAGCTTCATTGTTTCGATCCACAGGCTCTTACGAGCCTGAC
>NZ_KE992817.1:52710-52942 GCF_000466485.1 [Clostridium] symbiosum ATCC 14940 | reverse complement strand
TTTCGATCCACAGGCTCTTACGAGCCTGACCGACCTGTAAAACGGTAGCTTTGATGGTGTCTATGTTTCGATCCACAGGCTCTTACGAGCCTGACCATCGCTTCCCTGTCTTTCTATCCCTGATAGGCCGGGTTTCGATCCACAGGCTCTTACGAGCCTGACCATGCGGGCCAGGTAACGGCAGAACATAAAATCAGTGTTTCGATCCACAGGCTCTTACGAGCCTGACCGG
>NZ_KE992817.1:52320-52610 GCF_000466485.1 [Clostridium] symbiosum ATCC 14940 | reverse complement strand
TTTCGATCCACAGGCTCTTACGAGCCTGACCTAAGGCGCCAATTCATTACACACAGCTATTGACGGTTTCGATCCACAGGCTCTTACGAGCCTGACCCAAGCGTGGCCGAAATAAATTTGTGGATTAAGGTTTCGATCCACAGGCTCTTACGAGCCTGACCCATTAAAAGACATAAACATAAACGAAAATCGAAAGTTTCGATCCACAGGCTCTTACGAGCCTGACCTAAAAGAAGCCAAAGTATTTAAGTAGCAGGAAGGTTTCGATCCACAGGCTCTTACGAGCCTGA
>NZ_KE992817.1:51860-52220 GCF_000466485.1 [Clostridium] symbiosum ATCC 14940 | reverse complement strand
TTCGATCCACAGGCTCTTACGAGCCTGACCTGTGGAGATTCTGGATCACTCCGATGAATGCATGGTTTCGATCCACAGGCTCTTACGAGCCTGACCTCTGATTCTCCCTGCGATTTAGGAGGAACATATGGTTTCGATCCACAGGCTCTTACGAGCCTGACCGCCTGGATGATTGGATTAACCTTTTCCGGGAGTGGGTTTCGATCCACAGGCTCTTACGAGCCTGACCCTCGTAGGTCCCGGCGCCGGCATTGGCGTAGACCTGTTTCGATCCACAGGCTCTTACGAGCCTGACCTAAACTCTGGGATGGCTTAAAAGCAGTCTGGGATGTTTCGATCCACAGGCTCTTACGAGCCTGA
>NZ_KE992817.1:51531-51760 GCF_000466485.1 [Clostridium] symbiosum ATCC 14940 | reverse complement strand
GTTTCGATCCACAGGCTCTTACGAGCCTGACCGGAATCCCAAATGGAGATTTTCAATTACATCATGGTTTCGATCCACAGGCTCTTACGAGCCTGACCCATTCCTAGGGCTAATGGCTAGCGAAGGCGGACAGTTTCGATCCACAGGCTCTTACGAGCCTGACCCTGTGGCGATATGACAGTAGACTATGGCGTGATCGTTTCGATCCACAGGCTCTTACGAGCCTGAC
>NZ_KE992817.1:50943-51431 GCF_000466485.1 [Clostridium] symbiosum ATCC 14940 | reverse complement strand
TTCGATCCACAGGCTCTTACGAGCCTGACCGCCGGGAAAATTGATACCTTGCAGCACCCAACTGTTTCGATCCACAGGCTCTTACGAGCCTGACCAGACTGGTTATGGGATACCTTTTCGTTTGAACACGGTTTCGATCCACAGGCTCTTACGAGCCTGACCAAAAGCACTCTATACGGCTGATTACTTAAGTTATGTTTCGATCCACAGGCTCTTACGAGCCTGACCGCACCCATCTCACGACAGGTGCCTTTCCAAAGGGGTTTCGATCCACAGGCTCTTACGAGCCTGACCCGCCCTGGCGGCTACTGTCAATGACTCTATGACTGTTTCGATCCACAGGCTCTTACGAGCCTGACCGTCGGATGAAGATAACTATATCAAACCTAGAAGGTTTCGATCCACAGGCTCTTACGAGCCTGACCACGAACCATTTAATCCGTTAAATTGACATTTAAGGTTTCGATCCACAGGCTCTTACGAGCCTG
>NZ_KE992817.1:50553-50843 GCF_000466485.1 [Clostridium] symbiosum ATCC 14940 | reverse complement strand
TTCGATCCACAGGCTCTTACGAGCCTGACCTGTGAAAAAAGGATGAAGGCAGTGATTCAGGACGTTTCGATCCACAGGCTCTTACGAGCCTGACCGGGTAAGGAAATATCGGAGATGGGGCTGTTTGACGTTTCGATCCACAGGCTCTTACGAGCCTGACCTGGCTCCGGTGGCTGGTTCTTTTGGCTATACCATCGTTTCGATCCACAGGCTCTTACGAGCCTGACCGACGGTCAGGAGAAACGGCTAAAGGGGTATGCGGTTTCGATCCACAGGCTCTTACGAGCCTG
>NZ_KE992817.1:0-50453 GCF_000466485.1 [Clostridium] symbiosum ATCC 14940 | reverse complement strand
TTTCGATCCACAGGCTCTTACGAGCCTGACCAGCAAAAATTCATGGTTTTAGAGTATTTTTTACATTACTTTTTATTCAAATCATCCAAATATGATATTTAATTTTATCTCTAAACCAGAATCCCCGCCAATTTACACCAAAATCCAGGTGCGAACCTCCCACAGAATTCATGTTCACTTCGGGTTCGCACTGATAAGGCAAGACATCTTCCCTGCGGTTCTTTTATAAAATTAAAGGTTCATCCACCTGTATCCCGCGCCGCACGCCAAAATGCTCAACCTTACCGCTATAATGATTACCTAGAGAGTAAAAACGCAGACTGTCTTTTTCTTCGTCAATTTCTTTCATCAGAAGATGTTTTAGCTTCACATATTGCGTTGCATCCACCTGACATTCAAAAACAGAGTTCTGTACCCGTGTGCCATAATTTACGCATTGCTTGGCTACGCGCCTTAAACGGCGGGCCCCTGCGGCTTCTGTAATGTTAATATCATAGGTTATAAGAACAAGCAAATCCATCACCTCATTTCCATAAGAACGGGGGATAGGCGTCCAAATCTCCCCGCAGATGCCTAGACAAGAGCATGGCCTGTGAAAAAGCAACCATACCCCATTGAATCTTTTCTTTCAGGTAAGGATGCATGATCGTCTCCTGCTTGCGTTTTTGCCAGGCCGACAGGAAGGTTTTTCTCGCATCATCTGTCATAAAAACAGCACCATTCTCTTTCCTTTGAAAATCTTTTTCCGTAAAAATGCCGAGATTGATCTGCGTAATTACAAATCGATCTGCCAACGGCGCCCGCAATTCTTCAAGCAAATCAAGTGCTAAGGACGCACGCCCCGGACGCACTGTATGGAGAAATCCTACCGCCGGATCTAACCCGACCGTTTCCAGAGCACCTGCAATCTCGTTTCCCAGCAAAGTGTACGAAAAGGAAAGCATCGCATTCACCGGATCCAGCGGCGGACGACGGGTTCTGCCATCAAAAATAAATACATCCTCATTCCGCAGAATCATCTGCGAAAAGACTCCGAAATATGCTTTCGCCGCAATCCCTTCAATTCCCATCAGTTCACTCCGGTTTTTGCCTTTCTCCAAATCACTCAGAGAACTGCACATCTGAGTTATGGCACTATTGATCTTCTCTTGCTCAATCCGCATGGGATGATCACGTTTCACCCTCTCAAGGCTCCACCGACCATTGTAAATTTTCCCAAGCAAGAATGATTTAGCAATTGCAAGAGACTGCATTTCATCTGCCGCTCTAAAATACTGTGTCTCCCGAAGCAGCACATTACCGCTCACTGGTCCGGAAATTCTGGAAAGGAACCGGCCATGCTGCGTCAGAAAGCAAAGGCCGATCCCCCTTTCTGCACAAGCTCCCATCAACGCGGGACTAGCGCCTCTGTAACCGAAGCAGACCACACTTTCAAGATTATGCAGAGGAACCCGGCCCAGCTCACTTTGTTCCTGCAGCAGTATGATATTCTCTCCGTCCAGCGACAGATATACATCCGGCGTCGTGACATATAAAGTATTCAGTAACTTCTTCATTCCTCATCCTCCCCGTGGAACGCCCTGCGGATATATTCCGATGCCGAAACCTGTTTCATCAGTTTGGGCTGGCAAATTTCCACAAGAGAACAACTTTTGCAGGCTTTTCCCATCTTTGCCTTGGGCGTGCGGCCATCTAACATCAACTTATGCATCTCCGCCACAGACTCCTTCACTCTTTGCCGCAATTCCCCTGTTAAGATAAGGCGCTGCCGGCGTTTTATCTTTCCATAGTACAACGCAGCCTCCGGAATATCCGTGACAAACATTTCTTCCAGACACATCGCCTGTGCACATAGCTGCAGCGCATCCGCTCCCTGCAAATCCGGCTGTCCCAGCTTGTATTCTACAGGATACAGCCTCCAACGGCCATTCCTTCCCTGAATCGTGACTCCTCCCTCATCCTTATATAATTCCACCATGTCACATACACCGGTAATTCTCAGCTCCTGGGAGCGGACAGGCATCCCGCGGGACAAAAGAACGGAGCCTCTCGCTTCCGTAAAACCGTCATCATGCACCCGTTCATGCATATAATGTCCCTCTAACGTGAGCGCATTTTCTTCCCATAGCTGTTCAATATGAACCAGAGCCCAGCGCCTGCGGCAAAACTGAAAATGTTTTAATCCTGAAATCATCAAAAAATCCGAATCATCATTCGCCATCCAAAACCTCCGGAACCAGGCCCTCCAAATCCTCTGTATTTACCGAAACATTGCCCTCTTCGTCACAGGAAACCCGCAGCGTCCGATGCACCTTAGCCGATGAATACTGGCCACTGGCGCAGTTATGTTTCCACCATATCAGCTTCACTACCTCCATACTGCCGGCCGGACGGGCTGAAGTCTCATCGTTACGGAATAAAGTTCTAAGCGCCTCCTTTAAAGCCTCCCCATCTTCTTCGCTGAAACCGGTCTTATCCGCAAGCTGGACATTGACCGCACCGTAGGTAACATAAACGCCAAAATCTACGCGGTGTTTCATTCCCATGGTGTCCGGCCCCTTTTTATCCGGATCCTTCCCAGTCTCAAGATTCACCGATTTCGTAATTTGGGAGCTGGTAATATTAACCGGTCCTTTGCTGAAAGCAGGCTGAATGCTGACAGGACCGCGAATACCGATTGATACGGCATCCGATTCCTCTTCCTCTTTTTTCCCTTTTTTAAATGCAAAAACCTGTCCAAATGCTCTCACATCATACCATGTTTCGCACGCCTGTCTGGCATAATCCTCCCGTGTCTTCTTCCCTGCCTTCATCTCTTTCACACACGCTGCCAACGCAGGTTCATTGTCTGCTCTATCCTTTAAAGATCGAAACGTATCCCCTTCCCTGCGGCGCTCATCAGACTGAACAAAAATATTCTGCCCTTCGTCCAGCAACCGGTTGCGAAGTTTACGCTTCAGGCAAACATCTGACACTTCTCCCAACCCATTGTATGTAGTTCTCGGGCGATTTCCATCCAGGGGATCCCCATTCGGGTTTGCGTTTTTAGCGGTAAAAACCAGTGCAAAATCAATTTTCTCCTTCAAAGCTGCCATAATCATTTCTCCTTTTCATCCTATATTTCGTTTTATCTATTTCGTTCTTCATAGTAATAATGCAGATAAACACTTCCCAAAGGAATATCCGTATTCCAGCCGTTTTGCTGTAGTTGCGCTTCCAACTGTTCCAGGGTGGCCAAGTCTTCTCCCGAAAGGTTTTCCGCATATCTTAGATATGGCTTTAACTTGACTTTTAGATTTTCCCACGCAGCTGCCGGCTTCCGGGCAAAGACTGGCATAAATCTCAACTCATTCGTAGAACGTCTGTCTATATCCTCCGCCTCACGGATAAAACGCCTTCTCTCTATCCGGTCCGCGATTCCAAGCTGCCGTCCATACAGGGCGCTCCTTCTGTCTCCTGCCTCTTCCCACTCTTGAGGTTCCCTTGAAAACTGTGTCTTTTGATAGAACGTCTGCCGCATACAATAGTATCCATGCAGATAGCCGGCGTCTAACGGCACTGCCGTTTCCCGATCTGCTTGTGAAAACTGCATCTCCACAAATCCAATCAACCGCTGATAATAATCCGCCTTCTTGCCCAATTTTTCCAAATATGGCTGCAACTTGTCGTGAAGTCTTCCCCAGCTCTCATAGGGCCTTGCCGCAAATACCTGCATCATCTGCATCGCATTGGTCATTCCCGTCCGTTCTCCCTCACTGGCTTCCTGCTCCGCGACATCCGCTATCGCCAGCAGACATCCGTACAGTTCGGAACGCCGCCTTGGAAGCTTATATGGAACGCCTCCCCCATCTTCCTTTTTTTCAGTAGGTTCCCATTTTTGAAAAAGCATCTGTCTCTGACTGGATAAGCCCTGCAAAAACTCCAGCGAGAGCTCCCCTCTCTCATATCTGTCTTCTTCCGTAAACTGTTCCTCAATTTTCGCAAAAAGTATCTGGTACCGTTTGCTGTCAGGGCCAAGGCTTTTAAAACAGGGAACTAGTTTTTCATGGATCTTAGGCCACGTCTCAAACGGCCGTTTCACAAACTGACACATCAGCCGTATCGCATTTGTCGGGTAATCCCGCCCCTTATCCGTCGATTTCTCCTCCATAAAGTCCGCCACTGCAAAAAGTCGGCCATACAGATAGTCTCTTCTTTTCGACTCGGCCTGCAGTTCTGGGGGGAACACCTCGCAAATCTCCCCACGACTGCGTTTTTGAAAACAAGATATCATCGCACAAGCAGTGTCAACACTGGTTTCCCATGCAGTTCTGGACCACTGCCGGTCCTTCCCGCTGACAAACGCAAGAGGCGCACATACCCGGTAAAATGCACTGAGGACAACATCAATCGGAAATGGCTGCCTGTCAGCAATGCAGACAAGGATTCTGGAGTGAAGTTTCCGCATCAATTTTGTATGGGACTTCTCACATTTTTTATCCCGTTTTGCCACATTTACCGCGTCAGGCCCCATAACGGCAACGGCAATCTGCTCCGGACCCGGGGAAGCAATCTCCTTTGTCTTCTTTTTCCAGGAATAGCTCCACCAGCAACAATCCGTATACCATTCTTCCAAACGCTTTACATATTCATTTCCAGAGCACTCCTGATAATAAGTAACCGACATTCTTCCGTCCGTCGCCGCCTCCAGTCCTAGTATCACCGCAAAATCAGTCCGCTGCTTATTATAATCGTGGAGTCTGCCGCCATAACCGCGGGCTGCCGCCCTCACTTCCCTGGCATAACTTTCAAATGTATCGATAATCGGCTCGGAGTCTTCTTCCTCTTCCTCATCATCCATAAAGCCGTTTTTTTCATCAATCGGAGCCTTCATGACCGCCCCGTTCGTATTCCACACCACCCATGTCATACCGTATTTTTGCATCCCCTGACGTGCAATGAGCCAGATCAGAGCATTATGGGCGCGCACAGACGCATCAAAGCTAATCACCGCCGCGCTGCGGTCTTCCACAAAACGTCCCTTGTACTGAAATGGAAATTCAGAATCCTTCGCCGAAATCAGCTTGGCATTTCCCTGTAGCTTCGGATGATTCTCCATAGCAGGAAGCATCTTACCTTCCACATAGCAAAACGCTCTGGCGCCCGGCAGTTTATCTGCCAGAAACCGCTCCCAGGACTGTTTGACATCTGCCCTGAGCCATAGATCGTCAGCACTTTCATCCTGCATCTGGACTGAAAAACAGACCATAGCCTTAGCGTCTTCTCCTGTGCCTTCCCGCCTTTCTGCATTCTTATAATATTTCACTTTCAAATTTGGCTGTGATTCCAAATCGGTAAGCAATGTATGACCATCCAGATATGTATATACCACACGCAGGCAGTCAGGCGCATCGGGCTGTCCGCACCATGCCCTGAGCTGTTCCATATACTGGCTGAACCGCTTCGAATTTTCATCTTCAAAAATCAGATACTTGAGCTGTTCCACCAGGGGAAACGGAGTTCCATTATCACCTGTACGGCTCTCTGCCTGCGGCGTACTTGGAATTTCCAGAAATTGATTTTCATCCATCAGCTCGTCTGCAGATACGAACTGACCGTCCCGCGAGAGTACCACATGGTATTTTACTTTTTTACGCACAAACCCCAGCGGAACAAGCCGAACCGATTCTTTCGACTGATCACAGACAATACCGGCATCATACGCCTCGCATAATTTCTGCATCCAACTCATTCGTTTCCCCTCCTTCCCAGACCAACTCCCGCTGCAGTGTCTCCTCCTTCAAACCGCTGAAGTTACCGAACTTTTCTCCAAATTGCTTCGCTTTCATTGGACGGATATTCCGCTTCATCTCTTCCGGTAACTCTTCAGGAGGAAGGAACTGAACCACTCCATTTACCATTTTCGGCTTCCAGAATCTGGCAGCCAGGATATTCTGCCCAGTCTCATCCGGATAATCAAACCCATGAAACATGAGTCCAAATTCCAGTTCTCCATAATGGTCATAATAGCTTTCTCCCTCGCCAAATACACAGGACTCCACATATCCCTGGCACTCCCTCGTCCCCAGGAAAATATCTCTGCGTCCACCCTTCTCCACCATACGTTTCGCAATATTGTGGTGCTTGTTTTCATTAAAATCCTGTTCCAGCTCTTCCCGCCGGTTCTCATTAAAAATAAAATGTGCCCTGACCTGGTAGGATACATCTGCCAGATAGGTATAGACAGACAATGTATTCTTCGGCGCGACATAGCTGATTGGCCGGATATTTTTGGACTCTGTGCGGATTGGTTTCATAATCCTCATCTCATCCACAACCCATATGATCGACGGTTTCCAATAGATACTCTCCGTAATTCCTTTCAGCGCCTGATAGGTCGGAAGCATATAGCTGAACTTTTCTCCTCCCATTCTTGCAATCGGATCGCTGAACAGTGCATAGTTTCCTGACACGCAATACTCAATCTGATTTCTGATTTTCAATACGGCATCCCTCCTTTACATTATGAGCTCCTTCATTTCCTGCGGCGTAATCGTAACTCCAGCCCACGGATCATAGTATTCGTCCTTTAAAATAACTGCTCCTGTCTCACCCAGAGAAACTAAAGCGCCCTCCCCGGCCAGACGATTAAAAATATGTTCAAATAAATTTACGCTGTACTGTTGAGCCTCTTTTAAAAGTCTGATCTCCTCGCTGAGCGTATGGCGATCCCCCAATCTTTCTATCAATTCCTTTCCTTTGCCATAGGGAACGATTACGCTTTTCGTTTTCTGGTCTATAACCTGAAAAACCGTGCCTGCCGTTCGAAAACTCTGATAAAACCGCTTACTTAAATCGGGCAGCGGATTATTCTCATCCCGCAAATTCCCGGCTGTGCACCGGCACTCACGGTTGGTTGACAGCATGGTAACCAAATCCGAGTTCCACTCTTTGTATTGATATTTTTCAACTTCCTGTGTATATATCTCCTCTTTCGCAAAGTATCTTTTTATCATCTCCGGATTTCCCAGTTCATCCGGATTTTCCACATTGCTAAGTAGGCTCATGCTGATTTCCTTGCCCTTCTGTATATCCGGCAAACGGCTCAGCCTCTCCTCTGCAAGATTCCATAAGTATACGTTTCCCATATCCGCTTCACAATTGCGGTTACAGCGCCCTGCTGCCTGAATCAGGCTTGGAATACCTGCTAAGCTGCGAATTACAGTTGGAAAACTCACGTTGATTCCCGCCTCGATTAAGGCTGTGGAAACGCAGCAGACCAGCTTTTTCTTTGACAACCAGACCTTGATCCAGCGCAGTATCTCTTTCCGGTGAATCGGACACATAAGTGTACTCAGATGCACACACAAAATCTCATCTTCCGCACAGCCTCCGGCACATTTTTCCAGTTCCTCGTCCGTAAGATCTTGTCGTATTTGTACCTGCCTGTAATTTAATGTCTCCAACTGTTCAGAAATCCCCTGGAAGATATTCCAGGCAGCATCCTTCGTATTTACAATCATCAGCACAGAAGTTTTCTTCCCGATAAATCCCGCAATATCATCGGCAGCCTCCTGATATTTACGTGGTCCCATCTCTGAAATATATGTCACCCGCTTTAATTTTTGATATAGCGCATCCACATCCGGTACAAGTTCCTTTGCCTCTAATCCAAGATTCGGCTGCGTCGCCGTACAAAGCAGCACCGTGCAGTTACAAAAACGTACAAGGAATTGAAGCGCCAGCTTAAAAAGCTCCCGGCATTTCTTCGGAAGAGCCTGGACTTCATCGAAAATCAGAACGGAGTTTGCAAATCGGTACATTCTCCTCACCTTGCCGTTTCCCTTCTGAAAAAATGTATCCAAAAACTGAACCAGACTAGTCAAAATAATGTCACTATCGAAACGTTCTGTCAGCCTGCGATAGTTCTCCTCCTCCGCTTCATTCTCCGGAATAACATTAGAATGAAACTCCAAAATCGACGGATAGTCGGAAAGCGCGTCCCGAATATCTCTTGAATTTTGGTCCAAGATTGTATTCATGGGAATGAGGTAAAAAATCCTTCGCTGCCTATACTTCTCAGCCTGGGAGAGCGCGAACCTCAGACTCGAAAACGTCTTACCTCCTCCAGTGGGAACCGACAAGGTATAGATCCCCGGTCCATATTCTCCCGCAGCTCTGCACCATGCTGATATATTGCGCCGAATTGTGGCCAATTCTCCTTCTCTGGGGAATTTTTCTACATAAGCTTCAAGTTTTATAAGAAGTTTTTCCCAATCAGGCTGAGCTTCCTGTGCCATTTCAAATGGGTCTTCATCATATTCAAAGCACGCAGAATCCCATCTGTCCGCATCGACAAGAATACTCAGCAAAAGTCTGGCAAGCATTCCCCAGTTGAAAGAATGGCTGTCCAGTCCAAATTCCTTCAACTCCTTACAAGCATCATCAAACAACTTGTCCAGTTTCTCTGCGGATGCCACTTCCGCGTAAAAATTTTCCATTGCTTCTATGTAGTAATTCTCCGGCTGTTCCCGCAGGCCGTCTAAATAGGGCGATCTTCCCGAAGCAGTCAGGCAGTCCGGCAAACCGGCATGATGCCCGTAAATACATAAAGAAATCAGCTGAGCAGTCTGTCTTCTCTCCTTCGCTGCCTCCCTCTGCCACCAATGCCGATGAACATAAAGCGCACCCAATCCAGCGTGATTATGATGCCTGCTGCCTGCTCCACGAAGATAGTTCTGGAAATCTGCAGTTCCCTTCCCAAAATCATGCAGCAGCCCCATTAATTTTGCCAGTTTACCCAGTCCCAGCTTTTCAGCCGTCAGGAAGCATAAGATTGCCACATTGGAACTGTGTTTATCCCAATCCTGCTCCTTTCCATCGGACTCTTTTCTATGCGCAAGAATCTTTAATCCCCCCTTTGCAGTTCAGGAAATTTACTGTTAACTTATATTTTTTATTATACTCTATTGGTAACAGGCTTTCAAGCGCTTTGGCTTATTTTATATACTTTTTAACTCGAGTGTATTTATTTAAAGTAAAATTTGATTTTGCTCTTTAACTATGCTATTATTTATAATGTCAAGTAGCAATATACCACTTGTGGATTGAAAAGAGTTTAAAAGCAATTTTTAAAAAAACCCTTATCTGAGAATTTGACATTCATTTTCCAGATAAGGTTTTTTTCCACATATTCCAAATTCTTTTCTGAAATCGTATTTAATACACTTTTGTTCTGTATTAGCAAATGTTAAATCATTTAGATCAGGCATACCGTATTTATTTTGCCAATTACGAAATACTTCTATTTCCATATACCTCTTTCATTATTCTTTTCCTGATCCACAAGCATATCAAAAATCGGTTCCACTGTCAGTATATCTATTATCTGTCTTACGCCCACGAAACCTGCGCTGTCAAATCATTGCACATCTATCTATTGATACTGTTCCATATCCTCCTCATAAGTTCCCGTTATCCGCCTAATTTAGTTTCCTCACCAACAGAACAATTTCTGATTTTATCCTCTAAGTTCGTTTAATAAATCCACTGTAATATTCTTTGCAACCCTTGAGGCTTTGGCGCAGTTTTCTTCAAAATCACACATTCCCCTGCAGGCATCGGTGTCAGTAATGCAACGAATTGAAATAAATGGTATCCTGTTTACATTGTATACATGGAATATACTTGCAGTTTCCATATCTACCGTAAAAGGCGCAAATTTATCATTAATCTTCTGCCGTCCTTCATCAGTTATAAATGTCTCCCCTGTCACCATACGTCCCCAGTGCACGTTTCCTGCCGGCTCTATTTTTCTGACAGCGGCTTTTGAACGTTCTACCTTTTTCAGTTATTCTGCAATTATCTATTACAGGCAAAAAAGGAGCTAACTCTTCATCACCTGCGCATACACTTCCCCCCCTGGCACTTCCCGCATTTCCATGTCCTTAAAATTAATCAGCATCTTCAAACCGCCCCCTTTCTGACTTCTTTATCATTTACTGCAGGATTCTTTTGATTCATCGCTCTCATGAAACACCATCCGGTACTCCTGTTCCCCAGTCTCTTTCTCTGTCATACTGTTTTCAATATGGAATCCTTCTGCCTGATAAAATGCCACCGCGCCTGCATTCTTTTCATAAGCATGCAGCGACAGGCGATTTTTCCTCTTTACCTCTGATATCAGTTGATGACCAGTCCCATGCCCCTGATGTCCTTCCACTACAAATAATCCGGCAATGTATTCTGCATCCATTCCGACAAAACCCCTGGATCTCCCCGTATTCCTCAAACACATACACTTCTGCATTTGGCATCACGGAGCGGACTGTCTCAAAGTTCTGTGTCCAATACTCCGCTTTTATAAACTTCCCCTTACCTCATTGCAGACAGTCTGCCTTTTTCCTAAACCGAAGGCAGTAGATACTTACACAGCCAATCAGTACTAATAAACTAAGAACCCTTTTCTTCATTTTCTCACTCCTCCTAAACATAATAAGCAACAGCATATCCTATGGCCAGAAATGGAGCCATTAGATACGCAGACCATACCTGCTTTCTGAAAAACAGCAACACGCATTTTGTGCACAGATGAAATAGAAGCTGGAGCATTAATCCTACTATCGTTCCCATCAAGGCGCCCGGCAGCCCCAGCGGTTCTATACTGAATGTTGGGGTGTGCTGAAAAGCACACTTCCAACATTCTTTTCGTTGTAATAAAATACATCTATAAGAAGCCTCCTAACGCATTATCCCGACCAAAGTTTAATGTTATGGAGATGACCCCTTATAGATGTACCCTAATTATACCAAGGCTTTCCTTAACTTGGAAGGTGTTTCTATTAAAAAAGTGGTTCAGGCAGACTCTTTCATTAAAATTTTCATCCAGTCCCAACCGGTAGAACAGACTTGTCCCTGCTGTGGGGCTTCCTCCTCCGATTTTATTTCGTTGGGAGGAAAACTTTCAATCTTCTTAAAGATATTGATTGTTGACTTAACTTGAATGCTTTTAACGATTACGTGATTTGCCTCTAACGCAATGTCGACCTTATCATTTTTAGAATCTAACTCAATATAAATCCTATCCCAGCCCTCGTGGCATAAAGCCTCAAGGACGGAAGCAAATCCTTGATATAAAAATCCCCGTAATGCCTCTTTTCCTCCCATAACATCAGCCCTCTTTCAATCCTGTGAATCCTATGTAATTCTTGCCACCTCCTTCATTTCCTAAGTCGATCTAAAGGCTTTTTACCGCACAGGAGGTTAATTTTTGTTCCTTGTATAAGTATATAATGCTTTTTCGCTCTCCAGGTTTTTCCTTGCATCTTCATCCGCCTTCGGGAGTACTTTCATGAAATAACCATCCTTTTTATTTTCTTTAAACCACTGATGGGATGCTGTCTCGTTTTTCTTATACGGGGTTCTATGGGATCCCGGATCCACGGATGGATATTGAACATTCCAAGGCCGTTCTTCCCAGTTAGCCATCTTCTGTACTATCTTAAGGGCCTCGCTCGCCTCGACCGGATGTGAAAAAAAGTTTTCTATATTCGTCTCTCTTTTCATTTCCCAGATTCCCGTACCTTTGTCAATTTCGCGCAGATACAAGTTGTCGATGCTCAGCCGGACACTGCCGAATCCCAGCGGCTTCGCTCTGCCGATCTTATGGGCACAGGCAGGATTTCCAAAATCAATCGCCCATTTCAGCTGATTCAACTGCGTTCTATTAAGGCGTTCAAAATACACGCGGAAACGAAACAACGGCTCCTCGTCCCGTCCCACCGCTTTCATAGGGCGGATTCTCTGTTTCATTGCAGAGAGCTGATTCCCCCTATATTGTTCCAAATCCACTTGACTGTGCCAATAATATTTTCTTCCCCGCAGTTTTGGCTCCCTGACGCTTAAAATCCGCATATTTTGGGGGTTCTTATTATTCTGAACTTTATATTTATAATCATACGTCCAGAATCCCTGTCCCTTTTTCCACTTCTCTGATGGCCCATAAGGCGGTTCCGTATAAAACTCCACCGTTCCCGGCTTTGGCTCCCCCAATTCCGGAAGAACCACCGGTTCTTCAAACAATGCCCCGCCGTCTCTTGCCGGATCAATCAAAACAGCGTCCGTCACCCTAACTTTTGAGGCGCGTGCATAGGTCTTCCCGGATTTCCCCACCATTCCAAATACCTGGCACGCAGGGCAAAGTTTCTCATCCGCACATGGATCGTAACCACCGTTTTCTTTTAATAAAGCCTCAACCGTCTTTGTAAATACTTTCCTCCCTAAGCAGGCCGGAAGTTTCTTTGCCTTATTGGTTCTTTCCGAAAGCACCCTACCCGCGGATACAGAAGACATACACCCGTTAAATGCCGCTTCAAAGACACTCCGCAAAGCTCCTCTGATCTCACTTCCCGGAATCGCAGGATTTTGCGGCGGCAAAGGCAGACCCGTTCCTTCCCATTCCTCCGATGACCAGTCATCATAAGAATAGAAATCATACCCTTTCCACTTTTCGTCCTTGCACTTTTCATTTCTCTTTTCTTCCTCGTTCAGCAGTCTTGAAGAAGATGATGTATTTGGTATAAACAGCGGTGTCAGAAGTTTTATTCTGCAGTCAAAATATCCCGTATAACAATCTTCAAATTCGGCAGTCGGTACCGAACGGCTGCATGATTCCATCAAAGGAATAAAATTGTACGGATTGACAAATCGTTTTTTATAATTCTCTACAAATTTTCCCGCCATCTCACTCATCTCCTTCCCACGGACACAGCCCTATCATGCGGATATCATTCTGAAACACCAGCGCTCCATCCTTTTTCACATCAGGAATACGCATATAGCGGCGTACACGGATTGCCGCCTCCTCCCGCTCATTCAAATCCATCGGTATCTGTATTCTGGTTCCACGGCCAGACACCAGAAGGCTCCAGACCGTGTCCCCTACTTTATACGACTTTTTCGTCTTTCCCCAGAGTTTCTGACATTCATCGATGACATATTCTCCATCATCCTGCATTTTCTTATATTGTCCTATATCCCGTCTCATTCTCCCGATCCAGTTACCGCCTGACGGAACCAGAAGCAATTCCTGCTCCTCGTCGAAAACACGGAGTTCCCGCAGATAAGTCCAATCCAATGCCGCCGGCTCTTTCTGCGCCTCTATGCCCAGGGAAAAGCTGCCTTGATTATAAGTGCCAAAGCACACGGCATAATCCAAAACTGCATACAAGGTTGCTGTATTGGGAAAACATTCGGCAATCTTCTTTCTTGCTTTCTGTTCGGTTATCAAACCAAACGGTTCATACCTCTCCATTGCTCCATCACCTCGTATTCTCTTTCTTCCGATTCCCTTTCACCCACAAAACCGCGGCCTGCATACAACGTTTCTGATCCTCATCCGTCAAAACATCTCCATCTAAAAAGAGATTGTCTTTCCCGTGTACCGGTTCAAAAATCCCTCTGCCCACCGAGGTCTCTCCGCCCACGGCCAGAATCCCCGCCTGCAAATCCTTGACCGCCCAGAGAAGCAAACCGCAGATTTCGTCGTCTGTCAGATTTAGCCCATTCTTCCTCCACCGTATCGGCAGAATGATTTCTCCTCCTGTCCATGGGATTTCCTCATATAGTGCTCCCTGCACCGTCCCACCGGTAAACCGATCCACCGCGATTCTGGCAACAGGTAAGCCATGACCTCCGTCAATTACCGTTTCCTCAAATATCAGCCCGGAGGCATGAAGCTCCTGATTTCTCATCTCTGTATCACCCCATGTTCCGAACAATGGGTTTAATATCTTCTGTGCTTCCTTCCAGTCCGGCTGCCGCAAAAGCTCCTGCACAGTCTTCACCAGGTGGCTGCGGAAAGCCCCGGCCCAGCTGCTGCCGGGTATCACCGCTTGTTTCCCATGACCGCCAACCGTCATCTGCCCATAATCCGGAATATCCTCTGTCCTTGTAAAGGCCACGGCATAAGTGCGGACCAACAGCGTACCGGAAATACGGAGCAAAACCTCCAGACAATGTTCCCTCCCGGCTCCGCCTGCTTGTTCCAGGTCTTCTATCCGGATCGTCTCACTCCCGGCTCCTTCAAAGGCATCCGCCTGCTCCCAATCCCAGTCCAGCCATTCCTTATAAGAATCACTTTTCCTCATATCAAATACCTTAACACGGGCGTGATCAATCGCTATTTTCCCAAATCCCCTACGGCTTCTGGCCCCCAACCGTAGTTCCCCGCTCTCAAATCCTTTCAGCCACAGATAAATCCACTGACGTTCTCTGTCCCAGACCTGCTCAATTTCCTCTGTCCTCTCCCTCCCCGTAATTTCGGATTTTGCTTTTTCAATACAATCTTCCCGCTCTATCATCTCAATCCGAATCTTTATCGGGGCATTCCTCTCAACAAACTGCAGCTCATATTTGCCCATATGGCTGGCCGTTTTATCCTCATTTAACTTCACGCCGTCACGAATTCCCACTTCCGCCTGCCCTATCCGTGCATCATAGACAAAAATTCTACTCTGTCTGTCATCCCTGCTGCCGGGCACTCCGCCTCTGGGCATTCCGAACATTTTTTTTGTCTCCTCTTCCCCCTTTATGGCCGCCGAATATTCAAGCAGCGCCCCCGCCAGAGAACTACCCGGTATGTAGGGTTCCCCGGACGCCCGAAAAACAACGTCCGAGTCCGAATGCTCCTCTTCTCCGGAGCCAATAGACAGCGGAGAAGCTAAGTGCCCCGTCATCTCCACACAGAGACGGCCGCATATCTTGTTAAAGCTGATTACGCCATCACTCATGATTTTCTTCCCTCCTCGCCTTCCACTTGGCCGCCTCTAAATATCGCTCCATAAATTCCACAGACTCGCCCTCACACGGTTTTATAAAGGTCAAAATGCGCTGCTTTTTTTCCTCCCCGCGGATCCGCTCAACCTCTTCTTCTAATTTTTTATAAGTTCCAGGTTTTCCATCCCGTCCCTTCAGCAGCTGGATCAAGAGAGTAATATCCGACGAGGATGGCAGTTCCTGTCCCTGCTTGTCCATACTGTTCAGGACTTTCCCGGCATCCGCTTCCCACCCAAGGCGCCGTCTCTGATATTCGAGAATTGCTGCAAGTAATCCACCATTTTCTCCACCCGGGCCGTCTCCCTTCCAGGTTTGATCCGGATTTGAGTTTTCTCCTTCCACGATTATTCCCCTCTGGCAATCCTTCCAGGGCATAGCTTTCACCTGTCCGCAGCCTTTTCCGGTCATCATTCCCCAGCGCTTCTCCTCGATTTCCCAAGCCTCCACGTCCCTGTCCGTTTTAATATGGAATGCGCTCCCGGGAGCGAGGGCCGGATTAGGCGCCGAAGGCAGTCTCCATCTGCCGTTATACCCCTGGAGAACGGTGCAACTGCAAATGGAGTGCTCTAATTTTATCGAGCAACTCAACGCTTTGCTCATCTCTTCCATCAGAGGACCTGCCTCCGTTTCAAACAGACCGCTTTCCTGACTCATAGAAACAAACGGACTTATAAGCCAGACCAGCCAGTCTTTTCCACAGGCAGAGTTTCCATACTTCCGCTCCACAGCAGAGGGTTTTGTAATGTGAAATTCACAGCTTCCATATTCCGCGGTTCTGGATTTGCCCAGCATCAGGCAATATCCGTTTTCCTCCAGACACTCAACCAGCCTTTGAATATCGCCCGCCTTTCCCCGTAAAGTACCCGTAAATACCTGCTCTGCCGACAAGGCCATGTACTGAAAGAACTGCCCGGCAGCGTTTTTTTTGTCCTCCGCCCGGTCATTTTGCGCATGCCCGATTGCCCGGTCTGCCGGCCTGGCATGATGGAAATGAATCTCTTTGTCCGGAGCCGCCTTATATAAGCAGCCGTCTTTCAGGCAGATGTGTTCGGAAATATTTTTTCTTCTTCTGTTTTCCTCATCTTTCATTGTATTAAACCATACCGTCCTATCGTCCTTCAGAACGGCAAACGCTTTGGGGCAGGGTACATACTCTCTTCCGTCTTTTTTGAGAAACGCATTGCCAAACTGAACTCCGTCACGCAAAAAAATCCGACAGAAATCCGCATCTTTATGCGCATTCGCTCCCAGTAAATACTTTTTTATGTACATTCCCGCAAACGCGCCTAAAATAGCGCTTCCCTGAATCTGATCCGCCACCTCACCGGAGTTTCCTTCCAGAATTATTGGCAGTTTTAACTTAATTTCGTAGGGCAGGCTAACCTCCTGCTCCGGATGGATTGTCTGAAACAGCGCAGTACTCTCTTTCTTAATCCCTGTCTCTTTAAGCGCCGCTTCTTCTAATGTACAGCGAACTTCTCCCATTCCTCTGGTAATACCGATTCCCATATGGCGCAGACCTTTTGCGCACAAAAGCAGCGCCTGTTCCTCCTCCTGACTCAGGCTTCCCTCAATCCGGCTGCAAAAAACAAGGCCGGAGGGAACCACCTGTACCGTGCGAAGGGAATGAGCACTCGCGGTTCCCGTTTGTTCCAGAGCCGTCCTTGTCCTTTTTCTGGTAAATATATCTTCCAGAAGGGAATCCTCTATATCTTGACAATCTTTAACGTTCTTTAGAAATTGCTCGTAATCGCAGATCATAAAGTTTTCCTTTTTCTCCTGATTAAAAAGATATTCAGGTACAAGGCTCAAATGCCCGTCTCCCACACGGATTCCCTCTCCGCCTAAGCTCCCCGGACTACCAAATATGCGGGATAGAAGTTCTCCCGCAATCATCCCGTTATCGGCCAGTTCCCTCCCCGACTCCAGCAGGCAGCCTTTGATGCGCTTTGCCGGAATCTTTGGAATTCCGTATTCCAGCGCAGTCTTGCTGTTTATCATACCGGGGGCATTCTCCCCGGTAGCGGTACAGAAATCACTTTTTAATTCAATTCGCAGATTCCATTCTCTCATATGGCTGACCTCACTGTATATTTAAAAATTTATTCACCAAATCCAACCGGCACATTCCCTGTATCTCTAACGCATCAAATAAGGGCGAATCCTCCCATCTTCCCGACACCAGATTGTCGATTTTATATCCGCGCGAAACAAACTCCTTCTTTAGAAATTCCATCGCATGGCCTCCTTCTAAAAACGCGCGGTACATTTTATGCAGCCGCCCCGATGGCCAGTCCTCCTCCATCTTAACTAATACATCATATAATGACTCTAAAGAATTGTCCCTGGTTCTATTTTCGTCAATCCCCAGAGAATACGGACGTTTCTGATAGTTTCTATTCTTAAGCGAAAATCCCACCTCACTGTCTTTTATCACTTGGAAATCCAGGAAACATACTGCCATCGCGCTTCTCTTCTGTTTTTTTTCTTCATACCACGCATTCTTGGCCTGTCCGCAGGACTTCTCGGCGATTGAATAGGCCACACGAAACGGGAAATGGCTGTGAACAAAGGCAATACCGCCGCAGGCTGTTATTTTCTTTTCCTCACCGTCCTGCATCTGCAACAGTTTCATCATGAAGCCCGCCGCAATCGGAACAGCCAGCTCCGCCCTGCATATAAATGTAAAATCATCCCCATCCATCAGGATAGGACGCAAAGGAAAAATCCTGCGCTCCTCTTCTGTCCCGTTTCCCCTGATTAAGACCTGACAATCCCACAACTCCTGAAGTACCTCGTGATACGTCTTCTCAAAAAGCCCCGCTATTTTCTTCGACTCTCTGCGTATGATCGGAACTCCCTCCAGATAGCCCATATGCTCACCCAGAAGTTGATTCATCCGGTCGCCCATCCCGTTGCCGTCAATGTGGCCGACCGCAACCATGCTGTCTTCCCCATACTCTCTGGAAAGCTGGTCCATCTCTTCCGGATATCCATAGCTGACTCCATTGTCCAATACCGGAAACAGACGTTTATAATGGACAATATCTTTATAAGCGTTCCGCTTCTGGAGCTGAATCCGGGTTACATTTTCCGATTCCGTTTCATAATGGATCTGAGCGGTGATCGGCTGGTGGCTTCCATCCTCCTGTTCCACAACCGGAAACGGAGAGTATACCAGCTGACGGATCATATGCTTCTTCTTTTCATTCATTTCCTGATCCAGCCTTCTTCTGTCTGCTGCAAAATCAGACAGATCCGTCTCGATGTATGCGGCCGTTAAATAGACGCCCTGGCATTTTACCGCGGCCTTAATCCCCAGTTTTTCTCCCACCCTGCAAAAAAATTCCAGATTCCGAAACAATGCCACTGCGTTCCCGCCGCCTATATAAATGACTTCAGCCATCATCCTCTCGTCTTGCGGCAGGCGCAGTCGATCTGCCAGCTTCCAGTCCAGGAGCACCTCCACGTTTTCCTCATCTGCGGCTTCCCGAAATGACTCAAGCAAAAATTCTTCCATGATTCTTGTCACCTGATAAGAGGCGCCGGCATTTTCCCGCAAGCGGTTCGTGGCAAAGATGTAATCCTGGATGCCTCCGACGTCAAATTTTGCTAAAATATAATCACTTTTATTATTTCCCATCCCCATTTTCTCCTTTGTTTTGCTCAGACTTCTTTAAAATATCGCTGAATTGTTTCGCGTAGGCATGATGCGGGAACAACATGGGATTGTTGATTACCATAAGAAGCTGGTTCAGTTGGAAAATCAAAGAGAGGATTACATTCTCTTCCTCCTCATCATTGTTAACTGTCTGCGGTACCTTAAGTTCCTGAAGAAGGTTCTCCCTCTTCGTTGTTAAACTCATTTTTCTGCTTTCTCTGTATTCTTTATCCTGTAAATCCTTGATCCCATGTATCGCATGATTCATTGAATCGTTCCAATTCTCTAAACTTTGCATTTCGCCTGGTATACTTTTATACAACTTCTTATTTTCCTTATCTACTGACAGGATTATATCGAAACGGTCCTTGTATTCGTCTAAAAAATTTTTTCCTGCAAGTGTACACAATATTTTCACTGGGCGGGTTGCGGTTTGAGTTAAATCATTCTTCCTGCCATGAGGATTATCCAAATTATCCGCCATGTAAGTTGCCATTCTGGCCACGGAGTCCATCGATGTGGTTAACGCACTGATGGATTCTTCCCATGATTCAATTGCTTTCTTATCTGGGAATTCACCTTTACACTGAACCACTGCCGCCACAGCTTCAATCGGTATGAATTTTATCTTTCCATAATTAAATATGTACGGCGTATAAAGTTCATCAAAAATTGCCAGATCGACTTCCCTTGACTTATGTCCAAACGCATCAATAATAAATACGCCCTGCTCAATACAGTATTTTCTTGGAACAACCATTTTGAACAGTGATTCCCACACGGCTTCTCTGTAGGAGCCTTCCGTAGGATAATGGTTCGGAACCTCCAACAAAAGCTGATTTACTATAGATGTCTCAATATCCTTATAGTTCTTGGCAATCGTCAATAATATCTCATCGTAGGTAGTAACCCAAGCCATCTTCATCCCTCCGCTCACTATCGTTAAATTTATTTATCGTAATAAATATTATAATGCCCAAACCCAATCGTTGCACCTTTTCCCAGCCGAAGACGGCTCCCCAGTTCTAGAACAGGCACAAACGGGGATAAGTCCCCCTCGTACAAAATCCAACCCATTTTAGACGCGAGTTCCAGTTTCCCATCCCTCTGGTTCATAGAATATCTGAAAAAAGGAATCTCTTTCCAGGACTCCCCAACCGTTCTGATCTCCGCGGCCTGCCGCATCATCTCTTCTATATCCCACTCCAGGTTAAAATCCGTATACCTTGCTGTCATAAGAGAAATTCTCCGGGTCAAAAACTGTATCACCATGTCAAAAGGCAATTTTTGAAACAATTTGTTGCCGGAGACCACCCTTAAGGGTGTGTCAAAAACCAGGCAGGCATATGCGGCGTTCCGTTCTTTTACGGAAACTGTTCTGGGAATCAAGTTGCGAATCCAGCTTTTTCCGCCGGCATAAATCAATCTTCCGGAATCCTGATCCGTAACATGCACGAGACGGAACGGAATTCTTTCCGCTCCCCAGCCTTTCTGTTCTGCTGCAATCAACGCATCCAGATAGACTCCTGCATGCTCTGTTCCACTGCCGAATAAGGTAATGTCAAAGACACAGTAATCTCCGATCTCCCATTTTTCCTTTCCCTGACCGTATACATAGATTGTATATGGATTCACTGCCCCTGCCTCGCCACCGGTATTGCTAAAGCACTGAACATACTGGCATGTCCCTCTCTCTTCACACAAAAAGCACTTTACATTTCTATGATGACAATAGAATTCATGAATGCAATGCCCCATGAGTCCACGTATCGTTGAGCCTAAGTAGGCAGGAAGTGTCCCGCCCTTTAAACATTCGTAGCTCACATGTAATGTTAATATCTTCATAAACTCAAACATATACAATAAGATCCTCCCGCTATCCGACTCAAAATTAGTCGGTATTTAACACAAACATACCATTATCTCTACACGTTAAATTTCTTTCAAAAAACTGTGCAAAGGTCATACCCGAAGAACTGGGCAATCCATTATTTCACAGCTATTATCTCCCCAATACGCATGGAACCATTTTTGCAGAAAAAGGAGCCCAGCCAAAAACCATCATTGAGTACCTGGAAGACAGGGAAATTCAAACCGCCATGCCCCCATACGTTTTCAATATAGGGATGAGCGTCTTTCCTACCCCTCAGAAAAGCGTAGGCAAAACAACCGTTTTGATAAGGAATATATTAATCATATTATACACTATAAAGGATATTACACCAATAATAAAGTTGCTATATATTCTCCCAATTTAATTACAACCAACAATTAAATCCTCAACTTTCTGTCTGAGAACACAATTATTGGTAGTGATATCCCCTTCGCCAGCAGAAATCAACCTCTCAACCTCTGATCAACTTCTGCTGATACCTAAGCCATCTCCATTCCTGTTCATACCGCCTATGGCATGTCGAATCCAGTTCGCCATCATTCCAAGTACGTTACTTTATAAAAATAGCAGAACTAATATCTCCATCCAATAGGACTTTCTGCAAGATATAGTTCTGCTTTTTAGATTCCCATATTTTATTTTCCAGATTCTTCGCTTCCTGCTCCTACTCTGGAGCATCTGGTACCGATTTTAACACAGCCAGCAAAAAACCAATCCTCTTCAAACTGCGACATTTCTACAAAAATATCCCTTGTTTCTGCTACTCGCTGGAAATACTCTAATCCCCCATCAACACTGCATTTCCCACAAGAACAGGACACGAAATCATATATGGAATTTGATTCAATCACCTCACCACATGCTTTGCATTGAATACAATTCTTTATAATTTTCATGGCTGCTTCTCCTGTCCTTTATTGGATTCATGCATTTCTATTTTCGACATAATTCGACAATTGTCTCGCAGTTTGTTGAGTAGATAATAATGATGGCGAGAAGGTATACTCCTCCCCAAGCGGAAACGGTATAATTATCTTTACACGTCACTTTGATCCGCTTGATGTTCTAATTCTATTAAATATTTATCATAGTCTGACATAAATAATCGATCCTGAACAATACGATATTTTTCAAACTCAGTCTCTGCATGAAGCTTAGCCTGTTCCGCACTGACTTTTCCCAGTCCCATCAGCAGTTCGTTCCCGTTAAACTCCAAAAAACCATCAAGTCGCTTTGCCCAGTCCTCCATACTCATCGGTATTCTTCGTTCCGCCTGTAACTCCGCATAGTCGAGATAGAGTGAAACGATTCTCTGTAAATAGGACATTTCCTTTTCGCTAAGATAATTCTTAGCAACAGTAACATCTGCTTTGACAATTTTCCCATCCGGCGCTGATTCCCATGTTGTCAAACCCATATGTTCTTTTTCGGCATTTGCACGCTCTACAATCAATTCTGCTGCCGTATGACGATGTACGGCCCAATGCATCTTGTTCTGTACCATTTTGAAAAACTGCCGGGTAGTCTTGGCATCTTTGTCGTAATCAAACGCTGTGGCATAGAGATCTGTAACCTTCTGATAAAATTTTCGCTCGGACAGACGAATCTCACGAATATTTTCAAGCTGGCGTTCAAAATATTCATCAGTGAACATATGCCCTTTTTTCAGGCGCTCTTTGTCCATCGTCCATCCTTGAATTGTATAATCCTTGACAATCTGACCGGCCCATTTGCGGAATCTTACGGCACGGTCGTTGTTCACTTTAAAGCCAACGGCAATGATTGCCTGTAAGTTATAATGTTTCGTACTGTAGGATTTACCATCCGAGGCAGTTATTAAGTATTTCTTAATAACTGATTCTTCTACCAGCTCATCATCTTCAAATATCCTTTTAAGGTGCTGATTGATTGCCGATACAGAAACATCATATAAGGTTGCCATCATTTTCTGCGTCAGCCAGATGTTCTCGTCCTCATAGCGCATCTCAAAACTATCTGAGTTACGACCTGTAGATGCTACATATGTTAAATACTCAGCGGCTGAACTATGGATTGTAATCTCTTTCTTCTTGTTTGTCATAATTTCTTTTCCTCAATCTTTATTTCCTCAAAAAATTATAGGTTTAAATATTCCCTAGTCCATTAATTATCCTTATATCGTATTACATCCAAATTAACATATTCAATCTCACGATTCACGGACCAGACACCTTCTTTTTGGACTACTCGAAATTCTTAAGTAGTTACCTTCCGCTCTAATTTCCAGTTATTAAAAATTCTGCAAATATATATTCCTACAAATCCCAACCAGCCCATTAAATCTGTTTATTGTTTCACTATTTTACACTTTTCTTCAACCGTACAATACTTTCCACATTCGCCGTCCCCGGAAACATATCCACACAACACCCCTTCTCCACCCGATACCCATTCTCCTGCAAAATCACCAGATCCCTCGCCAAACTGGTCGGCTTACACGACACATACACCATCCGCTCCACGCCAAAGCCGATAATCTTCTCAATCGCCTTCGGATGAATCCCGTCCCTGGGCGGATCGAGCACAATCAGTTCCGGCTTATCAGTCAGTTCATCCACAACCTTCAGCACATCGCCGGCAATAAATTCGCAGTTGTCAAGCCCGTTCAGCCTGGCGTTCTCTTTCGCTGCCTCCACGGCCTCTTTAACAATCTCCACTCCCACTACCTTTTCTGCCACCGGGGCGAGAATCTGGGCAATTGTACCCGTTCCGCTGTAAAGGTCAAATACCACCTTTCCCTTTGTCTCTCCCACATATTCCCTCGTCTTTTCATATAATACTTCAGCCCCCAGGGAATTCGTCTGGAAAAATGAGAATGGAGAGATTCTGAATTTAAGCCCCAGCAGCTCTTCAAAGAAATAATCCTTTCCGTAAAGAACCTCTGTCCCCTCATCCTTCACCGCATCTGCCAGGGAGTCATTCTTTGTATGGAGAATCCCAGCCATTTTCCCTTCTAACGGCAGTGCCAGAAGGCGCTCCAGCCATCCGGCCAGGAGTTCCTTCTCCTCTTCCACTCCAATCTGTGTTGTCGTAATCAAATCCAGTAGTATCTCCCCGGTCTTGACAGCCCGTCTCACCAGAAGGTGGCGGAGGTATCCGGTATGCTGCATCTTCTTATAAAAGCCAACTTCTTTCTCCTCGAAATACGCTTTCGTACAAAGCAGGATATCACAGAAATCCTTGTGAACGATCCTGCATTCGCCGGTAGTCACAACATCATAAAAGCTGCCCCGTTTATGCATGCCAAGAGCCAGAGGGCCGTCTTTCACCTCATCGCCAAAAGAAAATTCCATTTTATTGCGGTAGCAGTCCGCCAGAGGGCTTCCCTTGATTCCTTCAAATTCATACTCTTCGCAGACACCGTCAAGCAGCTCTTTCACCTGCTCTTTTTTTATTTCCAGCTGTGTTTCATAGGGAATCGTCTGATAGAGACAGCCTCCGCATATCCCAAAATGAGGACATACTGTCTCCGCTGTCTCGATTTCGGACCGCTCCAGGACCTGCATCAGGCGTCCCTCGCACTTGCCTTTTCTCTTTTTGTTCACAAGAAATTGGATTTTCTGCCCCGGAAGAGCATTTTTCACAATGACCTTCTCATCCTCTATATGAAGAATTCCTTTGTTCGGAAATTCAATCTTTTCAACAATTCCTTCATAAATCTCACCTTTTTTCATATTAATATAAACTCCTTTTATCAGCTTTCTTATACTTTCTTATAAATTCGTCAGACCTTGAAACCACAGCACTTTTGCTGACGCGCATCTTTTCATCCGCCGCCGTAATACCGTACCCTGTTTCCGCGGCCTGCTCCGTTTTTCTTTCTTCTGGCTTTACCAGTATACACGAAAAAACAGCTGATGAAAAGCAAAATCCGGCTCATTCCCGTCCCCTGCCCATGTTACAGTTCACAGCCCCGCAAAAAGATGGTCCTGCAAGCTGTAACATGCTCCGCGATGCATAGAAACGGCAAAAACCGCTGTTTCCCGCCGTGTTCCGCGAGGTGTTTTCGTGCAGAATGCGCATGAAAATACCTCGCGGGACACAACCGTGTGAACAGTAGTCTGCTCATACCTGCTGAAATAACCTGTACTGCCTCCTGACTCTGGCCTTAATAAGTCCCAGAAACGGCTCCGGACCCAGCACCCGCACCACCGGACCGAAGGACAGGATATCGATTAACAGTTCCGTCTCATCGGCCTTATCATAATAAATGGAACAAATCCAGCATTTTCTCTCCTCGTCAAATTCCGTATGTTTTTCATAGTTGGCAAATTGCAGCATGCACCGTTCCAATGAATTGCGCTCCCCGCTGATTTCCAGAACTACCGGCTCCTGTGATTTTCCTCTGTTGCAAAATCTATACTCTGCCGGTTCTATGGAAACCTCGCGCTTTGAAGGATGGCATGCCCTGATTTTAGACAGGTTCAGTGTCAATTCCCGTCTGAAATTCCCCCGGCTGTATTCCAGGCTGCAAAGCCGGAACTTGTCGTCTTTTGAAGAATACTGAAGCTGATAGGGCAGCGTCTCATACGTAACCGTATCACACGTTTTTCCTTCATAGGCGACAAATAACGCCTGTTTCTTTTCAAGCGCCTGAAGAATGCTTCTGAAATTTTCCCGGTATTGTTTAGAGTTATAGTCATCCCCATCCTTGAATCTGTCAAAATAATAAAAATCTTCCTCGTCGAACAGCGGCTCCGTATCCTTCAGCAGCTCCCCGGCCCACGCCAGATCGCTGTCGCTTAGAAACAGGCTTATCCTCCTGTCCGCAATTATGGATTTCAGCCATCTCTGCTGCAGTCCGGTAAGCGGCAGCTTCGGCAGATGCGAAACAGCCGGAGTATACGTGCCGTCCCTACCTTTTTTCATGAAGGCCCATTCCCCGCCGGTCAGATTTGGAAGAATCGTAAGGACGCTTTCTTGAAAACCATATTTCCGGATGATGCCTTCCATCTCTTTTACTGTAACCGGATGCCTCTCTGACTCCCTCAAAATCTGCCCAACCACCTGATAATAGCAGCTATATATCTTTTCAAATAACTCCATCTTTTTCATCTCCGCAGTACATCTCATACATTCGTTCCAGATCCCGTTTTACCTTCGCAACCACCGCACGGTTTCTACACTGAATATCTAGAATCCGTCCGGTAAACGTTTTCAGCCAGGAAAGCATCTCGTTGGTATCAAAAAATGTTCCGGTGTAGAGATATTCGTGTTCTCCCGTCTTTCTGACCAAAGCCCCGCGTCCCTCCCGGTAAATCCTCTTCAGGATATAGGACTCCTTCTCCACATCGATATAGAATTTCACCGATATCTCTTCCCCCCGTCCGGTGCCCCCAAAAGATACGCCCCAGCACAACCCCAGATTTTTTTGAAGCGCTGCCTTCCATTGAGCATAATCCTCACATACTGATGTCATCTTAACCTTACTGATACAGTCCAGACGAAAATTCATAAACCGGCGCCGGTTCTCCAGATAGCAGCATATGTAACGGCGTCCGGTCCTGGTACTGACGAATATCTTAAGGGGCAGCCCCTTCATGGAAGACTCGTTGCCGCTGCGGCTGCTTTTATTGACAAACTCAATCCTCCGGTGTTCCCTCATCGCTTCCAGAATCTCAAATAAGATTCCGTCCTCCAGGGTATGTACAATAAAATGATGCTTAAACTGGAATCTGTCATTTTCAGAATTCTCACGGTCCAGAATCGTGCTGCCGATAAAACCAAAGGGCGCCCCTTCCTGATAAAACTTTACTGCCGTTAAAAGAGGCAGGAAGCTGTCTTCCTGCAAACCCGGCTTCAAATGATACAACAGCGTTTTTCCCTTTTTTACCGTGCCCAGAATTCCCATCTCTTCATATTCCTTCAGCTTCAGCCGCACCGTCTGGCTGTCGAAAACCACACCGTAGCATTCCGCTATCCGATCCCCCAATTCCCCTGCACTCAGTCCCTCCCGCTTCTCATAAAGCTGAGCCGGGATAAAAAAATGAAGCATGATATCATTGCCGGTAAAACTCTTTGCCTTCCATGCCGCATAGAGAGGGTTCTGCCTGATTGTCCTGCTGTCCACGTTGATATAGACCTGTTTTCCCTTTGAAGTATATTCCGACACCATATACTCAGAAAGCCAGCTCTCAATCCTGCGCTTCTCGTTATCATAGGTCCTGGCGCTTTTAACATCATAATCGCCCCTCACCTTGAACCCGTAGACATAAAACTGCCGCATATAGTCGCGAATACGGTCAAAATTCTTAATCAGCTCCTGAAATTCCGCCATCTTCCCACATCCTTATATTTATCTTAATTATGTAATATCACATTCATCAAGGCTTATCTCTTCACCCGGCTCAAGTCCATCACTCCCGGCTCAAACCGATTTTTTCTTCCTTAAGACCAGTCTACCGTCTGTCTTTCGCCTTGTCAAACCGATTCTATCATTTATCCTCCCTCTGCCCGTATCCCGGTTAATATGGTTCTTACCCTCTTCAGGAAGTTCGCGTTACTATTCTCAGCCCCGTAAAAAACGCGGTTCTGCAAACAGTAACAAGTTCGCAACTTTTTTTAAATGATATTTCTCCCACAATCCTTTATGATAAATTCATGAGAAACATAACTCTCAAAACATTGCAGGCTGTCTCACAGGCGAGGGGTTATCTCCAGGAGAGCCCCCGCGGTGCCTCCGTCCCTGATCGACAGGTATTCCGGCCAGTCAGCATAACATGATGTGTCGAAGGTTCGAATCCTTCCTTGCGAAAGCATGTAGCTAAGTGGTTATAGCAATCATTAAACTTTGGAACATCCTGATAAGATGTTGGCCAAACCATCACAGAGTTAAAGACGCCCCTTCTTCCGTTTCCTTCTGCGAATCTGCGTGGTCAGGGTGCGCACCGCCGAACGGCCGTGCCGCCTTCCCCAAAGATTGCGCATTAAGAAGCAGCCAAAAAACTGCCAGAACCGATTTGGATACCGTTCCGGCAGACTCTGTGCCAGAGCAGGCGGCTGATACAGCGCCTCTCAGCCGCAGGGCAAAACCGGTACTGAAAAAAAGGTCCGCAGACTTTTGGTGAAGAAGGGACGTAACTGCTCTAAAACTGCTTTTCAAAAAAATCACAGAGAATCAAATTTAAATGGAGGTAAACATTTATGAAATATATAATCAAAGAACAAGAATGCGGTTATTTGTTAAAAAACGGAAGATTTCAAAACTTTCTCGCCGCCGGCTCCTGCCATTACATAAAAGCTATGGGCTATGAGCTGAAAATTGTCCCGATGACCGGAGCCGTCAACACCTGCGGGATTCCGGTTGAGGTTCTGATGAAAAACAAAGAATTTTCCGAGCGTGTAATCCGTGTAAATATCCCGGACGAATGTCTGGCTATCCGCTTTGTCAACAAAGCATTCAAGGAGGTCCTGACAGGTCCCGAGGCTTTATACTGGAACGTATTTGAAGATGTGGAGATCCGCCTGGTAGATATCACGAATCCGTATATGGATCAGACCCTGCCAAGATATTACATAGATCTGATCCCGGTCAAATTCTATAAAAAAATCACCATCAAAGACGGTGAGATCGGCCTGCTCTATTTTGACGGCAAGTTTGAAAAAAGGCTGGAGCAGGGCAACTGGTATTTCTGGAACTACGGCAAAGAGGTTACCTGCAAAATTTTCAATATGAAGGCACAGCAGTTAGATATCTCCGGCCAGGATATCCTGACCGCCGATAAGGTAAGCGTCCGGTTAAATGTGGTATGCAGCTTCCGGATCACTGACCCGGAAAAGCTGGTCAGGACAATCGAGGGAGCTTCCGCGCAGCTCTATACTGCCGCCCAATTATGTATCAGGAAATATGTGGGCCGCTTCCGCCTCGATGAACTGCTTGTCCAGAAAGATGAGATCGGCCGCTCCGTCTGTGAGCAGTTAAAAGCGGAGCAGGATGACTACTGCGTGGAAATCTTAAATGCCGGAATCAAAGATATCATCCTGCCCGGCGAAATCCGTGACATCATGAATACCGTACTGGTCGCTGAAAAAAAGGCCCAGGCTAACGTAATCATGCGCCGTGAGGAGGTGGCATCCACTAGGAGCCTGTTAAATACGGCAAAGCTGATGGATGAAAATAAAACTTTATTGAAGCTCAAAGAAATGGAATATTTAGAGAAAATCTGCGATAAAGTGGGCAATATCTCCGTGAGCGGCGGAAAAGGAATTCTGGAGCAGCTTTCCGAACTGACAGGACTGTAACAAATGACATCAAATAGCTGCGGACAGACGCGCAGAATCTGCTCGCTCTGCGCACAGGTCACCGCCCTCAATCAATCAATAAGGCGCCGGAACGACCGTATCATACGGCCGCCTGTTCCGGCGCCTCTCTCATCCTCTTATCTTATTGTACTTAAAAAGATACATTTTATCGCATCACACAGCGTTTTATTCTTTGTCGTCTTCTGCATCATCCTCGAAGAAGTCGTCATCGAAGTCATCTTCAAAATCGTCTTCGAAATCTTCCAGATAATCCGGTGTGAAGAATCTGTATACACCATACGCAATCGCTGCGACTGCCGCTACAACACCGATAATAGCGAGAATCCAAAGAATACATGTTTTTTTCTTCTCTTCCTCTTCTTTTCTGTGTAAAAATTCATTCAGCTTTGTTGCATTCATGATTTCTTCTACTTTTGACAATGCATCCTTACCCATCATATCAAATTTATTCATAGGTTCCACATCCTTTCTTCCGTGATCCTGCACCGATGTTTTTTCCTTTATATTATATCACCAATATCATGTTTTTACTATCCTATTTTTGTCCTTTTTCAAATTTTACACAATATGGCGATCAAATAAGAAAAATTTCACGTAAGCGCCGCCAATCCTTCCGCCGCAGTGCGCATCCTTTTCTAAACCTTCAATAATTTGGCAAATGATGCAAACATTTTTTTAACGCCTACCCGGTCAAACTCCACTGTGACCTCAAAATCTTTGCCGCCATCTTCTATCTTTTTAACCGTACCCTCGCCAAATTTAACATGTTTTACCCGTTCGCCCTCAGAGTATGGCAGATGATCCGCTTTTTGTACGGAAAATGCTTTGCCGAAGGAGGGGGCAGCCGGCGCTGTCTTTGAGGCATACGCATTGGGTTTCACGCCAAATGTGCTGACTCCCTCTCCCTGCCGGTTCCCTGCCGTACTTCCAAAGCCGGAGGCGGTTGCGCCGCCTCCCGACGCAGCTCCCCATCCGGTCGTAATGCCGCCGGAACGTCCCCATGAACGATTGGCGGATGAACCCTGGACGCCGGAGCCGGCTCCGCCCCAGCCGGACGAAGCCGCTTCTCCAAAGCCTCTGTCCGAAGAGGAAGCGGATGGGCTGCCTCCCCATGACCTGCCAGCGGCCCTGCCAAATACAGACGGCTGTTCTTCCTGCTCCAGAAGCCATGCCGGTATCTCTTCCACGAAGCGGCTGGCCCTGGAATACCTCGTTTCCCCGTTCGTCATACGCTGTCTTGCCATGGTCAAAGTCAGTTTTTCCCTGGCCCTAGTAATTCCCACATAGCAGAGCCTGCGCTCCTCCTCAACCGCATCCTTGTCGTCCGACATAATCGACATGCTGCTGGGGAACAGGCCGTCCTCCAGACCGCTTAAATATACATAGGGAAATTCAAGTCCCTTTGCGCTGTGAAGGGTCATCAACACGATACGGTTCTCCGATTCATCCATATTGTCCACGTCGGCCACCAGGGCAACTTCCTCCAGAAAACCGTCCAGAGTCGGATTATCCTCATTTTCACTGTAGCTGACCGCTTTGTTAATCAGCTCCTCGATATTTTGGAGACGTGTTTCCGACTCGATCTCGCCCTCCGACTCGATTTCCTTCTTGTATCCGGTATTCTCCAGCACTTCTTCGATCAGCTCCTTGATGCTCATCTCCGGAAGGCGTGCTTTAAAATCTTCAATCTGCTCTGTAAAAACACCGATCTTGTCAGCCGCCTTGCCAAGGGTCGGTATTCCCCTTACGCGCAGAAGGGCGTCATAAAAGCTCATCCCATTGGCAGACGCAAATATCGTCACCTTGCCGACAGAGGTGGCTCCGATCCCCCTCTTCGGAACATTGATGATACGCTGTACCGCCAGATCATCCTGCCCGTTGGCAATCGTCTTCAAATAGCAGAGAATATCTTTGATTTCTTTTCTCTGATAGAAGTTCACGCCGCCCACCAGACGATAGGGAATGCTGTACAGGATACATTTCTCCTCCAGCAGACGGGACTGGGCGTTTGTCCTGTAAAGCACGGCAAAGTCGGAATATTCCCTGCCTGTCTCTTCCTTTTCCCGTCGTATGTCTTTTACAATCGCCTCAGCCTCCTCATAGGCCGTATCAAACTGCAGGAACCGGACCAGATTCCCCTCGTCGTTGGCTGTCCAAAGCGTCTTATCCTTCCTGCCCCGGTTATTGCGTATCACTCCGTTGGCTGCGTTCAGGATATTCTGGGTGGAACGGTAGTTCTGCTCCAGCTTAATTACCTTAGCCCCCGGAAATGCCTTCTCAAAGCTCAGGATGTTCTCGATATTGGCGCCTCTGAATTTGTAAATGGACTGATCATCATCACCTACCACGCAGATATTCCGGTATTTTCCGGCCAGCAAATCGACGAGCTTGAACTGCACCATATTGGTATCCTGGTACTCGTCCACCATTATGTAACGGAAACGCTCCTGATAATAATTCAGCACATCCGGAACATTCTGGAACAGTTCCACCGTTTTTACAATCAGGTCGTCAAAATCAAGGGCGTTATTCTTCTTTAACTCCTTCTGGTATTCCTTATAAATCTGGGCAACCTTCTTCTCCCGGAAATCGCCTCCGGCGTTCAGTTCAAATTCCTCCGGCGTGATCATATCGTCCTTCGCAGAAGAGATTCTGCTGAGGACCGCCCGCTCTTTAAACTGCTTTGTGTCAACATCCAGGCGCTTGAATATCTGCTTCATCAGGGTTCTCTGATCATCCCCGTCATAAATCGTAAAATTAGTGCTGTATCCCAGGTACTCAATATGCCTGCGCAGGATCCGGACGCAGGAGGAATGGAACGTGCTGACCCAGATGCTCTCGGCGCCGAAGCCGACAATCTTGTCTACCCTCTCCCTCATCTCAGCCGCTGCCTTATTGGTAAAAGTGATAGCCATGATATTCCATGGGTTCACCTGTTTTTCTTCTATCAGGTACGCAATCCTGTGGGTCAGAACCCGGGTCTTGCCCGATCCTGCTCCCGCCAGTACGAGAAGCGGACCTTCCGTATGATATACCGCTTCCTGCTGCATCGGATTGAGTAATTCGTATTTGTTCATATTTTCTACCGCCTTTTATCTGATTCCATATTCAGGGTAACGTGAAATTTATTATAATATATTTTCCTGTGTATGTCACGAAAAACTCTTAGACAAAAAGCCTGTGCATTTATTCATACACTGAGTAGATATCCTTGATATATCATACCTCCGCCCGGTACCTCCAGACACCGTCCTCAAAATAACGGCTGACCTTCCCAAGCTTCTCCAGATGATCCGCATGAGCCATACATTCCCCTACCGCAAACCACTTCTGGGCCGCCGGGAAATCCTCCCAACTGGCCGCCCGGATCTTCCACCGCATCTTTCCGGTCAGCTCATAAAGTGTCATATCCGGTTTTTCCTCGAGAAGTTTTATGACCTCCTCCAGCCGTTTTTCATGATGAAGCAGAAGCTGTTCAATCCTCTCCTCATAATTTCCCGTCTTTCTGTGCCCGGGGAGTGCAAAAACCACAGGGTACTTCTTTGCTTTTTTCAAGCTGTCCAGATAATCGCCCAGAGAGTCCTCCACGCCCAGCCATGATGTAATATTGGGAGAAATGTCAAACAGGATATGATCTCCTGTAAACATAAACCGATGCTTCTCTTCCCAGAACATTGCATTGCCGGGCGTATGTCCCGGCACGGAAATCATCGTAAGACTGTATGGGCCGGCCTGGATCTTATCACCTTCACGCAGCGGGCAAAAGCGTCCGTCCAGCGCATCCAGCTTATAGCGGGACGCCGGATTAACCGTCTCTGTTACATTTAACAGTTCCTCAGGAAAACCGGCCTCCAAAAACTGGCGGTGACGGAGCAGGCTTCGCTGCGGAAGAAAACCCTCCTGTAATACCTTAAAATCCGTCTCACTGATATAAATCCGGCCGTCTGGGGCCGCCGCCTCCCTGGCAAGCCCGGTGTGATCGGAGTGGAGGTGCGTGAGAAGCACATCGATCCGGCTTGTACTGCTGCCGGCTTCCGTTATACCTGCCATCAGCGCCTCCCGGCACTCCGGACGGCGGAATCCCGTATCAATCAGAAGATCCCGCTCCCCGCCCCGGATCAGATAGCTGTTCAGTTCCCTTAAAGGATTCTGGGGCAGCGTTACGCCCAGCCTGTATATATTTTCTTTTACCTGTTCCACCACAGATTCTCCCATATCAGAATTCCTCCTCTGCGCCGTTTCGGTGCGCCATTGCCTTAAACAGCCAGAAACAAATGATAATGCCCAATACAATTGACAAATAATCGGCCGCAGGCTGCGCATAAATTACGCCGTCCAGTCCGAACATCCGATCCAGAATAAATACAAGAGGGATAAAAATCAGGCCCTGGCGACAGACCGTAAGTACCAATGACGGGAGCGCCTTTCCCATTCCCTGAATTGTGTTAATGCAGAGAAACAGAATGCCGATAAACGGGCCGGAAAGCTGAAGGGCAATGACCATCTGGATTCCATAGGCAATAACCTCGGTATCGTTTATAAATATCTGAATCAGCGTCCGGCGTGCAATCATCATGATAATCGTCAGCACCGTACCCATGATCACGGCGCATATACCGGTAAATCGGAAGACCTGCATCAGCCGTTTTTTATTCCTGGCTCCGTAATTATAACCAATCAGCGGCTGGATGCCTGCGCAGAGGCCAATCTGCAGAAGCACCACCAGCATATTCGATTTCATCGCCACGCCCATGGCGGCTACCGGAGTGTCACCGTATCCAACCAATGCCAGATTTAAAATAATATTGGCAAAGCTCATCAAAATGTTATTCAGGGATGCCGGAATCCCAATCGAAGCAACACCGGATGCGATCCGTTCCCCCATCTTAAAGTCCTTAAGCTTAATGGAGAGGGAAGATTTTTTCCTGAGAAAATAGACAAGATAAAAGGCGCTGGCCGCAATATTACCGATGACGGTAGCGATCGCCGCGCCGGTTACCCCCCAGCCCAGCCCCAGAATCATAACGGGATCCAGTACGATATTGACCACGGTTCCAATCAGATTTCCTATCATTGACTCCCGGGCTGCCCCCTCGCCCCGGAGAATGTTGCCGAAGGCAGTGGCAAAGATGATAAATGGGCCTCCGAAGGATATGTAGGTCAGATACTGTCTGGCATACTCAATTGTATTCGCGCTGGCTCCTATCAGCTTCAGAATCAAATCCATTCCGGCTATAAAGAGCGCCGCAACTATTATGCCCAGGCCGATAGAGCCGTAGCAGCAAAAGGACGACAGGTTTCTGGCACGGTCCATCCGCTTCTCTCCCAGCGCACGCGATATGGCGGAGCTTCCGCCGATCCCGAACAGGTTGCCCAGCGCCATGTAAATCATAAAGATCGGTGTAGCCAGCGAAACGGCCGCCACCTGAAGGGGATCTCCGGTCTGGCCGATAAAAAATGTGTCGGCCATGTTATAAATAACCACCACCAGCATGGAAATCATGGTGGGGACAGCCATGAGGGCCACCGCTTTGGGGACCGGCGCCTCCTCAAATAATTCTCTGTTTGTGTTCATGTAAATAATTCTCCTTTTTCATTGCCTGCAATAACTATTTCATATTGTGTTAAAATATGTGCCATATCATGGTCTACTTGATATTTTCTTCCAGCTTTCTTATCGTGCGCGTAAGCTGATTAAGCTCATCCCGGGAAATTCCAGACTGAAGCTCTGCCTCAAACCGGTTCAGGCGGTCTATCATCCTCTCCCGTGCCTCGGCTCCCTTTTCCGTCACTACCAGCTTCTTCATCCTGGCATCATAGGAAACCGGCTCCCGGCGGATATATCCGTTGCGCTCCATCAGCTGCAGAGTCCGGCTGGCCGTAGAACGGCGGATTGAAAATTCCTTTTCAATGTCCCTCTGCATGATATCTCTCCCCTGCGACTGAATCAAAAAATGCAGAACCCAGTCCTGGTTCGCGGTCAGCGTCTCCCCTTCCTGGGCCGACATCTGATTGATTCTGCGGTAAATAAGATTAGATAATACACGGATTTCAAATCCGACATGGGTGTTAACTGTCATCTTTATTTCCTTCCTGAATGCTTTTTCCCTATATTTAAAAATATCAAGCTGGCTTCGGGAGCGGACGCCTGCCTCTTAAATTAATCTGAATCAGCTTTTCCGCTCCTGGCTTTGTCCAAAAATGTAAGCACACTAACATTCTAAACGAACATATATTCTTTGTCAACTCTGTTTTCCAAAAGAGCAGGTAAATTCCCTGTATTGCTTCCTCGATACAGCATCAGGGAAATGGCATGCGGACAGTAGCAAACGCCGCAGTGCGGACAGTAACAAAACTCTGACAACATTATAAAATAAACAGCTTTTAGGTCTTGTCATCTAGTATTCATTACTATATAATAAGATTTGAGGTGAATTTTATGAAAACGAATGAAGAACGACTGCAGGATCTGATGGCTTATCTGGACAGTGTGACCAGAATCAATCCGTCTGATATCCCCGCCATTGATTTATATATGGATCAGGTTACCACTTTCATGGATACACATTTATCTGCTTCCAAGCGGTTTGGTGAAGATAAGATTCTGACGAAAACCATGATTAATAACTATGCAAAGAATAACCTGCTTCCGCCGCCGGAGAAAAAGAAATATTCTAAAAACCATATATTGCTGTTGATTTTTATCTATTATTTTAAAAATGTACTATCTTTCAACGATATTGAGCAGCTTTTTTCTCCCATCAGCGAAAATCATTTTGCGGACGGTTCTAATCCTGAACTGGCAGAGCTGTACACGGAGATTTTTTCACTGGAGCGTGAGCAGCGCAAAAGACTGAAAGACGATGTAATGGCGAAATTTAAGGCAGCTTCCGGAACCTTCCAGGACGCTGAGGGTGACGATCAGGAATACCTGAGACTCTTTTCCTTCATCTGTGAGCTGGCATTCGACGTTTATCTGAAAAAACAGATGATAGAACTACTGGCCGAACAACTGAGGCAGGAGAATCCGCCGAAGAAGAAAAAGTAACTCCGGTAAGCCCCCTCTTTTTGAAGGGAGGACAAATAAAACGATAAACTGCACGCTCCGCGCACAGGTCACCGTCATCAATCAAGCGGATTTTCTTAAAAGGCAAATCCGGCTATTGACATATCTGCTTTAACGCGGTAGAATCACTCTTAATTAAATAGCCAGCAACAACAAGCTTTGACGAGGAAAAGTATTCCGTCCCGTATCCTTTCAGAGAGCTGACGGCAGGTGCGAGTCAGCAGGAACACCGGAAGAAAATCACCTCTGAGCTTTCAGACTGAACAGCTTTACCAGTAAGACTGAACGGTTAACAGCCGTTATCCTGTTACACATTGACAGATGTGGACGAGTGGCCGTTTAACGGCAACAAGAGTGGTACCGCAGAGGATTATAACCTTTGTCTCTTAATAGAGACAGAGGTTTTTTTGTTGCAGGCGGAGAATCCCGCCCGCGGAATTCTTTCTTAATTCTTCTCTGCCCATTCCAACAAATTTGAAAGGGGATTTATTATGAACACATTGAAAAAACTCAGTAACTTCTTCGGCCAGAATATGGCTGTCATCGTCATCGCAGTAGCCGCCCTGGCCCTGTTTGCGCCTCAGAGCGTAAGCTTTATCAAAACTTCCTACGTCAATACCCTGCTCGGCATTGTCATGTTTGGAATGGGCCTCACGCTGAAGCCGGGTGACTTTAAGGTGGTTTTTTCCCGTCCGAAGGACGTCATCATAGGATGTATCGCCCAGTTCACCGTGATGCCGCTGCTGGCTTTCGGACTGACTAAAGCTTTTAACCTCCCGCCGGAGCTTGCCATCGGCGTAATTCTGGTGGGAACCTGCCCCGGCGGCACTTCCTCCAATGTTATGACCTATCTCTCTAAAGGCGATGTGGCCCTGTCGGTCGGCATGACGGCTGTCTCCACTGTACTGGCTCCCTTCCTTACCCCGGTTCTGACCTATGTCTATGCCGGAGCGAGAGTCGACGTCAATATGGCAAGTATGTTCCTGTCCATCGTCAAGGTTGTCATCGTGCCGATTGCCGCAGGTTTCATCATCAATCACTTTTTCTTTGCAGTCACCCGGCAGATTGTAGAAATTCTTCCGCTGATTTCCACCACGGCCATTGTTGCCATCGTCGCCGCCGTTGTCTCGTCTAACGCATCAAAGATACTGACAAGCGGCCTGCTGATTGTCGCTGTGGTCATCTGCCATAACGTGCTGGGCTACCTGCTCGGTTTCTCGATCGGCAAAGTGCTTAAGCTGGACGGAAGCAAATGCCGGGCTATCTCCATTGAAGTCGGCATGCAGAACTCCGGCCTTGCAACCTCCCTGGCCGCCACCCACTTTGCCCAGTACCCTCTTGCCACGATTCCGGGCGCCGTGTTCAGTGTCTGGCACAATATTTCCGGCGCGGTGCTGGCTAACTTCTATGCGCGCTCAGCGGAAAAATCAGAAAGCAGCGCCGCTCGGTAGAAAATACAGCTGCCTGTTCCCTCCGTCTTTCCCGCATCCACATACTCCTTCAGACGGAAGGCTGTTCCCGCCGGCACAAACGCGGTACGGCTGTATAATACGGTAAACGCACGCAGTACGTGCCCTGTATCCGGTCAACGAAAAAGGATCACTGCTTTTCCCTAAAAGCCGTGATCCTTTTTCGCTCATTTTTACATTTATATAATTGTTACGCTTCGTTGTCCTCCGCAGCCTGATCCTCCAGCCGCTTGAATACCATATCATAACCGTCATTTCCATAATTGAGTGAACGGTTTACACGGCTGATTGTTGCTGTAGATGCCCCGGTCTTATCGGCAATTTCCAGATAAGTCCTCTTTTCTCTGAGCATCTTGGCCACTTCATAGCGTTGCGAGAAAGACAGCAGCTCATTGACTGTGCAGACATCCTCAAAAAAGCTGTAGCACTCTTCCGTACTCTTAAGGGTCAGAATCGCCTGAAATAAATGGTCAACCGCTTCTGTCTTGAGTTTTTTATTCATGTAAAAGCACCTCTTCATTATATATTTTTGCTTTCCGTAAACCACCAGTACCTTACAATTTTAACATACTAAAGTCGTAAAGTCCATATATTTATTGATTTATTTTTACCTGTTCGTCAGTGGAGCATGAATTTCTCCACAACATGGGCAATTCCGTCGTCGTTATTGGACATGGTAATATAATCGGCCGCTTTCCTCACCGGAAGCACCGCATTTTCCATCGCGACGCCGAGACCTGCAAATTTGATCATCGTCAAATCATTATAGCCGTCCCCGCAGGCAATCATACGCTCCTTGTCAAGTCCCAGTATCTCTAAAAGCCTGGCCAGTGACTGGGCCTTATCGATGCCTCTGGGCAGTATCTCAAGGAAAAACGGTTCCGAACGGTAAATGCTGAAATTCTTCCCCATAGCCGCTTTTACCCTCGGCTCAACCATGGCAAGATAATCACCGTCATCCATCATCAGAAATTTGGGAACCGGATACGTCACATAAGACTTCAAATCATCAATCTGGCGGACCTCCATGCTGTTAATCTTATTTTCCAGCTTGGAATAGGGACTTTCAGCGTCATTTGTTATGAGAGTGTGGCCGTCGTAGGTGAGTATGGTCACCCGCTCTTCCTCTGCCAGCCCGATAATCTTTGCATTCGCTTCCACCGGCAGAAGACGGCTGAATACTACTTCCCCTGTCCGGCAGTTCGTAATCATTCCTCCGTTAAATGAAAGAATATAACTTCCATATTTCTCCAGCTTAAGCTCCCGCGCCAGGGGCATCACCCCGTCGGTCGGACGGCCCGAGGCCAGGACAATCTTCTTTCCCCGCTCCTGAATCTCCATCAGAGCCTTTTTAGTCTTCGGTGTAATTACCTTATCACGGTTTGTAAGCGTTCCGTCCAAATCCAGAACGATAATTTCATAATTCTCCATCCGTCTGTCATTCTCCCGCATTCCTGCAAATTAATTAAACTCCCGGCATTCTGCTATTCTTCCCCAGCCGCTATTATAAAGGAAGTAACGGGAAAATTCAATTAAAACAATCCTGTTTCCATAAAACACGGGGAAAACAGGCACCAACCCACCGTTTTTCCAATATCCTAAATCATATAGACATAATCCACAGGAGAGTATTATGAAAAAATTTGTTTCAGTTTTTCTGACAGCCGCCATGGCGGCCGCCTCCCTTACCGGCTGTCAGAGCGGGGGCTCCTCCGATGCCCTTACCCCGGTTACATTAAATGAAGTGGCCCACTCCATTTTCTATGCTCCCCAGTATGCTGCCATCGAACTGGGATATTTTAAAGACGAAGGGATCGAGCTTACGCTGGTTAACGGCGCCGGGGCCGACAAAGTTATGACCGCACTGATTTCAGGCGATGCCGACATCGGTTTCATGGGTTCGGAAGCCAGCATCTATGTGTATCAGGAAGGCTCCGACGATTACGCCGTAAACTTCGCCCAGCTCACTCAGCGGGCCGGCAACTTCCTCGTCGGAAGAACTGCCCAGGAAAACTTCTCCTGGCAGGATTTGAAGGGTAAGAAAGTGTTGGGCGGCCGCGCAGGCGGCCGACCTAAGCATGATGTAACATTTGAGAACATCAGGGAGATTTACGAGTGGACAAGCCAAAAAGCCTTAGATTTGGCGGTTTTCAAGTATGATGAAAAGATTATATCTGCTTCATAGCATTGATTGAATATATTTAGTTTGCTTAAAGAGGACAGGCCCGCCCTGTCCTTTTTACTATCCTAAAAGGAAGGAGGCGAAAATTGTCGCAAGGAAATAACCCCTTAACCGGGCCTGACCGTAATGGTTGGGCCTTTTTTCATGCCACGAAAAGGAGGTAATGCACACATGGCTGATGAAAAGCCTAAAACTTTACAGGAACAGTCCTCTCCCACCGGCCCGCCTGTCAGTCAGGAGGTCAAGGACACGGCTCCGGCTGTAGCTCAACCGGACAAGGAAAAGGACAAGGCGGCTGACACAAAAGCGGTTGAAGTGAAGGAAACAGAAGCCGCTGGTTCTAAAAAGCTGGACGATATTGTAAAGCAAGTCAAAGAAGCCCAGCAGAAACAGACCGAGGCCAGCCCCGCCGCTCCCGGCAAAAAACAGTCCGCTTCTATTACTAAGATATCTGATTTGCCAAAGACCGGACAAAAGAAAGCCGAGAAACCGGAGCCCACAAAAAAGACTGCCGCTCCCAAAAAAGAGACAATGGAAAAGCCCGTACAGCCCGTAAAATCGGGAAAATCCAAAAGTACAGCTCCGGTTTCCAAAGGAGCTCCCTGTGCCAGCGCCCCGGCACAGGCGGCACCCACGCCCCCGGAGCCGCCAAAGGAGGCACCCCGCAGGGGAGAGGAACAGATTGTCTATTTGAAACTGAATGAGCTCCACGCCTTCAAAAACCACCCCTTCGGTGTGCGTGACGATGAAGAAATGCGGGCCATGGTTTCCAGCGTCAAGGACAAGGGCGTGACACAGCCTGCTATCGTCCGGCCCTTGGAGGGCGGCGGCTATGAGATTGTATCCGGCCACCGCCGCCAGAAGGCCAGCGAACTGGCAGGCTACACGGACATGCCCTGTATCGTCCGCAACCTGACCGATGATGAAGCCATCACGCAGATGGTGGAGGATAACTTAAACCAGCGTGAGGAAATTCTCCCCAGTGAAAAGGCAAAGGCCCTGAAAATGCAGTTGGAGGCCATCAAACATCAGGGAACCCGGACTTCGGGCCATGTTGACCCGAAGGAGGCCGGGAAACGCTCCAATGAGATTGTGGCAGAGCGCAACAAGATGGCGGTCAAACAGGTTCAGCGGTTTATCCGGCTCAATGAGCTGGTTCCCGACTTAATGAAGCTGGTGGACGATAAGAAAATCGGCTTCACGACAGCCGTGGAGCTCTCCTATATCAATAAGAAGAACCAAAACTATATCGCTGTCTCCATTGACAGCCAGCAGGCTTCCCCCACACAGGCACAGGCCAAACGCATGAGGGAGCTTGACGAAAAGAAACTGCTCAATGGTGACGTGATTGACGGAATTATGATGGAGGACAAGAAGGAGGTAGACAAAGTGATTTTAACAGGTGCAGAGCTGGGGAAATATTTTGGCGCGGAGGCCACCCCGAGGGAAATGAAAGACCAGATCATCAAACTGCTGGACGATTGGAAGGGACAGCAGAAGGAACAGGTCAAGCCGGAGAAAAAAGCTGACAAGGAGAAATAAGCAGGGCTTCGGGCCAGTGTGACCCGAGACTAAGACCGTGGGGCGCAGCCCCACGCCCCGAAGCTCGAAGGATATATAATTCCCCGTCGCCGTTTGTTGGATAGCATAGCCGGGAAAATCTGTCAAGGGCCTGCCGCCGTAGGCGGTGCTTCGCACCCTTGACAGATTTCTCCCGGTTATGCTTTAAGGCGGTCAAGCGACGGGGATATAAATTCCTTTGAGCCGTTCCCCTTCCCACGGGAAGGGGCGGAGGGGTTGGGCTTTATCCTGCTACTGCTCTTTTATAGAAGAAACGGAGGTAAAAACAGTGAAACGACCTTTAGCTTATATTACTGCGGCATGGAACGGGGAGCCGGATATTGACACCGCCCTTGCTGTCCAATACTGCCGGATTACTTACGAAGCGGGATTTTCACCTATCTGCCCGCTCCTATATCTGCCGCTGTTTATCAATGACGCTATCCCCGAGGAACATAAGGACGGGATTGACATGCGCCGGGATATGCTCCGGCGGGCCCGGGTGCTTGTTGTCTGCGGCGGCGCTGTGGACGAAGATGTGAAGAATGATATTGCCGTGGCCCAGCGGCTGAACATTACGGCAACCACCCTGGACGGGATTGTGACGGTCAACCAGCAGGGCCGGAACGCCAATGATATTTGAAGCCTATCTGACGAATGTAGCCTTATATGCCATCAGAGGCGTTGAGGTCGGGGAATATTTAAAATTCCCAGCCACCACGGAGGAAATACAGGCGCTTCTTTCCCGGATAGAAATAGACGGGAAGAAATATTCAGAAATCTTCATCACGAACTTTGAGAGTGACGTGCTGGGGCTGTACGATTACCTTGATGAATATGAGGATATTGACGAGCTGAACCATCTGGCGCATGTTCTGGAGGAAGTACGGGATAATGGCGAACTGGAAAAGTATGAAGCCGCCCTTGTCTTAGGAAAACATACGGCAAGCGTGAAAGATTTAATCAATCTCGCTCAAAATCTTAATATTTACAATTTTCAGCCGGGTATAGAGACTTGGGAGGCTTTAGGCTGTTATTATGCGGACGAGCTCATGACAATCCATATTCCTTCCGATATACGGGCCTATTTTGACTATGAGGCATACGGCCGCGATATCGCCATCAACGAAGGCGGCTGTTTTGCGCCGGCTGGTTATGTGTCCGCCGCTCCCCTTGGATTCACCGAGTATTACCACGGGACAGAGGATATCCCCGCAGAGCACCGTGTATTTGCCTATCCGAACGAGACGCCACATTCCATTCTGGAAACCCTGAAACAGTTAAAAGAAGCCCCGCCTGCCCCGAAAAAGGAAAAGACGGGGCCTTCCCATGAGGAACGGTAAGACTTCGGGCCAGCATGGCCCGAGGCCGCAAAGGAGGTGCAGGCAACATCAACTACTATCCAATCAACGAGACAGCGGCCCGCCGCGCCAAAGAGATGAACAGCTTTTATGATTATCAGGAAGGGAGCGCAACCACAGAATACCGCAACCTTGTAGATAAGGCCGCTGCTGTGGCGGAAAAACAGAAAGCAAGGGTTGACCCCATGTTCCATGAAAAAATCGACCATCTGCTTGATACCTATTCCCGCAAACTGGCGGAAAACATGAACCAGCAGTTTGCGATTGACGCGCGGGTTCCGTCCGTCATGATAGCGGGGCCTGCCAACTTCCCTATCAGGAAGAAGGAAAACCAGAACCGGGCCCGTGACAGCAACATGGAGGAATGGCGGCATATTCAGGGCCTCCTTGATAAAATCCGCAGTACGGGCATGGGCGGAATCAGTGCGGACGACCCGGAAGCTGTCCCGAAGCTGAAAGAGAAACTGGAAGGGCTGGAACGCTCCCAACTGATTATGAAGGAAGTAAACGTCTATTACCGCAAACACGGAACGCTTGACGGCTGTGCCCTTCTCTCCCCTGACCAGATAGAAAAGCTAAAGGCGGATATGGCCCGGTGCAGTTGGCTGAGAAAGCCCTTTGACCTTACGAACACCAGCGCGGAAATCCGCAGGATAAAGGAACGAATCGAAGATTTAAGCAAACGGGCCGAAACGGAATTTTTCGGCTGGGAGTTTGAGGGCGGCCATGTGGAGATGAACCGGCAGGAAAACCGTCTGCAAATCTTTTTTGACGGGAAACCGGACGCCGATACCCGCACGGAGCTCAAAGGGAACGGATTCCGGTGGGCCCCCAGCGTGGGCGCGTGGCAGCGACAGCTTACCGATAACGCGATCTGGGCCGCCGACCGTCTGGCTTGTATCCGGCCGCTTTCCGGTGAACGTCCTTCCCAGCTTCAAAAAAAGGCACGGGAAAAGCCGTCTATCCTGAAAACCATGCAGGAATATCCAAAGGAGCCGGGACAGGAAAAACCGCTTACGCCTAAGAAGGAGGCCGAACGGTAGGCTTCGGGCCATGCTGGCCCGAGGTTATGAAGGGAGTGATTGATTATCAGTAAGACCAGACAAAAGCGGCTGGCGGAGCAGAAGGAAGTAAAGGAACTGCTGGCCGTGCTGAAGGAAAACAATTTTTCCAGCGCAAAGGATCTCATGGCCGCCATCGGCCATGTGTCAGACTTGGAGGAACAGCTTTCCAGTGCGGTTCAGGAGCTTACCGCCATGCGGCAGGAATTGCAGGAAATGAAGCAATCGCCGTTAAAGGCCGCCCTGCAAAGGTCGGTTCAGACCTTGGAGGCGAAAGTTTCCCAGTTGAGGGTGCAGATTGACGCGCTGAAAGAAATCATCATAGAGGGCTGTAAACAGGCCCTTGCCGATTTTAAGCAGCGAGGAACGGCGGCCTTAGACGGCGTGGCCCGCTTCTTCCATCTGCGGGAAGGTCTGGAAGGGGTAAAGGAAACCATTCAGGCGGGGATTGCCACAGACGAAAAGGCCCTTGCGAAAATCGAAGCCGTTTCAGCCGAATACCACGAGGCGGGCAGGCATTTGAAATATGTAGGCCGGGCCCTGATGGGGAAGGAGGCCGTATCAAAGGCAAAAGGCCCGGGCAAGCTGGCAAAAACAGTTGCGGCACCTTACCGGGCTGAACGCTCCAGCCTGCTCTCCATGCAGAAAAGCGTGGAAAAAGCCCTCGCCCGGATAGAACGGCTGGAACAGGCGGCAGAAAAAAAGCCGTCCATCTTAGACACCATGCGGACGCAGAATGAAAAGATACGGGCGGAACCGGCAAAAGAGGCCCCGCCCTCCAAATATGCCGAGCGGTAGACCTCGGGCCACATTGGCCCGAGATTTTCCGTCTCCCGTAAAGATAAGAGGCCCCCCGGAGTTTATGGGAGCCTGACAGGAAGGAGGTATTATGCAGGACGAAGTAAACCAAAAAACGGTTGCCCTCTCAATCCGGGCAACAAAGCTCACAGGCCGGGTGCTGGCCTCCGCAATATGGAAGATTTTAGAGGAAGGGAAAAAGCGTCACCAGAAAGCGCTGACCCCGCAAGGCCGCCAAAGCGTGAAAAAGCTGATGAACCATTACGGGGCCAAAAACTCCATGCCCCTCGTGGGAGCGCCCCGGCAGTTTGACCGCATAGCAAAGGAATTTCATGTAGACTATGCGTTCCATAAGGTCAGCCCCGGCCACTACCTGCTGTTTTTCAAAGCGGGACAGGCGGACGCCATGACGGCGGCGTTCCAGAAATACAGTGACAAGGTGCTGAATAAGGGGAAAGACAAGGCTTCTATCCTCGGCCAGCTACGGAACCTTTCAGAGCATATCAAGTCCCGGCCGAAGGAGCGCCAGAAAACCAGAGAGGCGGTGAAGGAAGAACGGTGAGTGACAAAATCCGAAAATATGTGCTTCCCAACCTCCCCTACCTCTTTGTATTCTGGTTCTTCTCAAAGGTGGGGACGGCTTACCGCATGGCCGCCGGAGCCGATTTCGGCACGAAGCTCGTAGGCATGATGAAAACTTTCCCTACGGCCTTTGAAAACTACCTTCCGGGCCTTGGCGGGCTAGACCTTCTGGTGGGGCTTACCGGGGCCGTGGGAATGTACCTGCTTGTGCAGTCCAAAATCAGGAAGGGAAAAAAGTTCCGCCGTGAGGAAGAATATGGCTCGGCCCGCTGGGGTACGGCAAAGGATATCAAGCCCTTTGTAGACCCGGTATTTAAAAACAACGTCATTCTCACAGGTACGGAGTTCCTGACACTGAACACCCGGCCCAAAATCCCGGCCAACGCCCGGAACCTAAACGCCTGTGTGATCGGCTCGTCCGGCTCCGGAAAAACAAGATTCTGGCTGACCCCGCAGCTCCTTCAGGCCCATTCGTCCTATGTGGTCGTAGATCCAAAAGGCGGCACCCTCGAACAATGCGGGCGTTTCCTGCAACGACAGGGCTACCGGCTCCGGGTGTTCAACACTATCGACTTTACCAAATCCATGCATTACAATCCACTGGCCTACATCAAGACGGAAAGTGACGTGCTGAAATTTGTGACCGCCCTGATTGCCAACACCAAAGGGGACGGCAAAGACGGGGACGAGTTCTGGACAAAAGCGGAAACCCTTCTTTACTGTGCGTTGATTGCCTATATCGTCTTTGAGGGGCCGGAGGAAGAACGGAACATGAATACCCTTGTGGAAATGATTAACAGCATGGAAGTCCGGGAAGATGATGAGAGCTTCAAAAATGCCGTTGACTATATGTTTGACGGGTTGGAACGGAGGAACCCCAACCACTTTGCCGTGAGGCAGTATAAAAAGTATAAATTAGCCAGCGGCAAGACCGCAAAAAGTATATTGATTAGCTGTGGAGCACGTCTCGCGCCCTTCGATATTGGGGAGCTCCGGGAAATTATGACCTATGACGAGCTGGGGCTTGATATGCTGGGAGATGAAAAAACAGCCCTGTTTTTCCTGATATCCGACACAAATACCACCTACAACTTCCTCGTTGCCCTTGCCTTCTCCACTATGTTCAACATGCTCTGTGAGCGGGCCGACAACAAGTACGGCGGGAGGCTCCCCCATCATGTGCGGGTGCTGTGGGACGAGGCAGCCAACACGGGACAGGTGCCGGGACTGGAAAAAATCGTGGCCGTCATTCGTTCCCGCGAAATCAGCCTGACGCTGTTCTATCAGGCCATGAGCCAGTGCAAGGCGCTCTATAAGGACAACGCCGAGACAATCATGGGGAATATGGATTCCATCGTCTTCCTCGGAGGCCGGGAAAGCTCCACAATCAAGGAAATTTCTGAAAATTGGCTGGGCAAGGCCACCATCTCCATGCAGACAGAAAGCCGCACCCGGGGACAGTCCGAAAGCTACGGGCAGAATATGCAACGTCTGGGCCGGGAGCTTCTCACCACAAGCGAAATCACCACCATGCCCGGAAATATGTGTATCTGCCAGCTCCGGGGCCTCCCGCCTTTTTACAGCCCGAAGTATGACTTGAAAAAGCACCCCAGCTATAATCAGACAGCCGAGTACGACAAAAAGAAAAACGCCTTCCGCTCGGAAACCCTGTTCCGCCACCGGCCATTGAGACTAAAACCGGAGGACGAATACACGGTCTACGAGATAGAGGAAACAGACGCAGAGGAAGAAGCTGACATTCTCAACTTTGACGACATGGACAGTGACGACTTTGCGTGACCTCGGGCCACATTGGCCCGAAGCGCCGCCGTTATGGGCGGCTATTTTGTTACCCGAAAACCGATTCAATCTAAGAAAATGGAGGAAACCACATGGAATTTTTCAACTCTGCTATCGACATATTAAAGGTTCTCGTTATCGCCCTGGGGGCCGGGCTTGCGGTGTGGGGAGTCATCAACCTGTTAGAAGGATACGGCTCGGACAACCCGGCGGCAAAATCACAGGGAATTAAACAGCTCATGGCCGGAGGCGGTGTTGTCCTGATTGGCACACAGCTTATCCCCCTCTTATCCGGCCTGTTCTAAAGCGTTCCCATTTAAAGGAGTGATATATGGATACTATCATCAATGCAATCGTGGAATGGCTCAAGGGTGTGCTTGTAGATGGTATCATGGGAAATCTGGACGGCCTTTTCAACAACGTGAATGAGCAGGTCGGAGGGATTGCCTCGCAGGTTGGGACGACCCCGGCGGATTTTAACGCCGGGGTCTTTTCCATGATACGGCAGATATCGGAAACGGTCGTTCTGCCAATCGCTGGGATTATCCTCACGTTCGTCATGACCTATGAGCTCATTCAGATGCTCATAGACCGGAACAACCTCCATGACATAGACACATGGATGTTCTTCAAGTGGATATTTAAAACCTTCGTGGCCGTGACGATCCTGACGAACACCTTCAATATCGTGCTGGCTGTCTTTGACGTGAGCCAGCATGTGATACAACAGTCGGCGGGGCTTATCCAGAGCGGCACGGAAATCACGCCGGACATTATGGACAGCCTGCGCACGGACTTGGAGGCGATGGAGCTGGGCCCGCTGTTCGGGCTGTTCCTCCAGTCATTCCTCGTCCAGTTCACCATGACCGCCCTGAATATCGTGATATTTGTCATTGTCTATGGCCGCATGATTGAGATATACCTGCTGACCAGCCTTGCCCCTATCCCCTTCTCCACCGTGGCGAACCGGGAAACCGGGCACATGGGGCAGAACTATTTCCGGTCACTGTGCGCGGTCGGCTTTCAGGGGCTCCTGATTATGGTATGCGTGGCAATCTACGCCGTGCTGATTCAGAGTATTGCAACGGACGGCGACCCCATGGGAGCCATCTGGCGCTGTGTCGGCTATACGGTGCTCCTGTGCTTTTCTCTCTTTAAGACCGGGAGCCTGTCAAAATCCATCTTCGGCACCGGTTAAACCGGCAGAAGGACTTCGGGCCACCCTGGCCCGAGGCGGGAAGGAGGACATATGCCGAGACGCTACAAGCTGGGGGCGGACGGGCAGGCCCACCCGGCCTACTTTGGAAAGCTCCCCGAGGAATTTACAAAAGAGGATACCCTGCGTTTCCTCGCAGACACGGATATCCAGTTATACAGGCTTCTGTCGGCGGACACTCATGCCGCACTCCGGGCAGAAGGCTACGAGTATAAAAACGGGGGCCTTATCCCCATTTCAGAAAAGGAGACAGTTATGCAGGAACAGACAGGCGGCGCACCCGCCGCTACACAGGAACCCATGAAGCTGGACGTGAGCGTGAGGCTCATTGACCCCGTAAAAAACCTGATTGGCTTTGCCAGTGTGAAATTCAACGACTGTTTTGTGGTGGAGAATTTCAAGATACTGCAAGGCGAAAAAGGGATTTATGCAGGTATGCCCAGCCAGCCGGACAGAAACGGGGGCTACCGTGACGTAGCAAAACCCATCACGAAGGAGTTCCGCAGTCAGCTTAACGAAGCGGTTGTGGAAGCCTATACGACGGAGCTCGACCATTTGCAGGCAAGATTAGCAGCCGCACGGGGAGGCCAGGAACGGCCCTCCATCAAGGAACAGCTCACCGCCGGGGCAAAACAGGCGGAACAGGCGCAGGCGGAGAAACCCGCAAAGGCAAAGGCCAGCCGCGGGCAGGACAGATAACTTCGGGCCATGGTGGCCCGAAGTGAAGGAAGGAGGCGTATGCCCATGACACACATAAAACAAGCCTATGACGCCGCCTGCTACTACGATGGAAAGCTGTTGGGCCGCTGTACCGTGGCTGACAGTGAAGCCTATTCCCTTCTGATGAAGGAGTGCGGCGGCGAGGCCGTCCGTGTCCTGCGGGAATATCCCTACCTGTCCCCGGAGCTGAAAGCCATTCTGGAAAAAGCGGCGCTCATGCAGGCCGACCGCCAGAGGACAGGCGGCATGTTCCATGAGCCGGAAAGCTCCCCGTGGGGCAAGGTTCAGACCTGCGACACGCTCTGCCCCGGGGTGTTCCTTGTGAGCACGGCCAGCCACGGCGGGACAATGGTAGCAAAGGAAGTGGCCGCCGTCCTGTCTACTGCGGCTAAAAAATGCGGTTTCCAGAGGAACGGTTACATCTGTTTTGAGGAGGACGCACAGGAAAGCGTGGTACTGCGGGAGCTCTTAGATAAAAAGCTGTGGAAAATCCCTGACCGTATCAAGGATAAGGAAAAATTTGAGGAAAACATCAACCAGTCCATCAGACAGTATAACCCCGACTACTGGCGGGCAAGGCAGGCCGGACGAGAGGCCGCCGTGGAAGGGAAACGGCCCCTGCCCGCAAAGCAGACGGCCAGATAGCTTCGGGCCACCATGGCCCGAAGTGCCAAAGGAGGTGAACAGCCCATGGCATATGTACCCGTACCAAAAGACCTAAACAAAATCAAGACGAAGCTGGCCTTAAACTTGACGAAGCGCCAGCTTATCTGTTTCTCCCTTGCGGCGGCGGTGGGGATTCCGTCCTACCTGTCCAGCCGTGGAACCATCGGAAACAGCCCGGCCCTTTTCCTGATGATTGGCCTCATGCTCCCGTTTTTCTTTTTCGCCATGTATGAGCGTGACGGCCTGCCACTTGAAAAGGTGCTGAGGAATATCCTGCGCACCCGGTTCCTATATCCGAGGGTGCGGCCCTATCAGACAGAAAATTTTTATGCTCTATTGAGCGGTTTCAAGAAGGAGGCGAAGCCGATTGCAGAACCAGAAAAAAAGAAAAAGCCCCGCAGGAAAAAAGCCTGACCGGAAAGGCGGCCTGTTTCCCGGCGGAAAGCGGAAGGTTCCCGCCACCGCCCAGCAGACCCTTCCCTACCGGGAAATGTACCGGGACGGCGTGTGCCGGGTGGCCGACCATTATTACACGAAAACCATAGAATACGAGGACATCAACTACCAGCTCGCACAGGCCGAGGATCAGGCCGCCATTTTTGACGGGTGGAGCGCCTGCTTAAATTACTTTGACAGCACCCTCCCCTTCCAGCTCTCATTCATCAACCACCGGAGCCGCCCGGAAAGCCGCTACAGCGTCAACATCTCCATGCAGGAGGACGAATATAACGGGGTGCGGCAGGAATACGTGGAAATGCTGGAAAACCAGATAGCCAAAAGCAACAACGGAATCGTGCGGACGAAACTGTTGACCTTCGGCGTGAACGTGGACGATTTATCCACGGCCCGGGCGAGGCTGGAACGGGTGGAGGCCGATATCATGAACAATTTTAAGAAGCTGGGCGTAAAATCAGCCGCCCTCTCCGGGCTGGAACGCCTGGAACTGCTCCACGGCCAGCTCCACCCGGGCGGGAATGACCCCTTCCGTTTTTCATGGGATATGATACCAAAAACCGGGCTTTCCACAAAGGACTTTATCGCGCCCACCAGCTTTGACTTCCGGTTCAGCCGTCTGTTCCGGGTGGGCACCACATGGGGAGCCTCCTCCTACTTGCAGATTCTTGCCTCGGAGCTTTCCGATAAACTGCTGGCGGAGCTGTTGGAGCTGGACGCGGAAATGACCATCACCCTCCATGTGCAGACAGTCGATCAGGCCGCCGCCGTGAAAGCTATCAAGGCCAAAGTCTCCGATATCGACAAGATGAAGGTGGAGGAAGTGCGCCCAGATAGGGCATTGTGTGA